>JBBASN010000053.1:0-15904 GCA_040399225.1 Prochlorococcaceae cyanobacterium | reverse complement strand
TAGAGCATCAGATTCCGGTTCTGAGGGTCGGGGGTTCGAGTCCCTCCATGCTCGTTGGTTGCCGAAGGATCCGAGAGTGGGAGATCCCCTTCACACCCGTGGAGGGGATCTTCTGGCATTGACCGGGCTCAATGGCCCCGGCTCAGGAGTGGGGCTCCGGCCGCAGGGCAAGGCCCATGGCCCTGATGCCATTGGGGTCGACCACGAAGCCGCAGCGCTCCAGGGCCCCCTGGGCGCAGGGCGGGGCTGACAGGGAGATGCTGCAGCCCGGCAGTTCCCGGCGCATGCGCCCGAGCGCGGCCTGCACCAGGGCCTGCGTCAATTCATCGCGCAGAGGGTCGTGATGATCCGCCCAGAGGTCCCAGAGGTTGGCGTTCAGGGCCCGGTCACTGGTGGCCCGCACGAATCCCACCACCTGGCCGGCCTCGGTTTCGATGTGCAGATGCCAGAGACTGCGCTCCAGCACCCGTTGCCAGCGCTCCGCCCCGCGGGCTCGGTCGCCCGACTGCACCAGCAGGGCGTCAAGGGCTTCCGCCGTTGGCTGGCCATCGCTCAGCAGCCGGTAGCCCGCCCGCAGGCGCGGGGCGGGCGTGAGGTGGCGGAAGGGGAGCAACAGGGAGCCCATGGTGACCTCTTGGCGGTTCAGCCGGTATTGCGCATGCCGGCGGCGATGCCGTTGATGGTGAGCAGAGCACCGCGCAACAGCTCGCTGCGCGAATAGGTGCGGCCATCGTGGCCCGGGCTGCCTGGCTCGCTCATCGGCGGCTGGCGGTTCTGATCGCGGAGGCGGCGCAGCAGGGCCACCTGCAGAAAACCCAGGGGAACGATCGTGCGGTTGCGCAGATCAACCGAGAGCTGCAGGGCCGGATCCCCATCCAGCAGGCGCTGGTGTCCCGCGATCTGCAGCACCAGATCGCGGGTGAGGCTGAACTCGGCGGCGATGGTCTGGAAGATCTGTTCGAAGGCCTGGCGATGGCTCTCGCGGCCCAGGGCCTGCACGTAGTGGTGGGCCAGGTCGATATCCACCTTGGAGAGGGTCATCTCCACTTTGGAGATCAGCATGCGGAAGAAGGGCCAGCGCTGGTAGAGCAGCCGCAGCAGTTCCATCTGGGCCGGATCCCGCTCCAGTTCCTCCTGCAGGGCCGCCCCCACCCCGAACCAACTGGGCAGCAGGAAGCGGCTCTGGGTCCAGCCGAACACCCAGGGGATCGCCCGCAGGCTGGAGAGGTCCTTGGCGCCGCTCTTGCGCCGGGCAGGGCGACTGGAGATCTGCAGCTTGCTGATCTCCTCAATCGGCGTGCACTGCTGGAAGAAGGCCACCAGGTCGGGGTTGTCATGCACCAGGGCCCGGTAGAAGTCGCGGGAGCGGGCGGCCAGGCGGCCCATCAGCTCATTCCAGCTGGGGGTGTCGTCCACCGGGGTGCTCACCAGGCTGTTCTGGATCACCGCCGTGGTCACCGTCTCCAGGTTGAACAGGGCCAGCTCCGGCAGGGAGTACTTGGAGGCCAGCACCTCCCCCTGCTCGGTGATCTTGATGCGTCCCCGCAGGGTGCCACTGGGCTGGGCCAGGATCGCCTGGTAGGCCGGCCCGCCCCCGCGGCCCACCGAACCGCCGCGGCCGTGGAAGATGCGCAGGGCCACATCGTGGCGGTTGGCCAGCCGCTGCAGGGCGATCTGGGCCTTGTGGATCTCCCAGTTGCTGGAGAGGAAGCCGGAATCCTTGTTGCTGTCGGAATAGCCGAGCATCACCTCCTGCAAGGGCTCGTTGCCATCGCGGCCGGCCAGCAGCTGCCGGTAGAAGGGTTGCTGGAAGAGGGCTTCCATCACCGCCGGTGCCCCCTGCAGGTCCTCCACCGTCTCGAACAGCGGCACCACCAGAAGGGAGGAGCGCTGGGCCACCGGATCCACCAGTCCGGCCTCCTTGGCCAGCAGCAGCACCTCCAGCAGGTCGGACACCGTGTGACTCATCGAGATCACGTAGGTGTGGCAGATGCGGGTGCCGAACTCCGCCTGCAGCCGCTTCACCATGCGCAGCACCGCAAAGGTCTCGGCTGTGGCTTCACTCCAGGTGGCGGCGGCGGGCAGCAGGGGCCGGCGGGTCTGCAGTTCGGAGAGCAGCCAGTCGATCCGCTGCTGTTCGTCCATGTCCCCATAGGGCACCGGCAGCTGCAGGTAGCGACTGAGCTCATCGAGGGCATCGCTGTGGCGGGTGCTCTCCTGGCGGATGTCGAGACTGGCCAGGCAGAAGGCGAAGATCTGCACCTGGCTGATCAGGTGTTGCAGGGATTCACAGCTCAGGCCCGTGCTTTCCAGGCTTTCGAGCACCAGTTCCAGGTCGCTGCGGAATTCATCCACTGAGCTGTAGTGGAGCTCCTGGGCGGTGGGGCCGGTGCTCGCCCCCAGGTTGCCGCCGGGCAGCGGCACGCTGCCGCTGCTGCTCTCGCAAGGAGATTCCCAGCCGGCATCGGCCAGCAGCCGGTTGCGGGCTGCGGTGAGCCGCAGGCGCTCGAGCACGTAGCTGAGCTTGAGTCGGTAGGGCTCCAGCCGGTAGCGGGCCGCCCGTTCCTCGTAGATCTCCGGGAAACGCAGCCGGTCGAGTTCGAGGGATTCCAGCAGCGCCGGACTCACCTGGCTCCACTGCATGGAGATGCTGAGCTGATCGCGGAGCTCGGCCACCGAACGGATGTAGCGCTCCAGCATCAGCTGGCGCTGATAGCAGGCCGTGCGCCAGGTGATCTCCGGGGTGACCGACGGATTGCCGTCGCGGTCGGACCCCACCCAGGAGCCGAAGGTGCAGAAGGCATCACGCGGCACCTCCACATCGGGATAGCTCTGGGCCAGGGCTGTGCTCACCCGCTGGCGCAGCAGGGGCATGGCATCGAACAGCACCTGCTGGAAGTAGTGGAGGGCGTAGTCCACCTCGTCGAGCACGGTGGGCTTGAACTGGTGCAGTTCATCGGTGCGCCACCACAGGCGGATCTCCTCCTCCAGCTGCTGACGCAGATTGTGGCGCTCCAGGGGGTTGAGCCCGCTGCCCTGCTCCAGCTTCTGGATGAGACTGGCCACCCGCCGCTGTTTGTGGCGCACGGTGTGGCGCACGATTTCGGTGGGGTGGGCCGTGAACACCAGGCGCAGGTCGAGGTGGCGCAGCAGGGTTTCCAGCTGGGCCGGCGGCACGTTGAGGCTGCGCAGGCGCTCGAACAGCTGGCGGAAGGTGGCCGGTTCGCTCTGGCTGGCCAGGGCCGGCAGGAAGGGATCGGCGACCGTGGGCTCGTTCAGGTGCTTGAGGCTGTCGAGGTAGCTGTCCTCCTCGATGTGCTGCTCGAGGATGTTTACCAGCTGGAAATAGAGGGAGAAGGCCCGGGCCGCGGCAATCGCCTCGGCCAGATCCATCTCCCGGATCAGCTGCACGATGGCGGCGCTCGCCTCGCTGCCGGCCTGGGCCAGCCCCTCTCCACTCTCGGAGGGGTCGCTGAGATGTTTGAGACGCAGCAGTCGCTCGGCCTGATCCGGAGGGCACTCGCTCAACAGCACTGCCTTCCAGAGATCTTCCACCAGCTCCAGGCGTTCACCCAGCAGTCGGGTGGCCCTGGGGGAAGGTTCGGCAACGGGAGGCACGAACTGCCGCATGGGGAACGAACTGGCAGTGCGGGATGGGTCGATCATCCCAAAGTGCCAGGCCGTGCGTCTGTGTGGCTGGTAGCGGACTGGGACGCTTCGGGGTGGGCCTGAAGCTGCTGCTCCTGGGCCGCCATGGCCGCCACCTCCTGCCCCAGGATCCCGGCGATCGACTCGCCCGCCCGCTGCCGGGCCAGCCAGCGCATGGCCTGATTGCCATCCCGCAGCACCCGCCTCAGCGGCTCGATGGTGGCGGTGAGCCCCTGCTGCTCGGCCAGGGGCTGGATCTCGTCCAGGCTGGCGGCCAGCCAGTCGCCACAGCGCACGGGGCTGCCATCCCGCCAGTGGTTGAGCTGGGCATCCAGGCTGGTGCGGGCGCAGGCCTGGTCGTTGCGATCGGCCAGGCCTGCCAGGTCGGCGGGGGAGAGCTGGCTGGCCTGGAGGGGATCCCAGCGCTGGGGATCGGCCACCAGTTGCAGCAGGCGCAGCTCGGCGAAGGCGGTGATCGCCAGCAGCAGCAGGGGGTCGGTGACCAGATCGCAGATACGGATCTCCAGCCGGTTGAGATCGTGGGGGCGCCGATCGCCGTTGGGCCGCACGGAGGTCCACAGATGGCGCACGTTCTGCATGCTGCCGATGGCCAGTTGCTCGTCCATCCAGGCCACGTAGTGGGCGTGGTTGAGAAACAGCGGCACCTCGGGCGGGGTGAGCGGGAACTGCAGCCAGCGCTGGGAGTGGGCGCCGGTGGGCCTGCCATCGAGGAAGGGGGAGCTGGCGCTGAGGGCCAGCAGCAGGGCGGCTTCGCAGCGCAGCAGCCTCAGGCCCGCGAACAGGGCATCCATCCCCTCAAAGCCGCTGCCGGCGGTGAGGCCCAGGTTGATGTGCACACTTGCTGTGACCACTCGGGTGCCGTAGGTGCGCTCGATGTAGCTGTGGTACGAGTGGCTGGGATCTGAGCGCTCAAACCGGCCGCTGTTCCCCAGGCTGAGGGTGCTCCCCGGCAGCAGGGTGAGGCCCCGTTCGGCCAGCCAGAGCCGCAGCCGTTGGCGCGGTTCCAGCAGCAGCGCCAGCTGTCTGGCGTAGTCGCCGGCCGGCGGCGTGACGTACTCCAGGTTGCGGTGGTCGGGTTCGGTGACGAAGCCCTCCAGGGCGGCGGCCGCCTCGGCACTGCAGCCCACCACGCTGCCGTCGGGCCGGCCGGTGAACAGTTCCACCTCAAAGCCCTTCAGTAACGCCGGGGTGGTCAGGGCCGGGGGCGTGGCAGCTGGGGTCATTGGCACCATGGCGCTCATTGCAGGCAGGCCAGGGCCTTGAGCATGCCCCGGGCCTTGTTGAGGGTTTCCTGGTACTCGGCTGCGGGCTGGGAATCGGCCACCAGGCCGGCACCGGCCTGCACCTGCACCCTCCAGTCCCCCTCCCCGCTGGGCAACACCACCATCGTGCGGATCGTGATGGCGGTGTTGAGGGCACCGGCCAGATCCACCGTGCCATAGACCCCGGAGTAGGGCCCGCGGGCATCCGGTTCGAGGGCGTGGATCAGCTGCATGGCCCGGATCTTGGGAGCACCGCTCACGGTGCCCGCGGGGAAGGAGGCCATCAGCAGGTCCCACACGGTTTTGCCCTCGGCCATCAGCCCCTCCACCTGGCTCACGATGTGCATCACATGGGAGTAGCGCTCGATCACCATCAGGTCGGTCACGCTGACGCTGCCGGGCTGGCACACCCGGCCGAGGTCGTTGCGGCCCAGGTCCACCAGCATCACGTGCTCCGCCCGCTCCTTGGGATCGGCGAGCAGGTCGGCCTCAAGAGCCCGATCCTCCGCCTCGTCCGCACCGCGGGGCCGGGTGCCGGCGATCGGCCGCAGGGAGGCCTTGATGCCGCCGCCTGGCAGTGGATCGGCCTTCACCATCACCTCCGGGCTGGAGCCGATCAGGTACCAGCCGCCGAAGTTGAAGAACGCCATGTAGGGCGAGGGATTCACCATCCGCAGGCTGCGGTACAGCTCGAAGGGATCCCGCTGGATGCGGGTTTCCAGCCGCTGGCTGATCACCAGCTGGAACACGTCCCCCGCGGCGATGTGCTCCCGTGCCTGACCGACGGCGGCTTCGAAATCAGCCTGGCTGCGGTTGCAAATCGGCTGCAGCTTCTGGCCGATGGCCGCGGCCGGTGCGTCGTGCCAGCGCAGGGGCGAGACCCCCGCTGGCAGGGGGCCATGCATCTGCTCCTCCAGCTGGGCGATCCGGGCACAGGCGGCACGGTGGGCCTCCCCAGGATCCGCACCGTCGCTCAGATCGGCGTAGGCCACGGCGGTGATCTGGCGCTTCACCTGGTCGAACACCAGCAGGCTGTCGGCCAGCATCCAGCAGCCATCCGGCGGTGCGCCTTCCTCAGCCGGGTGCACCGGCACGCTGGGCTCCACCCAGCGAATCAACTCGTAGCCCCAGAAGCCGAACAGCTGGCCCACCGGCGGCAGGTCGGGAACGGTGCCGCAGTTCAGCGCCGCCAGGCACTCCTGCAGCAGCAGGAAGGGGTTGCCGTGCAGGCTCTGCCGGCGACCATCCCGCCACACCCGCTCGCTGTGCTCTCCCCGGCTGGTGAGGGTCCAGAGCGGATCGGCCACCACGAAACTCCAGCGGCCGATCCGCTCGCCGCCCTCCACCGACTCCAGCAGCACGCCATGGTCGCTGGCGGCGCCCACCTTCAGCCAGGTGGTGAGGGGCGTTTCCAGGTCCGCCGGCCAGCGCTTCCACACCGGCACGAAGGTGTGGCCAGCGGCAACCTTATCGCGGAAGGCCTGATCCGGGGCACCGGTGTCCAAGGGAAGCGGCTGCAGGCTTTGCCTTTATAGGCGCCGATCGTGTCCGCTCTGGCCGAACGCGAGGTCAAATCCAATAAAAAACGGGGCTCTGGGCCCCGTGGAGAATCCTGATGCCGACGGCGATCAGGAGTCGAAGGTGTTCTTGCCGGTGAACTTGAGGGTGGCCGGATTCGGATTGGCGCCGATGGTGCGGGAGTTGTGGCCCACCATGGTGCGGCCCTCGTTCACCTTTTCAGGAAAAACACCGTCTTTCGGATGGAGGAACTCGGTGTCGCCACCGGGATAGATGCGATAGATCTTGTAGTCCTCGATCCGGGGCTTGAACTTGGTGCGCAGCTGGGTGCCCAAGGCCAGGCACTGCTCCTTGCGGGCGAAATACATGATGTTCTCGCCCGCGTTCATCTCGGCGGCGCCCCCGGTAGGTAGCTCAAACGCCTGGCTGCTGGGGCTGGTCCAGGTGATGGCGTATTTCTCCTCCGTTTCGGCCGAATTCAGCAGGCCACCTGTGCTGCCGATGTACTTCGGGAGTTGACCGCTGAGCGCCGTTGCTGTCATGGCTGATTCAGGTGTCGGCAGACTTGTTCAGCAGGAAGCTAGCACCGTAGTTTTGACGCTTTTCCCGCAGTGCGGCGAGTCTTCACACCCCGTCAACAAACGGCCCGTGCTCAGCCGACCGGGAAGAACACTGTGAGGCCGCTGCCGCTGCGTTCGGTGAGCCGCCCCCCTAGCCGGCGGAACAGTTGCTGGGTGGCCTGGCGGCTGAGGTGCAGGCTGCCGGTGCTGGGATTCCAGCTCAGCACGGGGCCGATGGAGCGCCGGCTGCCACGCTCGACCTCGGTCTGGGAGCCCCCGCCGGGCCAGCCGGAGCTGCTCAGTTGCAGTTTCAGGCGTGAGCCGGCTGGCTGCAGACTCACCCGCACACTGCTGCCGGCCGGCAGGCCGCGGCTGAAGCGATCCATCAACCCGCCCAGCATGGTCTCCAGCCGGGCGGGGTCGCTGAGCACCGTGGGCAGTCCCGGGGTGATCTGCAGGTCGAGCTGCAGGCTGCGCCGATCCAACTGCCGCTGCCACAATTCGGCCAGCTGGCGCAACAGGGCGCTCAGGTCGGTGCGGGCCAGGCGCGTCTCACCGCCGGCTGCGTTGGGGCCTGTTCCCTGCTCCGGGGCTTGGCGCTGCAGCTCGGCCGCCAGGAAGATCAGCCCGAAGCGGTCGATCTGCTCGCTGCACTCGCCATCGATCTGCTCCAGCCGCTGGCGCACCAGGCTGGAGAGGTCCTGGCGGCGTAGCACGGAGCGGATCAGGGTGCGGATGGTGGCCAGGGGCGTGCGCACCTCGTGGGTAAGGGCCTCCAGCAGGGCCAGTTCCCCGCCGGCGCCGGCCCCGGCGGAGCTGGTGCCCCTGCCCAGCACCGGCTGCAGCGTGACGCTGGGCGCCATCGACGCCAGCCGGTCGGCCAGCCGGGGCCAGAAGCGCAGGCCCACTTCCGGGTCGCTGCGCAGGTCACCGAGCTCACCGAGCTCCAGGCGCAGCTCCCGGGCCTGGCGCGCGTCCCGCGCCGCGAGTTGCTGATGGATCAGGGCGAGGGCCTCGCTCAGCACCGCCGGTTCAAAGCGCACCACCAGTCGCCGCCCGCCCGCAGGCCCATCCAGGCACAGCCCGGCCTGCACGCTCGGTGTGATCACCAGGAGCAGGGGGTCGCTGCCGTCCTCCGCCAGCAGGGTGAGCCGTTGAAAACCGGCAGCACCAAGGCCGCTGCTCTTCATCACCGGGCCACTGCCCGGCAGCCGCGGGGGCTGGGGGCCGATCAGGCCCTCGATCGGAGCGGGTGTCCAAACCCACCCCCGCAGCCGATCCAGCAGCAGGGGGTCATACAGAGCCGGCAAGGGACCCGCCAGCCAGATGCCCCGGGTGTCCCCTGCCGGCAGAAGCAGATCGTCCTGGAGGGTGGCCAGGGCAGCCCACCACTGGCGACGGGCGCAGTCGTCGTCGTTGCGACCCGGCGGAACCCCAGCCGTCAGGCAGGTGCGCACGTCCTGGAGGGTGACGGCAGCCATGGCTACCAGCGGCCCCGGTTGGCCAGGCCATGCCTGGCCACCGAGGCGCAGAGGCCGAGGGCCATGAAGTTCATCAGCATGGCGGAGCGCCCGTAGCTCAGGAAGGGCAGGGGAATGCCCGTGATCGGACCGAGGCCGATGGTCATGTTGATGTTCACGACCACCTGGAACATCAGCATCGCGCCCACCCCCACCACCACGAGGGATTCGAAGTCAGTGCGGGCCTGGCCGGCGATTTGCAGCAGCCGCCAGATCAGCAGCACGAAACCCACCACCACCAGCACCGAGCCGATGAAGCCGGTTTCCTCGCCGAGGGCACTGAAGATGAAGTCGGTGTGCTGCTCCGGGATGAAGCGCAATTTGGTGAGCGCGCCGCGCATCAGCCCCGTTCCCCAGAGCTGGCCGCTGCCGATGCCCACCGTGCTCTGAAGCAGGTGGTAGCCGCCGCCGAGCGGATCCTGGCCGGGATCCAGAAACAGCGTGAGGCGCGCCCGCTGGTGGGGCCTGAGCCCATGCTCCCAGAGCCAGGGTGTGGCCACTGCGAACAGCATCTGAACGCCTACAGCGATGCCGCTGCCAAGACGTTTCCAGGGAAGGGATGTCCAGGCCAGCCAGCCCATCAGCGGGATCCAGCCGATCAGCAGCCAGGGAAATGTGCCCGCCACAATCGCCGCCACCAGTGGCGAGATCAGCAGCACCACCCAGGCTCCAGGCATGCCGGCCCAGAACAGCATCACCACCAGGACGGCACCGAACACCAGTGAGCTGCCCAGGTCGGGCTCGATGAACACCAATAGCCAGGGGATGCCGATCAGGGCGGTGGGCCGCACCAGGTCCACGGGGCGCTCCACCGGATGGCGCGCCAGCACGCCGGCCAGCAACACGATCACCCCGAGCTTGGCGAATTCCGATGGTTGGAGATAAAACCCGCCGATGTTGATCCAGCTCTGGGCGCCCAGGGCACTGGTACCCACCACACGTACGGCCAGCAGGCTGACCACAATGGCGATGTAGATCGGCCAGCGCAGTGGTTGCAGCCGCTGCAGCGGCAGCCGCGCTAGCAGCAGGGCCACCCCCAGGCCCACGGCACCGGTGATCCAGTGCTGGTACCAGTCGGCGTAGTCGGCCTGGCGCTGGGTGCTGGCGATGAGCACGCCGGCGAGCCCCACCATGGCCAGGGGGATGCCCCACAGCAACCAATCGATCGAGGCCTGACGGCTGCGGCGGCTGCGGGACTGCCCGCCGAACATCGATCGGCTGCGGCCCGGCAGGGTGAACATCGTCTCAGGCCGGCACGGGCTGGAGCGACTTCAGCCGTTCGGCCAGGGCGATGAACGCCTGGGCCGTGGCCGACTCTGGCGCCGACAGGACCACCGGTTGGCCGCTGTCGCCGCCTTCGCGCACTGGCAGCTCCAGAGGTAACTCCGCCAGCAGGGCTACGCCGGCTTCTGCCGCCAGGGTGGCGCCCCCACCGCTGCCGAAGATCGCGTAGCGCTTGTCCGGCGCGTCGGGCGGGATGAACGCGCTCATGTTCTCCACCACCCCCAGCACCGGCACGCCCATCTGCAGAAACATCGCCAGGCCGCGGCGGGCGTCAGCCAGCGAAACCAGCTGGGGCGTGGTGACCACCACCACCCCGGCCATGGGCACGGCCTGGGCGAGGGTGAGCTGGGCGTCACCGGTGCCGGGGGGCAGGTCCACCACCAGCACATCGCGTTCCCCCCAGTCCACCTGATAGAGGAACTGGCGGATGATGCCGTTGAGCATCGGCCCCCGCCAGATCACGGGTTGGTTGGCGTCGATCAGCAGGCCCATCGACACCATGGCGATGCCGCAGCTCTCGATCGGCGTGAGCACCTGACTGGCCCCTTCGCCGCGCACCTGGGGGGTGCGGTCGGCCACACCGAGCATGGTGGGGGCATTGGGGCCGTAGATGTCGGCGTCGAGCAGGCCCACCCGTAGACCCTGGCGGGCCAGGGCGCAGGCCAGGTTCACGGCCACGGTGCTCTTGCCCACGCCGCCCTTGCCGCTGCTCACGGCGATCACCTGCTTCACGCCGGGAATCGGTTGGCGGGCCGGTACCTGACCGCCGGGGCCGGCCGCCGGACCATGGCCCGCCGCACCGATCGGCGCGCCCTGGTGGGCAGCGGCTTGCCCCACCTCGATCTGCACGTCGCCGATGCCCTCGATGGCCAGGACGGCGTCCCTCGCTTCCGTGGCGATGCGCCCCTGCTGGCTCTGGGCGAAGGAGGGCAGGCTGAGGCGGAACACCAGCCGGTCGCCCTGCAGGCGCGGCTGCTCGATCCAGCCCAGCTCCAGCAGGCTGCGGCCGCTGCCGGCGTCACGGAGGGCACCCAGGGCTGCGGTGGCCTGCTCCAGCGTTGCCATCTGGTCGGTTCAACAGCCTTTGATCCTAGGGATGGCGATCAGCAGCGGCCGGCATGACAGAGCCTCTCGAACGCTTGTGCGCCGGCCCGACGGCCTGAAAAGGTGAGAGGGTTTCAGGCGCCCATGGGGCGCGGTGTTGATGCTCAAGGCCTTGGAAGCCCCGCCGACCGACTCGCGCCAGCGGGCTAAGGCCCTGCTGATGGGTCTGCAGGATTCCATCTGCGCCGGGCTTGAGCAGCTCGATGGCGATGGCCGCTTTGCCGAGGAGAGCTGGGAGCGGCCCGAGGGGGGCGGCGGCCGTTCGCGGGTGATGAAGGCCGGCCGGGTGTTCGAGCAGGGCGGCGTGAACTTCTCTGAGGTGGAGGGCAGTGAGCTGCCTCCTTCGATCCTCAGTCAGCGGCCGGAGGCCAAGGGGCACCGCTGGTTCGCCACCGGCACCTCGATGGTGCTGCATCCCCGCAACCCGTACATCCCCACCGTTCACCTCAACTACCGCTACTTCGAGGCCGGTCCGGTGTGGTGGTTCGGCGGCGGCGCCGACCTCACCCCCTACTACCCCTTCCTGGAGGACGCCCAGCACTTCCACCGCACCCTCAAGGGCGCCTGCGACAGCGTGAATCCGGCCTACTACCAGGTGTTCAAGCCCTGGTGCGACGAATACTTCTTCCTCAAGCACCGCGGCGAGACCCGTGGCGTGGGCGGCATCTTCTACGACTACCAGGATCCCGGCGGCGTGCTCTACAAGGGCCAGGACCCCACGGGTCCGGCAGCTGCCGAGAGCCAGCGCATCGGGCCGATCGAGCAGAGCTGGGAGCAGCTGTTCGCCCTGGCCAGCGCCTGCGGCAACGGCTTCCTGCCCAGCTACGTGCCGATCGCCGAGAAGCGCCAGCACACCGCCTATGGGGAACGGGAGCGGGAGTTCCAGCTCTACCGCCGTGGCCGCTACGTGGAGTTCAACCTGGTGTTCGACCGGGGCACGATCTTCGGGCTGCAGACCAACGGCCGCACTGAGTCAATCCTGATGTCGCTGCCGCCGCTGGTGCGCTGGGAGTACGGCTACCAGAGCGAGCCCGGCAGCCGGGAGGCCCTGCTCACCGAGCTGTTCACCAGGCCCCAGGCCTGGCTCAGCGACGCCGCGCTGGAGGAGCGCTGCGCCCTCCACGGGGCGGTGGGCTGATCCGCTGAGCGGGCTGCGGGTCTGAACCCACGGCCACCGGAGGCGTGGGGCTGACCACGGGCACTGGGGCAGTCTCCAGCCCCCGCTCCAGGGCTTCCACCACCCGCAGGGCAATGGCGTTGATCGTGGCTTCGCTCCGGCGCGGATCGCGCAGGGCGGCCTCCAGGTTGCCCTCCAGCTTGCCGATCTCCAGGATGGCGATGCCGCGGCGTGGTGCCCCCAGGCCCTCCCGGTAGAGCAGCGGGTAGGAGCCGAAGGCCTGGGCCAGGCTCTCGTCGAGTCGGGTGGTGTGGCGGTGCAGCGGCGGGATCAGACCCGACCCCACCCCATCGGGTCCGTAGGCGTCGTAGTGGATCTCCAGGGCATAGCCGCCGGCCGCGGCGTGGGCCTTGCCCACACTCCAGTTGGTGCGTGGATCATTGCCATCGGCGATGCTGCGCTCAGGAGGCGCGTAGAAGCGGATGCGCAGGCCCCGTTGCTGGCCCAGCTCCACCACCGCCTGGGCCGTGAGAAGGTTCCAGTGGAGCTCATCCCTGATACCGGGTAGCATCGGTGCGGCCCCGCGCAGGTCCACGGCCTCACCGGCGGTGCCGGCGCCCGGCATCCCCTGGGAGTCAGCATGACCCGCCAGCACCAGGATCTCGGTCTGGGCGGGCAGCGGCAGCACCCCCAGCCAGTCCTTCCGGTCGCTGAGGCGACTGCGGGGGCCGGTGAGCGGGTCTGGGTTGAGGGCCGATGGCGCCTGGGCCGCGGCCGCCAAGCCCATCCCCAGGCAGAACAACAGGACCAGGGCCAGCACCCGGCGCCGGCGGGGTGGGGCGGTTGCGAGGCGGATCAGAGCCATCAGATCGGCGAGCTGAGCAGGTTGCCGTCGCTGAACAGGCCCAGCTGCGGGCCCAGCTCCAGCTCCAGGGCAATCAGCTCATCACGGTGGGCCCGGAGGCGCAAGGCGCTGCCGGTGGCGAGATCGTGGCTCACCAGCCTCAGCTCCACGGTTTCATCCCGGCTGGCCCGGCGCCTGTAGAGCAGGCCGGCCAGGGGACCCAGAGCGATCAGGAGCAGGGGCCACCAGCCCAGCGGGGGAAGCAGCTGACGCAGCACCAAGCCGAGGCAGCCGGCTCCCAGGCCGCCCAGGCAGGAGAGAAGTACTGCCAGGGGCAGGCTGGAGGTCACCTGGCCGCGAAAGCGCAGTGTGCGGCGCTCCGGGTCGCTGAACTCGGCGTGCCAGCCGCGCTGCTGCAGCCAGTCGCTGAGGCGGGGGAGCACCTCAAGCGCGGGTTTGGAGGAGCGCACCTCAACTGTGGTGGTGCGGTCCTTGCTGGCAGCTCGCAGAAAGAACACCAGGCCGACAGCCAGGAGCAGGGTGAGCAGCAGGGTGGAGCCGGTGGTGGCCATCGCCCCATTCTGCCTCCAGGTTCGGGGCCGATGGCTTGTCACGATGGGGAGCCAGGCTTCCCCCGCACCCCCGCACCCCCGCGATGACCGCCACTCCCTCCAGCAACCTGCCCGCCCCCGCCCGTTTTGCCGTGTTCGACGGCGACCTGGACGCGGAGTGGGCGGCGCTCTACGCCGGGGCCCGCGCCCTGGCGGTGGATACCGAGGCGATGGGCCTGATCCACGGCCGCGATCGGCTCTGCCTGGTGCAGATCTGCGACGACCACGACAACGTGTGCTGCATCCGCCTGGCCCTGGGGCAGCACCAGGCCCCCAGGCTGCAGGCCCTGATGGAGAACGGGGCGATTGAGAAGGTGTTCCACTTCGCCCGCTTCGATGTGGCCGCCCTGGCCGAGAACCTGGGCATCACCGTGGCGCCGATCTTCTGCACCAAGGTGGCCAGCCGACTGGCACGCACCTACAGCCCGAGGCACGGGCTCAAGGAGGTGGTGCAGGAACTGGTGGGGGTGGAGCTCGACAAGCAGGCCCAGAGCTCCGACTGGGGCCGGGTGGAGGACCTCAGCGAGGCCCAGCTGGCCTACGCGGCCGGCGATGTGCGCTACCTGCTGCCGGCCCGCGATCAGCTGGAGGTGATGCTGAAGCGGGAGGGACGTTGGGAGCTGGCCCAGCGCTGCTTTGGCTGTCTGCCGGTGATGGCCGAGCTGGACCGCCAGCGCTTCCACCTGCTGTTCGAGCACTCCAGCGGCGGCAACCGCTGAGCGCTGCGGGCCGGTTGCCCTGGCAGATCAGTCTTCAACCATGAAGTTCTCATCGTTGCCCACCGCCTCCAGCAGGGAGGTGAGCAGGTTGTGGTTGTCGTGACCACTGGCCTCCGCCTCAGCCAGCAATTGCTCGGCCAGGGCCAGCTTGCCGGCACTGTCGCGAATGCCGTCGCGGGCGGCGCGAATATCCACCTTGCGGCGCGCTGAGGCCAGGCTCACCCCCAGCAGGCTGGCCAGTCGGCCATAGGCGGTGGTCAAGGCCCGGTCGGAGATGCCAGCCATGGCAGGAATCGCCCAGGGTGTTGAGCCATCATCCCAGCAGGTGGTGCAGCAGCAGCTGGGCCAGGCGCTCGCTGCCCCCAGCCGGGCCCATCCGCCGGCGGCCGATGCGCCCCAGCTCGGTGCGCCGTGCGCCGTCTGCCAGCAAGTGCTCCAGGCCGTCGGCCAGCTCGCTGGGGGTGCGACAGGGCTGTACGGCCCCCCCCAGCAGGCGGCTCTGGCGCCGGGCGAATCCAGACTTGAACTGGGGTCCGGAGCCCGGGCTGGAGAGTACGGGAACCTCCAGCCCCACCAGCTGTTCAGTGGCCGTGCCCGCCGTGGCCAGGCCCACCTCGGCCCATGGGGCCCAGCTCCTGAACCTCCCTGCCCCCAGCAGCAGGGTGAGGGGCCCGCGCCGCCAGCAGAGGCTGGCGCCGGCCGCCGCTGCGTCCGCAGGCACAGCCGCTTCCCGCCAGCCGCCGTCGCGCAGCAGGGCCTGCCAGTCGGCCGCGCTGGGCTGGTCGCCGCAGCTGAGCAACACCGTGCTGGGCTGCGGCGATTGCCAGGCTGCCAGGCCCGCCAGCAGCCTTCTGCCGTTCTGGAGTGCTTCTGGCATGCGGCTGCCTGGAAGCAGCAGCAGCCGCCGCTGGCCGGCCAGCCAGGGGGGCGGCAGCGTTGGCCGGAAGCCATCCAGCATCGGGTTCCCCGGAGCGAGCGCAGGGATGCCGTGCCGGCGCAGCCCCCGTGCCGTGAGGGCGTCACGCACCGCCACCAAGCGGCAGCGCCCACTGGCCATCAACCGCCACTCCCAGGGGTCCCACTCACTGCCCTTGCAGCGGTGGTAGGCGTCGGCCAGGGGAGTGGGCCCCCAGCCGTGGGGTGGCGGCGAGGCCCAGGTGTAGTCGCTCTTCGGTGTGCCGACAAAGGCGAAGGAACTGCCGCTGCGCCAGGCCAGCAGCAGCGGCCAGACATCTCCCACCGCCAGCACCGGCTGGCCGCTGCGGCCCCAGTGCCGCAGCCAGCGCCACTGACGCAGGCTCAGGCCGGCCATGCCTGCCCCCAGGTCCCGCAGCAGACCCCCCAGGCTCTGGTTGCTGAAGCCGCCACTGGGAAGGGTCTGGCGCGGCCCCTGCCGCTGCAGCAGGCCGCGCGCCTCGGCGGCGGCAAAGGCCTGGCCCTGGCCCACCAGCGGCAGCACCACCACCTGCAGCGGTGTCAACCCCTGCTCCGCTGAGCGCCGCCGCAGGGCATCAATCAGTTGCAGGGCAATCTGATCCTCCCCGTGGCCATTGGTCAGAACCAGCAGCCGGGGTGGCATGCCATGGCTGATACGATCCGCTCCTGGGAGTTTGCTCCCCGGCCGGCGGCATGGCCAAGTGGTAAGGCAGAGGATTGCAAATCCTTTACCCCCAGTTCGAATCTGGGTGCCGCCTCT
>JBBASN010000052.1:0-16937 GCA_040399225.1 Prochlorococcaceae cyanobacterium | reverse complement strand
ACTGCATCTGGCCGCTGCCGAACAGCTCGCCCACCACCTTCATGCCATCGAGCAGAAAGGTGTTGATGATCTGCAGAGGCGGATAGTTCTGCAGCGCCTGATCCAGGGCGGGCTCCAGGCCGATGCGCTCGCCATCAATGATGTGCTGCTTGAGCCGCTCCTCAATCGGCAGATCCGCCAGGGACGGCCCGGAAGCGCGGGCCTCCCTGGCGCTCACCCCCTCGAACAGGGTGGTGAGAACGGTGAGTGGATCGTAGGTGCAGATCGCACCCGGTTGATCAGTTTCAAACCGTCGCCGGTCGTAGATCAGATCCAGGCACACCTGCTGATGTTCATCGCTGATCTTGGCCAGGGGTAAGATCTTAGCCGGGCTCACGATTGCCGCGTCCATGCCGGCCTGGCAGCACTCGTGCAGGAACACCGAATTGAGAACGATCCGGGCTGCTGGTGACAGACCGAAGCTCACATTGCTCACGCCGAGCACCACATGCACGCCTGGCAGACGCTCGCGGATCATCCGGATCGACTCCACCGTTGCGGCGCCATTGAGACGGTCTTCTTCAATACCGGTGGAGATCGGCAGGGCGAGGGAGTCGTAGAAGAGTTCGCGGGCCGGAATGCCGAATTCGAGGGCGTCGCGGTAGGCGCGCTGGGCGATGGCGAATTTCTTCTCGGCGGTGCGGGCCATGCCCTCTTCATCGATGGTGCCGATCACCACGCCGGCTCCGTAATCGCGGGCCAGTTCCAACACCTTGAAGAACCGCTCCGGGCCGTCCTCGTAGTTGGTGGAGTTGAGCAGACACTTGCCGCCGGCCACCTTCAGGCCCGCCTCCATCTTCTGCCACTCGGTGGAATCGAGCATCAGCGGCAGGTTCACGTTGGTGACCAGCCGGCTCACCAACTCATGCATGTCGCGCTCACCATCGCGGCCCACGTAGTCGACGTTGACGTCGAGCACATGGGCGTTCTCCTTCACCTGGCTGCGCGCCACGGCCACAAGACCGTCCCAGTCTTCCTCCGCCAGCAGCTCGCGCACCTTTTTGCTGCCGCTGGCGTTGAGCCTTTCGCCGATGATCAGGAAGGAATTGTCCTGCAGATAGGGCGTGGTGCCGTAGATCGAGGCCGCCGCCGGCTCCATGTTCAGGCTGGGGCGCGGATCCGGCTGCTCAGCTGCTTCTGTGACCGAAGCGCCCCGCACGGGACGGGGTGCGGGCTTCATCTCCGCCGCCAGTTCCGCCAGGGCGCCGATGTGGGCCGGGGTGGTGCCGCAGCAGCCACCGATGACCTGCACGCCCAGGTCTTCCACGAAGTGCAGCAGCTGCATCTTCATCTCGACCGGTGTGAGCCGGTAGTGGGCCACGCCGCCGATGTTCTCCGGCAGGCCGGCGTTCGGAATACAGCTCACCACAAATGGGCTGTGCTCGCTGAGGTAGCGGATGTGCTCCTTCATCTGCTCCGGGCCGGTGGCGCAGTTGAGGCCGAGCACATCGATCGGGAACGGCTCCAGGATCGCCAGGGCGGCGGCGATGTCGGACCCCACCAGCATGGTGCCGGTGGTTTCCATGGTGATGCTCACCATCAGCGGCCGGCGCTGGCCGGTCTTGCTGAAGGCCGCCTCAATGCCCTGAAGGGCCGCCTTGATCTGCAGCACGTCCTGGCAGGTCTCAACGATGAACAGGTCCACATCGCCGGCCAGCAGACCCTCGGCCTGCTCGGCGAAGGAGGCCTTCATCGTGTCGAAATCCACGTGCCCCAGGGTGGGCAGCTTGGTGGTGGGCCCCAACGAGCCGGCCACGAAGCGCGGCTTCTCGGGGGTGGAGTAGGCGGCGGCCATCTCCCGGGCCAGCTCGGCGGCGCGCTTGTTGATGGCGAAGGCCTGATCAGCGATGTCGTATTCCGCCAGCACCAGCGAGGTGGCACCGAAAGTGTCGGTCTCGATCACATCAGCGCCCACCTCCAGAAACTGGCGGTGCACCGCCTGCACCGCATCGGGGCGGGTGAACACCAAGTATTCGTTACAGCCCTCCAGGGCCGCCCCACCGAAGTCGTCGGCGGCGAGATCCATCTGCTGCAGCGAGGTGCCGGTGGCGCCGTCGAACACCAGCACCGGTCGATCCGGGGCGTGCAGACGCTCGAGAAAGCCCATGCGCGCCGTAGCGGGGGTGGTGTGATCAATCCCGGAGCTTGCCACCACCATCAGCCGTCGATGCGCACGCGCGATACCCAGTGGTCATAGGCCGGATCGCGCCCTTCCGTGATCGCCGTGAGACGCTCCCTGATCCGTTCCATCACTGGCCGAGCCGTGGGCAACTCGGTGGTTTCCACACGCCGTACCGGTGTCACCTTGGCGGCGGTGCCACTGAGGAACACTTCCTCGGCCACGAACAGTTCGCTCTTGTCCACCGCCCGCTCGATCACATCGATACCCATAGCCTTGGCGAGCTCGATCACGCTGGCGCGGGTGATGCCCTCGAGGATGTCCTGATCCACCCCTGGGGTGATCAGCACGCCGTCACGGACGATGAACAGATTCATGCCACTGGCCTCGCTCACCTTGCCGCGGCTGTTGAGTAGCAGCGCCTCATCGAAACCGCTCTTCACCGCTTCGGTCTTGGCCAGGGAGCTGGTGATGTAGGCACCGCTGATCTTGCCGCGCAGGGGCAGGGAGCGGTCCTCCTGGCGGGTCCAGGAGCTGATCCGGCAGCTCACCCCTTCGGGCGAGAGGTAGTCGCCCAGTTCCAGGCCGTAGATCAGGAAGTCGGTCTCGATGTTGTGAAGTCGCGGGGCGATGCCCAGGTCGCTGGTGTAGACGAACGGGCGCAGATACACCGGACAGGTGGGCTTGTTGGCCCTCAGGAAGGCGGCGATCGCATCGTGAATCGTCTGCTCGCTCAGTTCGGTGAGCAGCAGCCTGGCGCTCTGGCTGAGACGGCGGGCGTGGCGGTCGGCGCGGAACAGCAGGATCTCGGCCGGATCGCTGGGGTTGGGCAGGGCCCGCATCCCCCCGAAGGCGCCGGTGCCGTAGTGCAGGGCGTGGGTGGCCACCGAGAGGGTGGCCTCGGCAAAGGGCACACACTTGCCGCCGAACCAGGCATAGGGAAGGAACTGGTGCATGGCAGCGGAACGGGGGCTGGGTGCCGGAGGTGCCCCGATCTTCTCACCGCAGCCAGCAGGATGGGGGCATGCACAGGCTGGCAGCGATCCCGGGAGCGGCGGACGAAGGCGGCATCGCCTTCATTGAGCAGGAGCCGGCGCCGGTGCTGCTGCTCACCAGCGCCGACACCGACCTGCTCTGCCTGGAGCCTCTGCTGCAGGCCGAACCGCAGCTGCTGGGGGCGGAGCTGCGCGGCCTGAACCTGGCGGCCCTGGGCCACCCTGCCGTGGTGGATCACTACCTGGCCACCACGGCAGCGGCGGCCCGGCTGGTGCTGGTGCGGCTGCTGGGCGGTCGGGGGCACTGGAGCTACGGGCTGGAGCGGCTGCAGCAGTGGGCCCAGGCGGCGCCGGATCGGCTGTTGCTGGTGCTGGCGGGCACCGCCGAGGAGGAGCAGGGCCTAGCTGAGCTGGGGACAGGCGACCCGGCCCTGGCCGTGGCCCTGGCCCGCTGCCTGCGGGTGGGTGGCCCGGCCAATGGCCGGGCGGTGCTCCGTGCCCTGGGCGCCCTGCTGCGGGGGGAACCCGTGGCCGCGCCTGAGCCACAGCCGCTGGCCGATCCCCTGCCCCACGACTGGCGCGACGAGCCTGGGGAGCGCATCGGCGTGATCGCCTACCGGGCCCTGTGGCAGGCGGGCGACCTGGAGCTGATGGAGGCGCTGCTGGAGCAATTGCGCCTGCGGGGGCTCTGCCCGCGGGCCCTGTGGGTGAGCGGCCTGCGCGATGAAGCGGTGCAACGGGGCGTGGAGCAGCTGCTGGCCCGCGAGCGGGTGCAAGCGGTGTTGTGCTGCACCTCCTTCGCCTCAGTGCAGTTCGAGCAGGCGGGCCTGGGCGCACCCCTGTGGGAGGCCCTCGACGTGCCGGTGCTGCAGCTGTTGAGCAGCAGCCAGCCCCGCCAGCGCTGGCAAGCCAGCAGCATTGGCTTAGCCCCCACCGACCTCACCCTGCAGGTTGCCCTGCCGGAGCTGGACGGGCGGATCACCACCCGCATCGGCGCCTTCAAGGAGTGCGTGGGGGCCGGCGAGCGGCTGGGGGCAGCTCTGCAGCGCTACCGGCCGGATCCCGAGCGGCTGGCCTGGGTGAGCGAGCTGGCGGCCAACTGGATCGCCCTGCGTCGCACCCCGGCTTGCAAGCGGCAGCTGGCCCTGGTGCTGGCCAACTACCCCACCCGCAACAGCCGCCTGGCCAATGGGGTGGGCCTGGACACCCCGGCCTCCGCGGCGGCGATGCTGCACTGGTTGCAGCAGGTGGGCTACGGCCTGGGCGAGCAGGCACTGCCAGCCGATGGCCAGGCCCTGATCGAGGCCCTGCTGGCCGGCCGCAGCAACGACCCCGAGAGTGATCATCGCCCTGCCTTCGATCACCTGCCCCTGGCCCGTTACCGCGCCTGGTACGACCAGCTGCCTGCGCAAGGGCGGCAGCGCCTGGAGGCGGTATGGGGTCCGCCGGAGCGGGATGCCGGCCTGGAGCCCCTGCCCGCAGGCGGCCAGGGATTTGCGGTGCGCGGCCTGGGCTTTGGCCAGGTGTGCCTGCTGATCCAGCCGGAGCGCGGCTACGACCGCGATCCCAGCCTTAGTTACCACTCGCCGGACCTGCCGCCCACCCACGCCTACCTGGCCCAGTACCTGTGGCTGCGCGAGGTGTTCGCCGCCCAGGTGGTGGTGCACGTGGGCAAGCATGGCAACCTGGAGTGGCTGCCCGGCAAGGGTCTGGGCCTTTCGGCCCAGTGCTTCCCGGAGTGGGCCCTGGGCCCCCTGCCCCACCTCTATCCATTCATCGTGAATGATCCGGGCGAGGGGTCCCAGGCCAAGCGCCGCAGCCAGGCCGTGATCCTCGACCATCTCACCCCACCCCTGGGCCGGGCCGGCCTGCACGGTGAGCTGCAGCAACTGGAGGCCCTGCTGGATGAGTATTGGGAAGCCAGCCAGGTGGGCGGCGGCCAACGGGCGGCCCTGCTGCGCCGGCAGCTGGAGCAACAGCTCGCCGATCTGAAGCTTCCCCTGGGCGGGCAGGCCGACCTGGAAGCCCGCCTCGATGCGGCCGATGGCTACCTGTGCGAACTGAAGGAGGCCCAGATCCGGCTGGGGTTGCACTGCTACGGCCAGCTGCCGGGGCCGGCGGAGCTGGCGGAACTGCTGCTCTGCCTGGCCAGGCCGCCCCAGGCGGGCCTGGCCGGTCTCACCCAGGCCCTGGCCCGGGACCTTGGGCTGGAACTCGACCCCTGGGCGGATCCGGAGGAGCAGGCCCTCAGCCCAGTCGATCAGCGCCTGCTGCAGCCAGCCCGGCGGGTGGGTGATGGCGTGGAGCGCTTGGAGCAGCAGGCCCTTGAGCTCTGCCAGTGGGCCCTGGCGGCAGCCGCCGGCGCGCCTCCTTTGGCGATCGGTCCCCATACAGCACCGGTGCTGGAGCACCTGCAGACGGTGCTGCTGCCGCGGCTGCTGGCCTGCGGCACGCAGGAGCGCCTGGCCTTTCTGGCGGGGCTGGAGGGCCGCCGCATCGCCGCCGGTCCGGCCGGCGCCCCCACCCGCGGCAGGCCCGACCTGCTGCCCACCGGCCGCAACTTCTATTCGGTGGACCTGCGCGGCCTGCCCACCGAGGCGGCCTGGGATCTGGGCCGGCGCAGTGCCGAGCTGCTGCTGGAGCTGCACCTGCAGGAGGAGGGGGAGCACCTGCGAACCCTGGCCCTCTCGGTGTGGGGCACAAGCACGATGCGCAACGGCGGTGAGGACATCGCCCAGGCCCTGGCCCTGCTCGGTGTGCGGCCGGTGTGGGACGGGCCGACGCGGCGGATGGTGGACCTGGAGGTGATCCCCCTGGCCCTGCTCGGCCGGCCGCGGGTGGATGTGACCCTGCGCATTTCCGGCCTGTTCCGCGATGCCTTCCCCCAGCTGGTGGCCTGGGTGAACAGGGCGACGGCCCTGGTGGCAGCCCTCGATGAGCCGGTGGAGCAGAACCCCCTGGCGGCGGCGGCGCGGCGGGAGGGCACGGCGGCGCGGGTGTATGGCTCGGCACCGGGGGCCTACGGGGCGGGGCTGCAGGGCCTGATCGACAGCGGCCAGTGGGAGACACGGGCCGATCTGGGCGAGGTCTTCCTCAACTGGAGCAGCTGGCGCTATGGCGACGCCGGGGACGAGGCCCCAGGGCCGGGGGACACGGCGGTGGGAAGTGGCATCGAGGCGATGGCTGACCGCCAGGGGCTCGAGCGGCGCCTGAGCAGCGTGCAGGTGGTGCTGCACAACCAGGACAACCGGGAGCACGACCTGCTCGATTCCGACGACTACTACCAGTTCCAGGGCGGCCTGAGCGCGGCCGCCGAAAGCCTGCAGGGGCAGGCACCGGCTGCGTGGTTCGGCGACCACTCCCGCGCGGCGCGGCCACGCCTGCACCGGCTGGAGAAGGAGTTCGACAAGGTGCTGCGCTCCCGCCTGCTCAACCCCCGCTGGATCGCCGGCATGCAGCGCCATGGCTACAAGGGCGGCTTCGAGATGGCGGCCAGCCTGGACTACCTGTTCGCCTACGACGCCAGCACCGGCCGGATGCCGGACTGGGGCTACGGCGCCGTGGCCGAACGCTGGCTGGGGGACCCGGGGGTGCGGGCGTTTCTGGAGCAGAGCAATCCCTGGGCCCTGCGCGACATGGCGGAGCGGTTGCTGGAGGCCCACCACCGGGGCCTGTGGAGCGGCGCCGGCGATGGACAGCTGGCCAACCTGAGGCAGCTGGTGCTGGAGGCAGAGGCGCTGGTGGAGCAGCGCTGAAGCGCTGGGCTCAGCTGTTGAGGTCCTTCACCATCTGCTTGAAGGGGTCGATGGCCCCTGGCTTGGCCGTGTTCAGGGCGCTCTGTTGGTTTGCCAGAGCGGGTTGGGCGCTGCTGCTGGCGGCGGCGGCCTTCTGCTCCTTCTCCTGCTTGATCGCCGCCGGACCACCGGGCACGTTCACGCCCACGGCTGAGCCCTTCTTGCGCTGGTCGAGCTCGGCCTGCGACATGGTCTGCGCGAAGGTCTTCTTCACCGGCTTGGGCACGCCATCGCTGAGGCTCACGGGGCCGGAGTCGGTGGCGGCTCCAGGCAGACCCTCGGACACCTTCTCCAGCTTGGCCTCCATCGAGGCCACCTCGGCCACCATCTCCTTGTTGCCTGGGCTGTCGGCCGTACCCGGGAAGGTACGGCGGATGGTGTTGGAGCGACGCATGAAGTTCACGTCGCCGAGGCTGCTGGACTGGTCGGCGTCGAGGTAGACGGTTTCGGCGGGCTTGCGGGCCTTGGGGCCGCTGGCGGCGCTGTTCGCGCCGGAGCCGGAGGAGAACAGGCGATCAAACAGACCCATCGACTGGCAAGGGAAAGCGTCAGCAAACCCTAGCGGCCGTGAAGCGCCAGACCATGGGTATCCGTACCACAACTCTGCAAAAGCCCCCGGCGGCAGAGGTCGCGGGCGATCGCCTCGCACACCAGCGGCGTGGGTTGCCAGCACGGCTGCATCTCATAGTCGTACCAGGTTTCGGCGCCGTCAAAGCCAAGCTCGGCCGCCGCGGCGATCAGGGTGGCGAAGGGGAGGCGATAGCGGGCGGGGTGGGCCAGCAGGGCCAGGCCATCGGCCGCGCGGATGGCCTCCAGCACCTGCTCCGCATGCAGGGCCGCTCCGACCACGCTGCTGCCCTGCAGGTAGGGCTCGAGGCTGGGGTGCTCCGCCGCGAAGCCGAGGGCGAGCACGTGCACCAGGCATCCCTCCAGCAGGCAGCTGATCTCTACCCCGCGCCAGAGGGTGGGCACGGCCTGGCCGCCCTGGCGCGCTTCAGCCAGGGCGGCGGCCACCCGCTCACTGCCGGCGATGGCGTGGTGGTCGGTCACAGCCAGGTGCTCCAGGCCGATGGCGATCGACTGCTGGGCCAACTGCTCGGGCCGCAGGCTGCCGTCGCTGTGGGTGGTGTGGCAGTGGAAGTTGAGCCGCGTGGGGCAGCAGGCCGGCGTGACCGAGGCCAGCACGGCAGCAAGGGGATGATCGTGGCAAGGAGTTCGGCCCATAGCTTGTGGATGGGCGTTCAGCCGGCGGCGATGGCTTCTGCCTCGCGCTCGGCCCGCAGCCGCCGCCAGCGGGCATAGAACTGGATGGAGGCAGCCATGAACACCACCAGGGCCACGATCAACCAGGTGGCGGCGCCGGTTGGGAACTGGTTCTTGAACACCACCAGCATCACCACGATCACCAGCAGCAGGGTGGGCAGCTCGTTGAGGGCCCGCAGCTGGCGGCCGCTCCACAGGCAGCTGCCCTGGCGCAGGCGGCCCATCAGCCGGTAGCAGAAGGCGTGGTAGGCGAGCAGGGCCAGCACGAAGGCCAGCTTGGCGTGCATCCAACCCTGCTGCAGCCAGGCGGGATTCACGTTCAGCAGGCCCACGGCGCACACCACCGCCACCACCATGCCGGGGGTTGTGATGATGTTGGCCAGGCGCCGCTCCATCAGGGCGTACTGGTCTTCAAAGGCCTGGCGCAGGGGCGGCTCCAGCTCGGCGGCCTCGCGGTGATAAATGAACAGGCGCACCAGGTAGAAGAGCCCAGCGAACCACACCACCACCCCCACGATGTGCAAGGTCTTGAACCATAGGTAGGCCTCTGGCGGCCAGGTGAGAGCAAACGCGCTGGGAAGGGGCACGCTGAAGACGGGGTCGATCGCTTCAGGCTAGGGATTGGCGGTGGTTGTGAAGCGCACCGTTGCCCGGGGTGAGAAGGGGGCCTGGAGCAGGGCGCAGGCCTCGATCGAAGCCACCAGGATCGTCACCAGCAGGATGAAGCTGCTCTCGTCACTGGAGAGTGTGGTCTGGCGCTGCAGCAGTGGCGCCAGGGCTGGCCAGAGCGCAGAGCCCTGGGCCTGGGGGAGCACCCGCTGCAGGCGCTTCTGGTGATGGGGTTCGGCGAGGGAGGGATCGGCGGCGCTGTGGGCGAAGTCGTTGCGCACGCTGCGGATGGCGTGGAGGGCCTGCTCAATCGGCGGCTCGATCAGCCCCAGGCGGGCGGCCAGGGAGATTTTGGCGCCGTAGCTGCCGAGGGAGCGATCGGCGGTGAAGAGCTTGTCGTCGGTGCCTGGGCTGGGAGCCATCACGGCCTTGAGCAGGTGCTCCAGGGCCAGATCGAGGCGGGCGGCACCCACCAGCACCAGGCCCCGGCCGCGTTCGGCCATCATCTGCAGCGCCACGTTGCGGGCCTGCTCGGCCGCCGCAAGCGTGAGCGGATCAGGCGGCATCGCGCAGGTCTTCCCAGAGATTGGTGTGGTTGAGCAGCACGTCCTTGATGCCGTCGCGCACGCTGGAGGAGTTGAGGGCCTGGCTGCTCATCGCCTGGTGGGCATCGAGGGCGCCGATGATCGCGTCCATCAGCTCGGTGCCGAAATCGGGGGAGTTGGCGAACTGCTCCTTGCTGTTGGCGGCGGCCTGCTGGCGGAGGGTGGGCGACTCCATCAGCCGGCTACGGATCACCGAGCGCACGTAGGTCACCTTGTCGCCGTCGCTGAGCTCGCCGTCAAAGAGATCGTTGAGCTTGGCAATGATCTCGGCGAGCTCCACCTTGTCCTTGTCCTGCACACTGCCGCCGCCTGGGGCCATGCCGGCGATCGGGATGCTTTCGCCTTGCTGGAGATCGAGCCTCCTGGTGCCGAGATCGCGGAGATGGTGGTGGGTGAGTACCACCTTGGAGAGATCCACCGTGTTGATCTCGCGCTCAAACTCCAGCAGGGGTAGCAGGGCCTTGTAGAAGAGCGCCCGTTTCTCCAGGCCGGTGTTGGCGTAATCAAAGATCTGGGAGAGGAAGGTATAGAAGCGGCCGTAGGCGCCCATGTCGCTGCGGAACAGGGTGAGGGCGTCCAGTTCCTCCTTGGCGCGCTGGCGTGCCTCGCCGTCGTTGATCGCCTCGGCATGGCGGTAGGCGAGGCGGGCCTCCTTGTAGAGGGTCATCAGGCGCTGGGCCACGGGCTCGATCGCGGCCATCAACTGGCTCTGGCGGGCTTTGTCGCTGCGGCTGTCATCGAGCAGCGCCTTCACCACCCGGTCGATCTCGAACTCGTCGTAGTGCCCCTGTGCGTCGAGCTTGGTTTTGAGATCGAGGATCAGGTTGGGATCGGTGGCCTCGGCCAGCTCAGCAGTGGCGTAGTAGGTCTTGAAGGCCGCCAGGATGTCGTCAGGTTCATTGATGAAATCCACCACAAAGGTGGTGTCCTTACCCGGATAGCAGCGGTTGAGGCGGGAGAGGGTCTGCACCGCCTGGATGCCATCGAGGCGGCGGTCCACATACATGCCGCAGAGCAGCGGCTGGTCAAAGCCGGTCTGAAACTTGTTGGCCACCAGCAGGATCTGGTAGTCGTTCCCTTTGAACGCCTCACGGATGTCGCTCTTGAGGCCGGGGTTGAGGGTGGCACTGCGTTCGGTGAAGCCATCGGGTCCGATCTCGGTGTCGCTCACCTCGCCACTGAAAGCCACCAGGGTGCCAAGGGGATAACCCTTGTCCGTGATGTACTTGTCGATGGCGAGCTTCCAGCGCACGGCCTCCTTGCGGGAGCCCACCACCACCATCGCCTTGGCCTTGCCATCGAGCAGCGGCCAGACGAACTGGCGGAAGTGCTCCACCACGATCTGCACCTTTCTGTCGATGTTGTGGGGGTGGAGTTTTACCCAGCCCATCAGTTTCTTGAGGGCGGCGCTGCGCTCCACCTCCTCGCTGGAGAAGGTCTGCCCTTCCTGGGCGAGTTGGAAGGCGAGCTTGTAGGAGGTGTAGTTCTGCAGCACATCGAGGATGAACTCTTCCTCGATCGCCTGGCGCATCGAATACACGTGGAAGGGCGCCGGCAGGTTGCCGGGACCGGCCGGCTCAGCCGGGTTAGGCCGGCGGCCGAACAGCTCCAGCGTCTTGGCCTTGGGAGTGGCGGTGAAGGCCACGTAGGTGATGCCGGTGCTGCCGGCGCGGGTGCTCATGTCGGCGGTGAGCAGGTCGTCGATCGACACCTCACCGCCATCGGCCAGGTCGGCCAGTTCGGCAGCGGAGAGCACCTTGCGCAGTTTGAGGGCGGCGTCGCCGGTTTGCGAGCTATGGGCCTCATCGGCGATCACCGCGAAGCGTTTGCCGCTGGTGGCGGTGAGCTCCTGGATTTTTTTGATGAGGGCCGGGAAGGTCTGGATGGTGCAGACCACGATCTTCTTGTCGCCCGAAAGCGCAGTGGCCAGCTGCTCGCTCTTGATGCCCTTCTCGGTGGTGATCGAGGCCACCACCCCCTTGCGCCGCTCGAAGTTCTCCAGGGTTTCCTGCAGCTGGGAATCGATCACGCTGCGGTCGCTCACCACCAGCACGGTGTCGAACAGCTTGCGGTCGTTGGCGTCGTGCAGGTCGGCGAGTTGGTGGGCGCTCCAGCCGATCGAGGCGGTCTTGCCGGAGCCTGCCGAGTGCTGGATCAGGTACCGCAAACCGGGGCCTTCCTCCAGCACGGCCTTGAGCAGCAGGCGGGTCACGGCCAGCTGGTGGTAGCGGGGGAAGACGATGCGGCGGATCTGCTTCTTTTTGTCGCGCTCGGCGATGCAATAGCGGCCGAGAATCTCTAGCCAGCTGTGGCGTTCCCACACTTCCTCCCAGAGATAGGCGGTGCGGTGCCCTTCCATCACAGGATTACCGGCCCCGCAGTCGGCTCCTCCGGGGTCGCTGCCCCGGTTAAAGGGCAGGAACTGGGTGCGGGGTCCCTCGAGACGAGTGGTCATCTGCACATCCCGATTGCTCACGACGAAATGCACCAGGGCGCCGCTGGGGAAGGAGATCAGCGGTTCGGGGGTCTGGCCAGCGGCACGGGGTAGCCGGTCGGTCTTGTATTGCCAGACCGCGTCGGCGATGTTCTGGGTGTTGTCGGTCTTGAGCTCAGCGGTGGCGACTGGGATGCCGTTGAGCAGAAGAACGAGATCGAGGCAGTTCTCGTTGCGGACGGAGTAGCGCACCTGGCGCACCACGCGCAGGCGGTTGGCGTTGTAGCGGGCCAGGCCCTGTGGATTGAGCCCGAAGGCCGGCTTGAACTCCGCCAGCTTGAGGGCCTTGGGCAGACCCAGCACCTCCACGCCGTGGCGGAGCAGATCAAGGGTGCCGGCCTGATCGAGCTGCTGGCGCACGCGCTGCAGCAGGGTGGCTTCCGCCTTGGCGCCATGGTTTTTCTGCAGCAGCTGCCACGCCTCGGGCTGGGCCTCCTGCACCCAGGCGATCAGATCGGGCGGGTAGAGGGCGAGCTTGCGGTTGTAATCAGCGGCGGCGCCGTCCTGATAGAGCCAGCCGTTGGCGCCGAGGTGCTCGCAGATCTCGCGCTCAAAGGCGATTTCGTGGCGGACGCTCATCAGATCAACGGCGCTGCCAGCGCGCTTCCGCTATGCTCAGGCTAAGCCTTAGAACACCGCAGAAGCTGGCTGCCGGGGCTATGCAGTTTCCGCATCATTCCTGGAAAGCGGCGCTGATCGAGCACCGCAATCAGGGTGCGATCAGCTCAACGCTGCAGCGCAGCCCCGGTGCACGCGCCAGGCGGGCATCAGCCGTGAGCAGGGGAGCCTGCAGCTGCTCGGCCAGCGCCACGTAGAGGGCGTCGTAGGCCGAGAGATTGGTGCGCAGCTCCCACGCCCGGGGCCAGAGGCTGCGTGTTGGCTGACGGCGCAACCCCAGGCGGGCGGCTGTGGAGAGGGCCTGGAGCGCCTGACTCTCCAGGAGCTTGCCTGTGAGCGCCAGACGCCGGAGCACCGAGAGCAGTTCGGCGTCGATCAGCTCAGGAGCCTGCAGGTTTTCCGCTGAGAGCCTGGCGCGAGCCGGACCAGCCACCAGAAGGGCATCCGCGAGGGCCGAGGCGTCGATCACCAGCATCAGCGCTCTGCGCGACTTTCGGCCAGGGCCTGCAGGATGCTGGCCGGTTCGATGGGCAGTGACGGCAAGGCGTTGAGCAGGTCGGCATTGTCGGCCCGTCGGGCGGCCTCGGTGAGCTCCTGGAGGGCAAAGGTGCTCAGCGGCAGGCCGGCCTGGGCCGCAAGCTTCTCCAGCCGCGCCGCCACTTCATCGGGCACATGGCGGATGTAGAGGGTGCGCATCGACGGGGCTGCTTGCTCGCTGCTAGCAGGCTAGGTGGATTCGGGTTTGGCGTCCTGCGTGTTGCGCAACGCGCTACGGTAAGCCGGTGATCATTTCGATCCGCCACAAGGGGGCTGCGGCGCTTCCGTGCCACAGGCAGCACGGCCGGCATTCAGGCAGCGCATGCTCGAAAGCTTCGGCTACAGCTGGCCGCGCTGGACTCCGCCACCACCATCGCCGACATGGACATCCCCGGATTCCGGTTGCATGCACTGGTGGGCGCCGATCGTGGGCGCTGGTCGATCTGGGTGAATGGCAACTGGCGGCTCTCGTTCGAGTTCCGCGATGGCAATGTCCACGTTCTGGACTATGAGGACTACCACTGATGACGACCATCGGACCAATGCATAACCCACCCCATCCGGGTGAGTTCATCCGCGAGGTTTATCTGAGCGAGCTGCAGATGAGCGTTCGTGAGGTGGCTACCAGGCTGCAGGTGGCGCCTTCAACGCTCAACCGGATCCTGCAGGAGCGCAGCCGGGTCACGCCTGAGATGGCGCTGCGTCTGTCGCGCTGCCTGGGGCGCTCGGCTGAGACCTGGTTGGCGATGCAGGATGCTTACGACCTCTGGCATGCCCGCCAGCAGCTGGATCTCAGCACCCTGGTACCTGTGGAAGCAGCTACTGCGTAAACGCTACGGGCTGCACGATGCGGGTGGTGATCTCAGCAATGCGAATGCCGTGAGGTGCGCCGCTGGGCAGGAAGATCTGGATCTTCTTAGGGGTGCTGCTCATGCGGTGCTGGCCTCAGGCACCAGGCCCCGCACATCAATCTGGCCGGTGACGGCGGCGGAGATCAGGGCGGAGCGGCGTTCTTGGAGTAATTGAACCGCAGATACCGACTCATACTGCAAGGCGTTAATCCTTCCGAGTTGATTCTGGATGTGCATCTCGATTTTCAGCTGTTCTTCAATTGGAGGTAATGCGACTTCGCGACTTGTCATCATTGACAGTGGGATCCTTGATCGGGTTGAGCCACTGGAAAGGATGCCACCATGGAAACGAGAAGAAGCATTCAGCGAAAATGACGCAAATGCTGGCGAAATACGTTCTCTGTTCAAGCGAAATCTAAAGCAATCTGCTTTCACCATCGCCGGCCCGAGGTGAGATGGTGCTACACATGCTCTGCCAACAAGATTATTCTCGTCGCCAAGACCGGCAATAAGAAGGTCTCCAGGTATGACATCATAGTCGCCAAGGCTTGTTTCGTAATAGTCCGAGTCGATGTACGCGGAAACGGTGTCATCATATCCATGGAACTTAATGTTTTGCAGTCTGACGACCAAGACGCCCTCCTCCACATAGTGCTCTGATTTCAGTCCAGAGCCAAAGGGTCCATCGCATTTTGATATGCATAGTCTCCCTAGGGTAATTAGACCCCAATGCTCCGGCACCTCCCCTAGCCACTCCACCCCCGAATCCTTCATCGGCGCTTCTGGATTCAGCCCCTTGGTGACGGCATGGGAGATCACGGCCTGGCGCTTTTCTTGCAACAGCTCGATCAGGCTCTGCTGCTCGGCGATCAGGGCGTCGATCTTGGCAGTTTCGTGGTCGAGGAAGGTGGCGATTGCGCGCTGCTCGGGCAAGCTGGGTACTGAAACCGGATAGCTCAGAACCTTGGCAGCGTTAAGATTAGCCTGAGTATTGCTACTGGCGTAGTACTCTAAGTGTCTCTCTAGGCTTTCTAGCCAGCATCTCAAGAAGGGTTGGGACACACACTGCGTGTTGGGCAGGATGGCGAGAATCGCCTGATTAAAGGCAGCGTCCATCCCGAGGATCGCTACCTTGCCAAGACTGGCATAAACAGAGTAGAGAAGGCTTCCGGAAGGGAAGATTTCAAGATTCTTTGAGCTCAAGCCGAAAGGAGTCAATGACTTGGCTGTTGAGGTGACGCGCGAAACCGCGCTCATATCCCCAATGGCTACCCAAGGGATGGAGTCTTCTGAATCATCGTCAGCCCAGAACTCGGGATTGCTGCTTTCGGGTGTTCCACCTGATCCGAGCCTAAGGATGCAATGCTTCAGTTTCTTAAACTCCCAATGCTCCGGCACCTCCCCCAGCCACTCCACACCGCTGGGCTTGTAAGCCGGGTACCGGGGGAAGCTCATGGTTGAACCACCATCCACGAGCGGTACTGCACCAGCAAAACATGGGCATCAAGATGGATCAGGGGCCTCGAGATGATCATGCTCGCTCACTCCAATAACCCGGCTCTCGATGGAGGTGCATCACAGCCAGAATGAAGATCTCGGCTTCTTCTTCATCCAATGCGTAGATCACCCCATAGGGAAAGCGATGAATCAAGCAGCGGCGAACCTGGCTATCATCCATCAACGGCCATAGGGTTGGGTACGCCTTGATCCGCTCGACTGCTGCAAAAACCTCAATGGCGAACTGATAACCCAGATTTGGTTGGTTGGCTTCGTAGTAGTCGATGGCGTGATTCAGCTCAGCCTGTGCGTCTGGATGAAAGTTGGCAATCATCACCCGAATCGATGCCAGATCTCATCAAAGACAAAGTCGTCGGCCACAGGCTTGACGCTGCCCGTCCGGATATCCTGCAATCGCTTTGTGGCGAGACTGGCCCATTTTTGGTCGACTTCTGACGGTGTCTGATTGAGGGATCTCAGCACGCTGTCAGCAACTCGCGCACGTTCCTCTACTGGTAGCGATTGGATTTCCAGAATTAAGTCGTCGGCTTTCATGGTTTTAGGTCATTTCAAATTCGCTACCTTCATCTTAGCCCCTCTTCCAGGCACCGGCTCTTGGCATAGCCTTTTCTTGGCGGAACAAAGTGCCTCTCCGGTTGGTCCGCGGAATCCAACAGCCAGAATCGCCTGCAGACTGTAGTGGCTGATCTCACGGGTCACCTCACGTTTTCCCTCGAGTCGAACTATCCGGAATTTCCGGATGGTTGAATTCTCGTCGAGCTCTTTGTCTTCATAGATATTCAGAAGATGCTCATTAATCGTCTTGACATCCTTTTGGTACAGCTCCGCGATCTGTGCCTGCGTCAGCCAGATGCTCTCGTCTTCAAACCGGCACTGGATTCGGGTTTTGCCATCCTTGGTCTGATACAGAATCAGATCCGAGGCTGGAGATGGTTCTGTGGTTTCGCTCATGCCGACAGTCCCCGTTCATCGTTAGGTTCACACGCCCAGCCTTGAATCGGCATGGCCCCCCAGGCGGCGGCGCCCTTCGGCCTTGATCGCCCTTGGGTTCCAGTCCTCCGCCTCTGGGCTTGCCAGCCCGTCCTGGATGTCGCGACGCAACTGCTCAAACTGCAACAGCCTCAGCTGATCCTGCTGCTCCATCAGCCGCAGCGCTTCACGCACCACCTCGCTGGCGGAGGTATAGCGGCCGGAAGCCACCTTGGCCCTCACCATCGCCTACAGCTGGGGCGACAGGTTGACGTTCATCGTCATGGCTGGGTCACCCGGTTCGTCGACGGTTCCCAAAAGCTACGCGGCTTGGCAAAGTATGCCAGGGTTTGGCTGGCTCACAGGTCTGCGAACGCCTCCTCGTCCTCCGGCGAAGCCCACTCCTCCATCAGGCTGGCTTCCAGATCCTGCAAGTGGAGGGTTTCCTGCTCCAGCCGCAGGGCAGTTGTTACATCGATGCGTGACGGGGCGGCGGCTGGATCCGGGCGGAACAACGGCATGCCAT
>JBBASN010000051.1:0-17055 GCA_040399225.1 Prochlorococcaceae cyanobacterium | reverse complement strand
CCACGTGGGGCAGGCCCCAGCCCAGCTTGTTGCGCAGCACCTGGAAGAACTCGTGATCGGCCAGGCGCACGAAGCGCACGGGCTGCTCGCTGCGGCGGATCAGCACCCGGTCCTCCGGCCAGATGTAACAGCCGGCGCTGCCATCCACCACCATCATCAGCCGCTCGGGCGTGGCCGGAAACACGGTCACCGGTTCCCGGTCGCTGAACACCAGGGCCCGCGAGGCCAGCGAATGGGCTGCGATCGGCGTGAGCTGCAGCACCGGGCAGTCGGGGGTGATCACCGGGCCACCGGCCGAGAGCGAGTAGGCGGTGGAGCCGGTGGGGGTGGAGAGGATCACGCCGTCGGCGGCGATGTCCACCGGGGCGTGGCGGCCGATGGCGATCTCGAAATGGCACATCGAGGTGAGCGGCTCGCGGTGCAGGGCCATCTCGTTGAGGCAGAGCACCTCCCAGCGCCGCTGCTCGCCGCGCATCACGCTCACCACCAGCATGGTGCGCTCCTCCACCGTCCACGCGCCGGCCAGCACCTGCTCCAGGGCCTGGTCGAGCTGCTGCAGGTAGGCCTCGGCCAGGAAGCCCAGGTGGCCGGTGTTGATCGTGAGGATCGGCACGCCCACCGGTGCGGTCTGGCGCGCCGCGGAGAGCACGGTGCCATCGCCGCCGAGCACGATCGCCAGCTCGAGCTCCTCGCTGAAGCCGGGGGGAACGCAGGCGCTGTAGCCGCGGGTGCGCAGGTGCTGGTCGGGATTGGCGAAGCCCACCATGCCGCCGGAGCTGCTCACCCGCAGGACCTCGTAGCCGTGCTCGGCCAGCCGGCGCTGGATCGCATCGGCCGTGCTCACTGCCAGGTCCTTGCCGTCGTTGACGATCAGTCCGACGCGGGGCACCGATCGCGAAGCGGGGGGACTGCTGGAGTTTATTGAGTGCACCTCAGGGGTGCCCTCAGAACTGCTCGAGGAAGCGCAGGTCGCTTGTGAAGAGGCGGCGGATGTCGTCGATGCCGTGGCGCACCATGCAGAAGCGCTCCACCCCCAGGCCGGCGGCGAAACCGCTCCAGCGCTCCGGATCCAGGCCCATGCCGGTGAGCACCGCCGGATCCACCATGCCGCAGCCCATCACCTCCAGCCAGCGGCCCCGCCACTGCACGTCCACCTCGGCGCTGGGCTCGGTGAAGGGGAAGTAGCTGGCGCGGAAGCGCACCGGCAGGTCGCCGAAAAATTGCTGCAGGAAGGCGGTCACCGTCCCGCGCAGGTGGGTGAAGTCGAGCCCTTCATCGATCGCCAGCACCTCCACCTGGTGGAACACCGGCGAGTGGGTGGCATCCACCGCGTCGCGGCGGAACACCCGCCCCGGGGCGATCACCCGCACCGGCGGCGGATTGTTCTCCAGGTAGCGGATCTGCACCGGCGAGGTGTGGGTGCGCAGCAGCCGGCCATCCCCCAGGTAGAAGGTGTCCTGCATGTCCCGGGCGGGGTGGTGCTCCGGGATGTTCAGGGCGGTGAAGTTGTAGTAGTCGGTTTCGATCTCCGGCCCCTCCGACACCCGGTAGCCCAGACCGCTGAAGATGTCCACGATCTCCTCGATCGTGCTGATCAGCGGGTGGCGGTGGCCGGCGGGGGTGTAGCTGCTGGGGGCGGTGACGTCGAGGGTTTCGCGGGCGATGCGCTCGGCCATCGCCGCCGCCTTCACCGCCCGCAGCCGCTCGGCCAGCAGCCCGCTCACCTGCTCCTTGAGCACATTGGCCCGCTGGCCGATCAACGGCCGCTCCGGGCCGGGCAGCTTGCCCATCGCCCCCAGCACGGCCGAGAGCCGGCCCTTCTTGCCCAGCAGGCCCACCCGAAGCGCCTCCAGCTCAGGGGCTGTGGCGGCAGCGGCGATCTCGGCGGCCGCCTCGGCCTCCAGCTGCTCCAGCTGGCCAGTGAGATCCTCCAGCGACACGGTGACGCCCACGACAACCCCAGACTGAATGGCAAGGGTGAGACTGTACGGAGCAACCTCCTCGGCGATGCGCCCCCTGAAGATCCTGGTGAGCAACGACGACGGGGTGTTCGCCGCCGGCATCCGCACCCTGGCCAACGCCGCCAACGCCCGCGGCCATGAGGTCACCGTGGTGTGCCCCGACCAGGAGCGCTCGGCCACCGGCCACGGCCTCACCCTGCAGACGCCCATCCGCGCCGAGCGGGCCGACGAGCTGTTTGACGATGGCATCCAGGCCTGGGCCTGCAGCGGCACCCCCAGCGACTGCGTGAAGCTGGCCCTGTTCTCGCTGCTGGAGGAGTGGCCCGACCTGGTGCTCTCCGGCATCAACCACGGCCCCAACCTGGGCACCGACGTGCTCTATTCCGGCACGGTGAGTGCGGCGATGGAGGGCACGATCGAGGGCCTGCCCGCCCTGGCGGTGAGCAGCGCCGACTTCCAGTGGCGCCAGTTCGAGCCCGCGGCCTCGATCGCCCTGGATGTGGCCGAGCGGATGCTGCAGGCGGGCTGGCCGCCGGCGATGCTGCTCAACCTCAACGTGCCGCCCCGGCCGGCGGAGAGCATCGGCCCGCTGCGCTGGTGCCGCACGGCCGTGCGCCGCTACACCGACCAGTTCGACAGGCGCGTCGATCCCCGCGGCCGCACCTACTACTGGCTGGCGGGCGAGGTGGTGAACGACCTCGATGCCGAGGTGGCTGGCCCCGGCGAGTGGCCCACCGATGTGGCCCACGTGAACCAGGGGGGCGTGGCGCTCACGCCCCTGCAGCCCGAGCTGTTCTGGATGGGCGACACCGCCGCCCTGCCCCAGCTGGACTGATCTCCCCGCGGACCCCGGGCTCAGCGGGCGGGCCGGTGCACCCGCTGCAGCAGCCAGAGGGTGATGATCAGCCCCAGCAGGTGGGCGAACAGCACCTGGGTGTTGCCCAGCACCGAGAACATCTCGATCGAGGTGATCGGCAGCCCCACCAACCGGCTGCCGGCGCCGCCGGCCCCCTGGATCTGGGCGCCGAAGAAGCCCGGCACCTGCTGGGAGGCCTGCACGAACAGGCTTCCGGCCAGGGACTGATAGCCGATGGCGGCCATGGTGAGGCCGAACAGATCGGCCAGCAGCCCGCGCTTGATCAGTTTGCTGGTTTCCCCCTTGCTGGGTTTCACCGGGCTGGCCAGGGCCCGGCCGCAGCGCACCACCAGCCAGCTGTGCCAGATGCCCCAGAGCAGGATCAGGAAGGCCAGGGTGGTGAGGGAGATGCCGGGCCCCAGACCCAGGGCCCGCTGGGAGTTGGCCACCAGGCGGCCACCGATGTTGTTGAACACCAGCACCCCCACCACCACCACGCCCAGCACCAGCTGGATCCAGAAGCGCAGCCAGCCCATGCGGCGCAGGCTGGAGCCGATGTGTTGCAATTCGATCTGGTCGGCCATGGGGGCGCCTTGCTACTGGCGGAGTTGCGCCCCCAAGGTGCCATGGGAAGATCAATCCGGCATGCCAAGGCTTCGGGAACTGTCGCGTTCGATTCCCCTGCGGGCCCCCGCTGAGGCCCAGCGGCCCACCGCCATCGCCCTCGGCAGCTTCGATGGGCTCCACCCCGGCCACCGGCGCGTGATCGCCGCTGTGACCGCCGCAGAGACTGCGACCGACGCAGGCGTGCCCTCAGTGGTGAGCTTCTGGCCCCATCCCCGCGAGGTGCTCCACGGCGACACCCGCCTGCGCCTCGACCTGCCCAGCGAGAAGCTGGAGCTGCTCGCCCCCTTGGGCATCCGCCAGCTGGTGCTGGTGCCGTTCGATCGGGCCCTGGCGGCCCTGGCACCGGAGGCCTTCGTGGATCAGGTGCTGGTGGAGCAGCTGCAGGCGCGGCGGATCGCGGTGGGCAGCAACTTCCGCTTCGGTGCCCGGCGTCAGGGCGACGCCGTCGAGCTGGCCCGGATCGGTGCCGCCCGCGGCATCGCGGTCACCGTGGTGCCGATGCTGAGCGATGGCTCCGAGCGGGTGAGCAGCAGCCGCATCCGCCGGGCCCTGGCCGAGGGCCGCATCGACGAGGCCCACCGCCTGCTGCAGCGCCCCTACCGCTTCAGCGGCCAGGTGGTGAGCGGCCGGGGGCTGGGGCGCCAGCTGGGCTGGCCCACCGCCAACCTGGCGGTGGATGGCCACAAGTTTCTCCCCCTGGAGGGGGTGTATGCCGCCCGGGTGCAACTGCTGGCAGCCCCCGCCGGCGATCCGGCCCTGGTGGCGCCGGAGCTGGCGGCGGCCATCCCGGCTGGTGCTGGCGGCTGGCTGGCGGCGGTGATGAACCTCGGCCCCCAGCCTACGGTGGATCCCCACGCCCCCTCGGCGGTGGAGGTGCACCTGCTCGACCGCCGGATGGAGCTCGGCGGCCGCTGGCTGCGGGTGGAGCCCCTGCGGTTGCTGCGCCGCCAGCAGCGCTTTGACGGTCTGGAGGCCCTGCAGGCCCAGATCGCCCGCGACGCCGACCAGGCCCGGGCCCTAGCCGGGGTAGGCGTGGGTGAGACCCCAGCCGATGAAGGTGGCGATGCCGCCGAGCAGCAGGATGCCTGATACCAGCACGAGCATCGGGTTGTCACCGCCGCCTGGATTGCCCTGGTCTGCCATGGCGCCCGCCCCGAATGGTGCTCCGTGATCCCGCCAACCTAAGCAGACAGCCCCAGCCCGCCATGGTTTCTGCCGCTACCGAGCCCAGCTCCACCGCCGAGCCCAACTCCATCCCGGCGTCCGGCCCTGCTGCCGACACCCCCGCCAGCGTGCTGCGCCTGCTCGATGCCAACCTCGACCGCGCCCGTGAGGGCCTGCGGGTGATGGAGGACTGGGCCCGCTTCGGCCTCGACCGGGCCGATCTGGTGGCCCGCACCAAGGACCTGCGCCAGCGGCTCGGCCGGCGCCACCACGGTGGCTACAAACAGGCGCGCCACGCCGCCAGCGATCCTGCCACCGGCATGGCCCACCCCGCCCAGGCCGAGCGCCTGCAGCCGGGCGCCGTGGTGGCCGCCAATGCCGCCCGCGTGCAGGAGGCCCTGCGGGTGCTGGAGGAATTCGGCCGCCAGGCCGACCCTGAGCTGGCGGCGGAGGCGGCGGCGATCCGCTATCTCCTCTACGACCTCGAACTGGAGCTGCTCCAGGTCGATGGGCTGCGCGCCGAGCGGCGGGCGCGCCTGGGCCAGTGCCACCTCTATCTGGTGATCGGGCCGCTGGCGGATCTGGAGGTTCGGGTGGAGGCGGCCCTGGCCGGCGGCGTGCGGCTGGTGCAGTACCGGGCCAAGGAGGGCAGCCTCAATGCCCACGGCCAGCCCTTCACCGATCTGGAGCGCCTGGAGCAGGCCCGGGCCCTGCGCGCTCTCTGCGCCCGCCACGGGGCCCTGTTCCTGGTCAACGACCGCGTGGATCTGGCCCTGGCGGTGGACGCCGACGGGGTGCACCTGGGCCAGGGGGATCTGCCGCCGGCCGTGGCCAGGCGTCTGCTGGGGCCCGAGCGGCTGCTGGGCCGCAGCACCCACGCCATCGACCAGCTGCGCCAGGCGGTGCAGGACGGCTGCGACTACGTGGGCGTGGGGCCGGTGAACGCCACCCCCACCAAGCCGGGTCGGCAGCCGGTGGGCCTCGCGTACGTGCGCCAGGCCTGTGCTGAGAGCCCCATCCCCTGCTTCGCCATCGGCGGCATCACGGCCGGGGAGATTCCGGCCGTGCGCCAGGCCGGCGCCAGCCGGGTGGCGGTGGTGCGGGCCATCAGCGCCGCCCCCGACCCCGCCGCCGCCAGCCGCCAGCTGCTGGAGGTCCTGGGCACGGAGCACTGAAACGGAGCACTGAAACGGATCGCTGAAAGGTCCGGCCCTATTCGGCAGCATGGGGAGCTCCAGCCCCCGCCCCCCGCCCCTGCGATGGACCCCAACCCCGAGTCCGCCACTCCGCATGAAGCGGCCGCCGTGGTGACGATCCAGGTGAACGGAGAAGCCCGCAGCTGTCCGGCGGGCCTCAACCTCGAGCAGGCGCTGGCGGCGCTGGGCTTCCAGCCCCGACTGGTGGTGGTGGAGCTGAACGGCACGATCTACCCCCGCCAGCGCTGGCCGCAGCAGCCGGTACAGGAATCCGACTCCCTGGAGGTGGTCACCATCGTGGGGGGGGGTTCCTAGATTTCGCGGACACGCCTGGAATTCAGGCTGTTCTGCGGGCCGGTCCTCCGCTTCTCGTATCACGCTCACTGGTCACCACACCAACTGGTCACCACACCAACTGGTCTCCACACCAATACGTCCGCAGCAACACGAATGCGTCGTTCTCCCTCCCTGCCTCCGCCCCTGCGCCGGACCCTGGTGGGGCTGGCGTTGCCGATGCTGGTGCTGAGCCTGCTGCTCTGGCAGCCCCAGCCCTCATGGGCAGCCAGTGGCGGTCGGATCGGCGGCGGCAGCTTCCGCTCCTCCCCGGCGCCCTCGGCGCCACGCAGCTATGGAGGTGGTGGTGGCAGCTACCGCGGCGGCTATGGCGGTTACAGCGGCGGCTATCGCGGTGGCTACTACGGGGGCGGCGGTTATTACGGAGGCGGAGGCGGCATCGGCTTCCCGTTCATCTTGCCCTTCTTCGGGTTCGGTGGTGGTGGCCTGTTCGGCTTCCTGGTGCTGATGGCCGTGGTGGGTCTGGTGCTCAACGCCCTGCGTGGCGCTGGGAGCGGAGCAGGCAGCACGGACGGCGGCCTGGTGCGCAGCGAACCGCCCGTGTCGGTGGTGCAGTTGCAGGTGGGGCTGCTGGCCTCCGCCCGCCAGCTGCAGAACGACCTGCGCGCCCTGGCGGCCCGCTCCGACACCTCCAGCAACAGCGGGCTGCAGCTGGTGCTGCAGGAAACCACCCTGGCCCTGCTGCGCCACCCCGACCTCTGGGTGTATGCCAACGCCGAGAACGGCCAGGTGCCGTTCGCCACGGCTGAGGCCACCTTCAATCGCCTGTCGATGGCCGAACGCAGCAAGCTCTCCCGCGAGCTCACCACCAACGTGGCCGGCCAGCGGGGCCAGAACCTGCCCGTGCCCGCCGGCGACAGCGACGCCAGCAGTGACTTCATCGTGGTCACCCTGCTGGTGGCCACCCGCCAGCGCCTGGCCCTCAAGGGGGCCAGCAGCGCCGAGCAGCTGCGGGGCTCGCTGCAGGCCCTCGGCGGGCTGGCCTCCAGCGAACTGCTGGCCCTGGAGGTGATCTGGCAGCCCGATGGGGCCGGCGAAGCCCTCAGCACCGAAGACCTGCTCACCACCTACCCAGACCTGCAGCACCTCTGAGCTGCCGTTTCCGCTCTCAGGCCTGGCGCCCGTTGGCCAGCCTGAGGATCCGCAGGGCTGCCATGGCGGCGCCGTAGCCGTTGTCGATGTTCATCACGCTGAGGCCCGGCGCGCAGCTGGCCAGCATCCCCTGCAGGGCCGCCTTGCCGCCGGCGCTCACGCCATAGCCCACGCTCACGGGCACGCCGATCACCGGCTGGGGCACCAGGCCCGCCAGCACCGTGGGCAGGGCCCCCTCCATCCCCGCGCAGGCGATCAGCACCTGCGCCTGTTCCAGTTGCTCCAGCTGGTCCAGCAGCCGGTGCAGGCCCGCCACCCCCACGTCCAGCACCAGCCGGCAGCTGATCCCATGCCAGCGCAGGGCCAGCTGGGCCTCGCTGGCCACCGGCAGGTCGCTGGTGCCGCCGCTCAGCACCACCACCTCCCCCAGCTGGGGTTGGGGCGCCGCCGGCGAGCCCAGGCTGAGGCAGCCCGCTTCAGCGTGGAACTGCAGCTGCTCCACCAGGGCTGCCGCCGCCGGCTCCGCCCGCAGCAGCTGCCGCACCGCCTCGGCCTTGGCGCCATCCACCCGGGTGGCCAGGGCCGGTTCGCCTGCGGCCTGCAACTTCAGCAGGATCGGGGCGATCTGCTCGGCCGTCTTGTGTTCCCCCCAGATCGCCTCCACCATGCCGATGCGGCTGCGGCGCTGCAGATCGAGGCGCGCCGCTTCGCTCATGCGGCGGGCTGCAGTTCGCCCTCGAACACCAGCGGGAAGGGATTGCCCTGGCGGGCGCCCGTGGCCAGGCGGGCGAGCCGCTCGAAGCGCTCCTGCACGGCCTCCACCTCCGCGAGCGGAATGGCCTTCCACTGCTCGCGGCTCGCCCAGCGGATCAGCAGGGTGCCTTCCTCCCGCTCGGCATCCCAGAGCAGGTCGCGGCCCAGGAAGCCCGGCTGCTGGGCCAGCCAGGGTTCCCAGCTGCCCCGCTCGGCCTCCAGCCAGGCCTGGCGGGCCTCGGCCGGCACCTTCACCCGCAGGTGCTCCACCACAGCCACCTCGAAGGGGCCGGATCCCCCCTGCCAGTCGGGCGGTTGCTCGGCGATCGCCAGATCGGGATGGCCGGCCAGCAGCATCAGCAGGCAGAGCGCACAGGAGCAGACCCTAGCCAGGATGCGGGCGCTGCCTGGGTTCATTGCCTGCCCAGCAGCGCCACCGCCTGGCAGGAGATCCCCTCTTCACGCCCCTCGGGGCCGAGCCGTTCGTTGGTGGTGGCCTTCACCCCCACCTGCTCGGGCACCACCCCCATCCGGGCGGCGATGGCGGCGCGCATCGCCTGGATGTGGGGTTTGAGTTTGGGCTGCTCGGCGATAACCACCGCATCCACATTGATCACGCTCCAGCCCCGCCCGGCCACCAGGGCCACCACCTGTTCCAGCAGCACCAGGCTGTCGGCCCCCCGCCACTGGGGGGCGTCAGGCGGGAAGTGCTTGCCGATGTCGCCCAGGGAGAGGGCGCCCAGCAGGGCATCCATTATCGCGTGCACCAGCACGTCGGCATCGCTGTGGCCGTCCAGCCCCAGGCCGTCGGGATGGTCCAGTCGCTGGCCCCCGAGGATCAGCGGCCGGCCCGGCACCAGCCGGTGGATGTCGTAGCCGTTGCCGATGCGCAGCTGCATGGATCACGCCGAAGGTGCAGGCTGGCCAGCCAGGCAGACCGGCCGCATCCTGTAATGGTGCCATCCAAGGCCTGTCCCGTGGCACTGCGTCGTGCATCGCCAGTCGTGGTTCCCTCCCCCGCCGGGCCCGGTGGCGATGGGCCGTAGGGCGCTGGCGCTGGTCGGCCTGGCCGTCCTGGCGGTGCTGATCAATCTGCACGCGCCCACGGTGTTCTTCGACATGCAGCTGATGCTCGGCAGCGGCGTGGCCGTGCTGGCCCTGCTGCTGTTCGGCTGGGGTGGCCTGCTGGTGGGGGCGGCGGCCCTGGCGGTGACGGTGGTGCGCTGGGGGCACCCCTTCGAGCTGCTGATCGGCATGGGCCTGCTGCTCTGGTTGCGCTGGTTTCTCCTGCGCTTCAACGGTGGCCTGGCCCAGCACTCCAATGGGCGGATCGTGCTGGCGGCGATCGGCTACTGGCTGGTGGTCGGCCTCCCTGCCGAGATCCTGCTGTTCATCCTGCGTCTGGGCGTCGGCCCGGTGAAGGCCCTGGGCCTGGGGCTCAAGGAGGCGGTGGTGTCGGTGATCAGCGTGGCGTTGGCCATGACCGCCTACCTGCTCTGGTGCAGCTGGCGCCAACGGCGCAGCAGCGGACAGCTCTCCGCCCGGGGGATCACCTTTGCCACGGTGCTGCTGGCGGTGAGCCTGCCGGGCGTGCTGGTGGCTTTGATCCTTTCAAGCCAGCTCAAGTCCACGGCCATGGAGGCCCAGTTTCAGGTGATGACCCGTCTGGCCGAAAAGGTTCAGGCCCTGGGTGAGTTGCCCGCCCGAAGCCAGGTGCCTGGCGCAGACGCGCTCTGGCGCAGTGTCGCGGGCAGGGAGCTCAGCTCGGATCCCGCCCTGTTCGCGCGCCTGGCCCGCTACTACGAGCCGGACGCCTCCAGCCGGATCGGCCGGCCGGGCCTGGAGTTGCTGGTGCCCAGCCGCCAGGCTCCGGTGCTGGTGAATGACCTGCAGGCGTACTGGCGGGTGCAATCCGGAGCGGTCACGGTGGTGCAACCCGCCGAGCCGCTGATCCGCCGGCTCGACTACGAGCTGCTGCTGCCCTCCTTCAGCCTGATGGCCCTGCTGCTGGTGCTGGCCGCCGTGCTGGCCGAAGCCCTGGCCAGTGCTGTGGAGCGGCAGTTCCAGGGGGTGATCCGGCCGCTGCAGGGCCAGCCCAATGCCGAGCAGCTGCCGGATCTGGGGGTCTCGGCGATCCGGGAGCTGCAGCTGCTGGTGGACCTGGTGAACCGCCGCACCCACCGCACCCAGGAGCTCAGCAATTCCCTGCAGCAGGCCCGCGATGAACTGGCCCAGGCCGCCCTGGCGATCACCGAGGCGATTCCGGTGGGCACCTACACGATAGTGCTGCGCCCGGGCGCTGAGCTTGCTCAGTTCTCGTTCATGAGCGAGCGCTTCCTGCAGATCTGCGGCTTGGAGCGCGGGGCGGCCGAGGCCAACCCCCTCAACGCCTTTGCCTGTGTCCACCCCGACGACCACGACGACTGGCTGGCCCTCAATGCCCTCACCTTCGCCAAGAAGCTGCGCTTCAAGGGGCAGTGCCGCGTGGTGGTGAATGGCCAGGTGCGCTGGATCCTGGCCGAATCGGTGCCCAGGGATCTGGCCGATGGCTCCACGGTGTGGGAGGGGGTGATCTCGGACATCACCGAGCAGGTGCAGGCCGAACAGGAGCTGCGCCGCATGCTCAGGGTGTTGCCGATTCCGGTGGCCTGCACCCAGCTGGAGGCCCCCCAGCCGATCGTGTTTCTCAACCAGCGCTTCCTCGACACCTTCGGCTACGCCGCCGACGAGCTGCCCTCAGTGGAGGTCTGGGCCGAGCTGGCCTATCCCGATCCCGCCTACCGCCAGGAGGTGATGGAGCGCTGGGCCGACGAACTGGATCGCTGCCGGGCCGGAGCGCCGGAGCTGGGACCGATGGAGCTGGAGGTGGTGTGCAAGGACGGCAGCCACCGCATGGTGATCCTCACCGCCAGCCTGCGGGAGGAGCTGGCGGTGTGCACCTTCCTGGATGTCACCGAGCGCAAGCGGGCCGAGGCGGCCCTGGAGAGGGCCTTTCGCCGGGAGGCAGACCTCAAGGAGCGGCAGCGGCTGGAGCTGGAGGCCAAGCTGCGCACCAGCCTCACGGCCGCTGCGGTGGCCCACGAGATCAAGCAGCCCCTCAGCGCCATCCTGCTCCATTCCCGCCTCCTGCGCAGCAGGCTGGAGCAGTTGCCGGACGGCCAGGTGCGCAGCCTGCTCCAGCCCCTGCTCGAGCAGCAGCTGGGGGAGAGCGAGCGGGTGGTGACCACGATCGAGAAGATGCGCATGTTGCTGCGCAACGTGCAGACCGAGCAGCAGCGCCTGGATCTCTGCAATGTGATCGCCAGCACCCGGCTCTATCTGCGCCCGTTGTTTCAGCGCCATGGGGTGAGCGTTGTGGCCGGCGGCCTCGAGCAGCCCCAGTGGCTGCTGGGCGATGCCAGCCAGTTGCAGATGGCACTGTCCAACCTGATCCGCAACGCCGTGGAGGCCATCAGCCAGGGCCAGGTGGCTGAGCCCTGTCTCCAGCTCAGCCTGGAGCGCAGGACCGATTCCCATGGTTCGCCCTGGCTGGAGTTGCGGGTGGCCGACAACGGCCCCGGTTTCGCCGATCTGCAGCTGGAGCAGCTGCTGCTGGCCAGCACCAAACCCCAGGGCAGTGGCCTGGGGTTGTTTGTGGTGAATGCCGCCGTGCAGATCCACGGCGGTTCGCTGCGCTTGGGTCGCAGCGTCGAGCTGGGCGGCGCCGAGGTGCTGCTGCGTCTGCCGGCCCTCGCCTGAGCGCGGCCGTCGGCAGGTGTCACTCCCAGTGTTCTGGGGTCGGCAGCACCTGCAGCTGGGTCCCCTCGCGGCCCAGCACGGTCACCGCGCTGCCGGGAAGCAGGGGCCGCCCCTCCTCCAGGTTGATGGCGGCCCAGCTCTGGCCCTGCCAGCGCACCCGCCCCGCACTGCCCCCTTCCCGGCTGCCGTCAAAGCCGCTGATCACGGTGGCCCGCTCGCCGCCGCTGGCCGGCGGCAGGCCCCGTCCCCTGCGCCTCCCCCAGCGGTGCAGGGCCAGCAACAGCAGGGCGCTGAGCAGCACGAAAGCCGCCATCTGCAGCAGGGGCGGCAGGGGCAGAGCCGCCCCCAGCACCGACATCAGCAGGGCGGCCACGGCCCCTGCCAGCAGTCCGTAGAACTCCAGCCCCAGCAGTTCCAGCAGCAACAGGCAGAGCCCCAGCAGCAGCCAGATCAGCGCGGCAGGCATGGCGGCCAAGGACATGGTCTTCCGTCCCCATGCTGCCTACCTTGCAAGGGGAACGCCTTCCCGGGGCTTCCACCCACTCCCCCACGCCCTCCCCCCCACGCCATGGATCCGCTGCTGGGCCTGCCCGCCGTGTTTGTGATGGCCGCCCTCGGTCTCAACAGCGTGAAGATCACAAGTGGCGGCCAGTCGCGGCTGGTGGAGCGCCTGGGCAAGTACGACCGCCAGCTGCAGCCTGGCCTCTCCTTCGTGCTGCCGGTGGTGGAGAAGGTGGTGAGCCACGAATCGCTCAAGGAGCGGGTGCTCGACATCCCGCCCCAGCAGTGCATCACCCGCGACAACGTGGCGATCGAGGTGGATGCGGTGGTGTACTGGCAGCTGCTCGAGCACGCCCGCGCCTATTACGCCGTGGACAACCTGCAGGCGGCGATGGTGAATCTGGTGCTCACCCAGATCCGCGCCGAGATGGGCAAGCTCGACCTGGACCAGACCTTCACCACCCGTCAGGAGGTGAATGAAGCCCTGCTGCGCGAGCTGGATCAGGCCACCGACCCCTGGGGCGTGAAGGTGACCCGGGTGGAGCTGCGCGACATTCACCCCTCACCCGGGGTACAGCAGGCCATGGAGCAGCAGATGACCGCCGAGCGCCAGAAGCGGGCCGCCATCCTGCGCTCCGAGGGGGAAAAGGAATCCCAGCTCAACGCCGCCAGGGGCCGGGCTGAAGCGCTGGTGCTCGATGCCAAGGCGAAGCAGGAGGCGCTGGTGCTGGAGGCCCAGGCCCAGGCCCAGCAGCAGGGGCTGTTGGCCCAGGCCAGGGCCGACGCCGCCATCCGCCTGGCCGAGGCCATGCAGGCCAACCCGGAGGCCTCCGAGGCGATTCGCCTGTTGCTGGCCCGCGACTGGATGGCCATGGGCGAGGCGATGGCCCAGGCCCCAGGAGGCAGCGTGCTGATGGTGGATCCCCAGAGCCCCGCTTCCCTGCTGGCGGCCCTGCGCGGCATGCAGCAGGGCCGCCAGCAGCAGCCTCAGGGCTAAGTACCTGGCGGATGCTCGGGTGGGAGTGGAGGGGGCGGCAGCGGCCACGGCCGCGCTGGGTCCAGGTTCACCGCCGTGCCGCTGGCGCAGGCCATCAGCATTCCGCCGGCCTGACCCAGCACCTCCACATCGATCCGCACCCCCACCACCGCGTCGGCCCCCAGCAGCCGCGCCCGCCGCGCCATTTCCTCCACGGCCATCTCCCGGGCACGCTGGAGGGTGGATTCATAGGCCCGGGCGCGGCCACCCACCAGATCGCGCACACTGGCGAGCAGGTCGCGGAACAGGTTCGCCCCGAGGATCGTCTCCCCATGCACCAGTCCCAGGTAGTGGCGGATGGGGCGGCCTTCCAACTGGGGTGTGGTCACGATCAGCACGGCAAGCCTCTGCCCCGCGGGCCGTTCAGCGCTGTTCAGCTTGCCAGCGCTCGAACAGGTCCGGCCGCCGCTCACGGGTGCGCTGCTGCTGCTGTTCGAAGCGCCAGCGGGCGATGGCGCCGTGGTCACCGCTGCGCAGCACCGCAGGCACCTCCATCCCCTGGAAGCTGGCGGGGCGGGTGTAGTGGGGGTGCTCGAGCAGGCCGGCGCTGTGGCTCTCCTCCTCCAGGCTGGCCTGGGTGCCCACCGTGCCCGGCAGCAGGCGCACCACGCCGTTGATGATCACCGCCGCCGGCAGCTCGCCGCCGGTGAGCACGAAGTCGCCCAGCGACACCTCCTCATCCGCCAGGGCGCGGATGCGCTCATCGAAGCCCTCGTAGTGGCCGCAGATCAGCAGCAGCTGGTCGTAGCCCGTGGCCCAGCGGCGCAGGTCGGCCTGCTGCAGCGGGCTGCCCTGGGGCGACATCAGCAGCACCCGCCGCCGCGGCAGCACCGGGATCGCCTCCACCGCCGCATACACCGGCTCAGGTTTGAGCACCATGCCGGCGCCGCCGCCGTAGGGCTCGTCATCCACCTTGCGGTAGTTGTCGGTGGCGAAGTCGCGCGGGTTGTGGGTGTGCAGCTCGGCGAGGCCGGCGGCGAAGGCCCGGCCGATCACGCCCAGGCTCAGCAGGGGGGCCATGGCCTCCGGCGCCAGGCTCACCACATCGAGTCGCATCACAGAGAGGGGCCCATCGGCTCAGCTGGCGGGAGCGGCTGGCCGGCTTACCCGGCGGATCTCGGAGCTGAAGCTGGCGCGGCCGGGGCGGCCATCGGCGTGGTTCTCCACGCTGGAGCGCAGCCGCAGGTTGGGCTTGGTGAACCAGATCCGCTCGCGCACCTCGCTGTCGCCGTTGCTCAGGGTGAGTTCCAGGCTGCCGTCGGGCCAGAGCAGCCAGCTCCCCTGCCGGGCCCCCTGGCCGTCGTGCACTGTGAAGCTCCCCTCGGCGGCAAACAGCAGCCGACTCGGCGGCTCCCCCATGGCGCCAACGTTGAGGCCACCGGGGGAATCGGCGCCTGTTCCGCCTGCTCCAGGTTCGAGGTAACCCACCACCAGCTCACCCCGCTCGCTGCTGTGCCATTCATCGCCCTCGGCCATGGCCGTGGCCTCCCCCAGCTCGAAACGGCTGCGCAGGCCCATCCACTCGCCGGCGCAGAAGCGCAGGAAGGCGCCGATCTCCCGGGGCGGGAAATCGGCTGCGGCAGGAGCTTGCTCGGGAGCTGGAGCTGCGGGCGGGCCTGGCTGCCGAGGGGCAGGGCTGGAGTGGGTCATGGGGCGATTCTCTCAGCCGTGCGGGGCCCCCGTCTCACTCCTCCGCCTCACTCCCCCGCCTCACTCCCCCCGGTAGCCCAGCTCGGCCAGGCGGGCGGCACTGCGGCGCCAGCCCGGCACCACCTTCACGAACAGCTCCAGATACACCGGCCCGCTGAACACCTTCTCCATCTGCAGCCGCGCCCCCTGGCCGATGGTCTTGAGCATGCGGCCGCCCTTGCCGATCAGGATGCCCTTCTGGCTGGCGCGCTCCACCAGCACCGTGGCCAGCACGGCGGTGCGCGGGCCGTCGTCCACCACCCGGTCGATGCTCACCGCCACCGAGTGGGGCACCTCCTCGCGGGTGTGGCTGAGCACCTGCTCGCGGATCAGCTCCGCCATCAGCAGTTGCTCGGGCTGGTCGCTCACCGCATCGGCCGGGTAGAGCTGGGGACCCTCGGGCAGTTCGGCTGCCAGGGCTGCCACCAGGGCCTCGGTGCCGGCGCCGGTGAGGGCGCTCACCGGGTGCAGGGGCCATGCGAGCGGTGGCCGCGGGTCCTGGCCGGCAGGTGTGGGGCTGGCGAAATCGCCCCGACCCTCCAACATCTCGCGGTAGCTGGCGGCCAGTGCTTCAGCCTGGGCTGGATCCACCAGGTCGTGCTTGTTGAGGGCTACGTGCACCGGCGCGCGGCAGTGGCGCAGCAGCTCCACGATGAAGCCGTCGCCACGGCCGGCCGGCTCGCTGCCGTCCACCAGCAGCAGCACCACATCCACATCGCCGATGGCGTTTTTCGCCGTCTTCACCAGGCGCTCCCCCAGCAGGTGGTGGGGCTTGTGAATGCCGGGGGTGTCGAGCAGCACCAGCTGTGCCCCGGCGGTGGTGAGGATGGCGCGCAGCCGGTTGCGGGTGGTCTGGGCCACCGGCGAGGTGATCGCCACTTTCTCGCCCACCAGCTGGTTGAGGAGGGTGCTCTTGCCCACGTTGGGTCGGCCGATCAGGGCCACGAAGCCGGAGCGGAACCCCTCGGCGGCCGCGGCCTGGGAGCTGGAGCCCAGCAGACGGGCTGATTCGGCGGGATCGGGGATCGGCAGCAGCTGGCCCTCGCCGCCGGGGGAGGAGGGGTCGTCCGCAGATGGAATGTGGCGCATCTCCCAACAGTGGCAGCCCGGCGGGAGTCAGTTTCCTCGGCCCCGGCCAGAATCGCCGCAGGGGCTGATCCGACCGGTCGGAGGCCTGCGCCGCATCCCGGTTTTCCCATTGGTGCTTCCCCTCCGTCCCCGTCTCCGTGCCCTGAGGCTTCCGCCGGCAGTGGCGTCCATCCCCGGGTTCGGCATCGGCCTGTTTGCGGCGGTGCTGCTGGCCGGCGGACTGGCCTCCTGGCAGCTGCAGCGTCAGCTCAGCGGTCAGCTCCTGCAGCAGGCCCTGCGCTCCCAGCGACTGAAGGTGCAGAGCGATGTGGACCGCTTCAATGCCTCCCTCAGCGCCGCCGAGCGCAGCATCGCGGTGTTCGCCGCCCTGGTGTCGGCGATCGATCCGGCCGCCCCGCCCCAGGTGGCCCGGCCGCTGCCCTTCAGTGACCTTGTGCGACAGGACGCCGATGGGGTCTGGCGAAGTCCAGCGGAACAGGTTCGGCCAGGCCGGCAGGCGGGGATCTGGATTCCGCCTTCGGTGCCACTCACGGCGCCGCTGCGCGCGTTCTTCAGTGAGGCTCAGGCGATCACCACGGTGTATGGGCTGGGGCCTCCCAGATGGTGGTGGAGAACACCTGGGTGTTGCCCCTCAGTGGCGGTGAGGTGATCTTCTGGCCGGCCAGGCCTGATTTCGTGCGCCATGCCACGGCGCAGCTCGATTACAGGGCCACGGCGTGGGTGCAGCTCACCGCACCGGCGGTGAATCCCAGCGGCAAGCCCCGCTGGACCCGTCCCCAGTACGACCCGGCGGCCCGAGACTGGCTGATCAGTGTGGTGGCGCCCTATGCGCAGCGGGGACGCTGGGCTGGCGCCGTGGGTCACGATCTGGTGCTGCGCGATCTGCTGCGTTGGCTGATGCCCTCCGAGAGCCTGAGCCGCAGCGGTCTGCTGGCCCAGCCGCTCTATGTGGTGGCTCTCGATGGCAGCCTGCTGGTGCGGGCAGGTGCCGCGATTGCG
>JBBASN010000050.1:0-17391 GCA_040399225.1 Prochlorococcaceae cyanobacterium | reverse complement strand
CCAGGGTGGCGTTGGCGGTGAGCACCGCCAGGCTGTCGCTGGGGTTCACGAAGCAGCGCGTTCCTAAGATCATGTTGCGGTCGCCATCGCCATCGCAGGCGGCGCCGAAGCGGTAGGCGTCGCTGCCCAGCAGCAGCTCGGCCAGCTCATGGGCGTAGGTGAGGTTTGGATCGGGGTGGCCGCCGCCGAAATCCTCCAGGGGGATGCCGTTGCGCACGCTGCCGGCCGGCGCACCCAGCAGCCCCTCCAGGATCCGAGTGGCATAGGGGCCGGTCACGGCGTGCATGGCGTCAAAGGCGATGGGGAAATCACCCCGCAGCAGTTCGTCGATGGCGTCGAAGTCGAACAGCTTCTGCATCAGGGCCACGTAGGCGTCGACGCCGTCGACCACCTCCACGACCATCCCGCCCAGCTGCTGGCTGCTGGGCTGCTCGAGATTCAGCTCGCCGGCATCGTCGAGGATGCGGTAGCCATCCAGCTTTTGGGTGACGGCGTAGATGGCATCGGTGATCGATTCGGGCGTGGGGCCGCCGTTGGCGCCGTTGATCTTGACGCCGAAGTCGCCCTCCGGGCCGCCGGGGTTGTGGCTGGCCGAGAGGATCACCCCGCCGATGGCGCCGTTCTGGCGGATCAGGTTGGAGGCGGCGGGAGTGGAGAGGATGCCGCCGGTGGTGGTGATCAGCCGGGCCACGCCGTGGGCCGCGGCCATGCGGGCGATCACGCCGATGGCGCGGCGGTTGCCGTAGCGGCCGTCACCGCCCACCACCAGCGTGCCGCCGGCCACCCCGGGCAGCACCCGCAGGCTGGCCTCGATGAAGCTCTCCAGGTAGTGGGGCGTCTCGAACTGTTTGCTGCTCTTGCGCAGGCCGGAGGTGCCCGGCTTCTGGTCGCTGAACGGACTGTCCAGACTGACCTGGCAGATGGAGCTGGCTGCAGCCATGGGGCGGGCGCGGAGCGCGCCCAAATTAACCCTGTCGCTTCTGGTCGCCGGTGAGCCCGGCGACGTTACCGGGGATCGCCATCAAGGCTGGGGGCTGGGAGTGGGGTTGAAGATGGTTCGCCGGTTGGCGCCGCCGGCCCCCGGGGTGGCCCCAGGGCTGGCTGGCTGGGGCCGCCGTTGCTGGCAGACCCGCACCAGGTCGAGCCCGACCCGATCCAGCTGGTCACGGCGGTTGAAGCTGTTGCTGGCGGCCACCACGGCCTGTTCCCGGATCTGCCAGAGCACGTCCTTGCAGCTGCCCGGCAGGCGGGGATGGTCGAGCAGGGGGTCGGCCCGGCGACGGGCCTGGTCACAGGGGGCACTGGTGTTCTCCCGGCCGCAGGCGAACACCAGCTGCTGAAGATCCCGCAGCTCCTGCTCGCTGGGGAAGGGCGGCTCCTGCTGTCGAGCCAGGGCCGCTGATGTCTGCAACGTTGCAGCCAGGGCCAGGCTGCCGGCAACGAGCCGCAGGCCCTGGGTTGCGGCTGGGCGACGCGAGCGCGCGGAACGAGCGACCATCGGCAGGGGCTGGTTCGGGGTCACTTCACCCATCATGGCCAGGGCATGGGGCCGCTGGCGGCAGCCGGGTCACGCCCTGGCGCAACTGGCGTTGGTCATGGCGCCAGCGGCTGGCAATGGCCGGGCCGAGCAGGGGAGCGCCCCCGCAGAGCAGGCTGCGCAGCCAGGGCCGCTCCAGCAGCAGTCGGCCCCGGGCGGTTTCCTCGGCCTGCAGCTGCTGCAGCCGGCTCACCTCAGGCCGGCGCAGGGCCTCGATCCTGGCGAGCACCTGATCCAGTGCCTCTGCCGGTTCCTGCTGCTCCGCCAGCAACAGGGGCAGCAGTTCCTGGGCTGCCACCCAGGCATCGCGCAGCGCCAGGTTGATGCCCTGGGCCCGCACTGGACTGAGGGGATGGGCCGCGTCGCCCAGCAGCAGCAGGCCGGGCTGCCACCAGCGCTGGGCCTGGCCCACCTGCACCTGCAGGGGCGTGGGCCGCCCCAGCCCACCCTCCTGTTCCCCCCACCACGCGGCCAGATCCAGCGGCATCTGTTCGGCCAGCTGGGCGTGCCACCCTTGGCTGCCGCCGTCTGGCTCCCCATCGCGTCGCAACCAGCCCAGCTGCACCGCCCCATCCGCCGTATCGAACAGGCTGACCAGCCCCGCCGGCCCCACCACCGTGGTGAACAGTCCCTGCAGCGGTGATGGGCCGCTCTGGGGCAGTGCAAACCAGAGCAGCTCGAAGGGCTCTCCCTGGGGGCGCAGGGCCAGTCCGGCCTGCTCGCGCAGCTGGGAGCTGCGGCCGTCGGTCGCCACCACCAGCCGGGCGGCCAGGCTGCGGCCATCGGCCAGGCGCACGCCGCTCACCCGCTGCTCCTGCCACTCCAGAGCCTGCACCCGCTGGCCCTGCAGCACGGTGGCACTGGGCAGCGCCGCCACCTGCTGGATCAAGCTGCTGAGCAAAGCCGGCTGGTGGATCAGCCTGCAGCCCTGGCAGCCGGGGCCCTCCAGGGGCTCGGCCAGCCGGAACAGCTCCCGGCCGTCGAATAGGAAGCGCCAGCCCGCCAGGGGCCGCTGGGGGATGGTCGCTGGCAGGGGCAGCAACCCCATGGCTTCCAGGGCGGCGAGGCCATGGGGCATCAGCGCTTCGCCCCGAAACCGACGCGCCGGCGAGTGGCTGGCTTCAATCAGCACCACCGGCACTCCCTGCCGCCCAAGCAGCAGCGCCAGGCTGGCACCGGCGGGCCCCGCGCCCACCACCACCACCTGACCTGGGCCTGAGGTCGCCAGCGGAGTCATGTCGGGCAGCGGCTCAGCGCCACCGCTCAAAGAAAGGCGTGGTAGCTGGGGTTGCTCTGGCCATCGGGATTCTGCTGCCCCATCAGTTCTGTCTTCTTGGCCAGCAGATAGTCCACCAGTTCCTGCTGCACCTCCAGCAGCTCCCGCGTGCAGCCGCGGAAGGCGGCCCTGTGGCGGATCTCGTCGTGCCGGGTGTGCAGATCCCGCAGCATCAGCTGGATGGCATCCAGGGTGGCCAGTTGCTGGGCGTCAGCGGGCATGGTCACAGCGCAAACAGAGGTGTTGTCCGCATTCTGACCTCAGCTCCCCATGGCGCTTCCAGCTCCGCACTGTTGATGCAGTCGCTCCCGCTTGCGCTGCAGCCGGGCCGTGACCCCCAGTTCAGCCCCTTTCCAGAGCCGGTCCACTTCGGCGCGGAAATGGGCGGCCAGCAGGGGCGAATCAATCACCAGCAGGGTTTCGTCGTTCTTGTGGGCCGCGGACGGGCTCCAGTTGAACGACCCGGTGATCACGCGCCGGTCGTCGAGCACGGCGAACTTGTGGTGCAGCTTGTCCCCTGCAGCCAGCCTGGGGGTGCCCACCCCCTCGATCGGGTTCTGGCGGAGTTGGTTCTCGCGCTGCACCAGGCAGCGGTGATCCGGCAGTTCCATTCCCAGCAGGTCGAGCACCTCGCTGAAATACCGGTTGGAGAAGCCGGGATCCACCAGCAGGCGGATGTCCACGCCCTGGTCGTGCAGGGTGCTCACCCGGTTGCCGAGCTGCTGGGAGGAGAACACGAACAGGGCCAGATCGGCCCGTTTGCGGGTGCCGGCGAGCAGGTCGTCGAGCAGCTGCAGGCCGTGGTGCTGCTCGCGGCTGCGGTGGGGCGCGAACAGCACGCCCACCGGCACATCGCCCACCTTCACCCAGCGGATCGGTTCACTGGTCTTGCCCAGCCCGAAGCGGCTGTCCGCGGCGCCGCCCGGTCCATCCCCCCACATCCGTTCGAACTCCTCGCGGAACAGGCCGGCCAGTTCCGGGCTGCGCAACCGCAGCAGGTGGTTCACATTGCCGCGGGTGCGCGGGTCGTCCGGGTCGCCGTGCACGCAGGAGGATGTGAAGTTGGTGGATCCGGTGATCACCTCGCGATTGTCAATCACCATGAATTTGTGGTGCATCAGGCCACTGCCGGCACTGCCGTTGGCGGTGTCATCGATTACGGCAACCCCGCCACGGCGCAGCACCACCAGGGCGTCGGCGCCGCCGTGGGCCTGGAGCTGGGCCTGGCGATGGCGCTCGCGGGGAGTGAGATCCGCCGGGTGCTGTTCACTCCAGGGGGTGCTGTACGTGTTTTCCAGCACCACCCGCACCCGAACTCCCTGGCGCTGGCGGGCCACGAGCGCCTCGGCGATGAGCGGCAGGGTGAGCTCCTGCACGGCCACGAGAATCTCCTGGCGGGCATCGGCGATGGCTTGCAGCACGAAGGCTTCGAGGTCGTCGCCCTGGCGCCACTGGCCATCCACCGGGCTGCGGTAGCGGCTGGTGGCGTTGTGGTTGAAGGCCACGCTGATCCCCTCGGGCAGGGGCAGACGGGGCGGGGGCTCACCCAGCAGCTGGGCCTGGGCACTGCAGCCGCACACCAGCAGAGCGAGCAGGGCAAGCCAGCCGGCCCGAGAACTACGACGGGGCATGACCCTGGGGCAACTGCCCTCAGGGTTGCCCCAGGGAGTCAGTGTTCGGCGGGCATCTCGGCGGTTCGCAGCATCAGCACAAACCACAAAGTGCCCAGGCCCACGGCAGTGAGCAGGGCCGCGGGGAGGCCGGCCGAGCGCAGCACTAGGGGCACCGCCACGGGGAAAGCGATGGCCCCGGCTAGGGGGGTGAAGGCCACCACCACCCGTTTCAACTGCAGGTTGGCCATCGGTTCAGAACCACTCGCTCACAGCCTTGTCGGCCGGATTGCTGTTGTCTTCCGGGGTGGTGCGCCGGAACTCAAGGGTGATGTTGCGCTTCTGCACGCCATCGGCGGCCACCGCCTCGATCGGGTAGAGCTGCTGGCCATCGCGGAAGGGCACCTGCACCCGGAAGGTGCCGTCGGACGAGAGGGGCACGTCCTCGCCGCCGATGCTCAGGCGAGCCGAGGGGTCGGTGGCGCCGTAGACGATCAGCTCGGCATCGGCCACTAGCCAGAAGGAGCGCTGCCGGGGGGCCACGCCGCCGATGCCGGAATCCCTGCCACTGGCCCAGATGCCAGCACCGGAGGCGTTGAATTCGCTGGTGTCGAGGCCGGCGGCCTCCAGTTCGTGGAAGGCCTCGGAGCCGCGGCTGATGCGTCGCCACTGGCTAGTGGCGCTCTGATAGAGGCGCTCGTGCAGACCGGTGTCGGCCGGTTCGATCGGCGCGGGGGCCGGCAGGGGAACCGCGGTGGGGGTCTCCAGGGAGAAGGGCACGAACTGGTCGAGGATCTGCTCGCTGGGATGGAGGGCCGGCACGCGGGCCACCGAGGAGAAGGCCAGGGAGATCCAGCCGCCACCGTTTGTGCGGTAGCCGAGCTCCACCCGGTAGTCCCTGTCGCTGAGGGGAACGGGCAAGTACCACTCGGTGGAGTGGCTGTCCACGATCACTTCCTGGAGGGTGTGGGGGTGGGCGGAACCGCCGGGCAGGCCCGTCACGTCCGCGACACGCAGGGCCAGCTGGCTGGCACCGGAGGCCTGGGCCTGCTCTCGGTCGGTCTCCGACACCTCCCAGAACACGTAGGCCCACTGGGGATCGCGGGGCAGAAACACCACGCTGGTTTCCGCCATCGGCCGGGGGGCCGGCGTCATCTCGGCCTCGATCGCCTTGAGGCTGGGTTCGTGGGTGTCCTGGCGCTCCTCGATCGCCGCCACCAGTTCATCCTTGGATTTGCGGCTGTACAGCGCCACGCCCAGATCGCTGGCGACCTGGCGCAACTGCCTCAGTGTCAACCTGGCCAACGAGCTGAAGGAAGGGCTCACAGCGAAAGATTTGGTTTGGGATCAGTGTGATCGACTCTCCCACCGGTTGCCGAGGTTGGTGCGAGGGAGTCAGCATCCACTGACCGGTTGTGTCCAGTCGCTGGGTCACAAAAAAGGCGACCCATGGGTCGCCTGGATTTCGATGTGAGGCCCCAGGGTGCGGGGATGGGTGCCCTGGGGCTGAGGCGATGGCGACCTCAGCGGCCGATGCTGCGGTACGGCACCTTGGCCAGGTAATCGATGTCGGCGCTGCCGGAGGCGCCGCTGACCCGCATCGCCGGCATGCTGCGCACGATCGAGAGGTAGTCCTCGGGGAAGCCGCCACGGCGCTGGCGGGAGCGCTCGGGGAAGGCCTTGGCGGTGCCGGTGTACACCACCTGGGGGAAGCCCAGGATGCCCCGGTAGTAGGCGTCGTAGCGGGGGCTGGTGATGTTGAAGGGGGTTTCGCCCAGATCGCGGCTGCCCACCACCCGGTTGCGGTGGTAGGGCACGGTGTCGTAGCCGAAGGCCTCCAGATATTCCTGGGAATCGAGGATGTCATCCACCATCCCCTTCACGCCGCGGGTCATCAGCACGGCCGACCAGGCGATCTCCTCGGACTTGCCGTGGGTCTTGCGGCCCAGCAGCTTCTCCACCAGGTGGCGGGCCACCTTGTAGTTGTTGTTGAGGTTGTAAAAACTGCGGGTGAAGGTGTCGGAGAGACACAGGGAGCGAATGAAGTCACGCACCGTGATCTGGCCGTCGCGCAACTGCGACTCCAGGGTGCGATCCCGGTCCACCTTGAAGGCATGGAAGAAGATCTGGCGGTAGGCCGCTTCAATCACGAAGTTCTGATCTTCGCGATCCATGGCCTTCTCCATGGAAACGGCCTTTGGGTCCTCATCCGAACCCACGCGCAGGGAATCAACCCGGGAGTTCTGGGTGGTGGGCGCGTACTTCAGGAGGGGCAGGGCCACGCGAATTCAGCATCCGTCGCCGTGGATCGTAGAAGTGTCCCCAGGTCCCCACTGCCCCCTCCCTGGCCAGGGCTCACAGTCCGTAACGTTCGTCACAGCGTCAGGGAGGCCTTCTACCAGCCCAGGGGAGAGAGGGGCTGGCCGCTGGCGGCGCTGCTGGGAATCCCGGGCCCGGCCCCTTGGGGTCCCTCGAGCACGCGGGTCTCGACGCAGAAGGAGGCTGTGTTGGAGAGCCCCTCCACGGTGCTCGTGCGCAGGCGCACGTTCGGGCCGGCGAAGCTGAAGCGCTCCAGGCTGTTCATCGTCTCGTAGCTGGTGGTGAGCAGCAGTCCGTCGCGCTCATCCATGGCGAAGCGGCCGGCCACCGGCGCCGTTTCTGCGTAGCCGCGGTCGCGCAGCAGCAGCCCCTGGCGGCCGCGCTCGTCGCTGGGGATCAGGGCGAACACGCTCTCCCCCTCATGGGCTTCGCCGGCCTTGTCCCAGGCCATCGAGGCATTCCAGGTCACCCGGCAGCCCCCCACCAGATCGGCCGGGTTCTGGCCGTGCAGCTCGGCGATCGCCACCAGGCGCGGGTCGTGGGCCTGGAGCTCCACCACCTCGATCCAGGAGTCGCCGGCCTCGGCACGGCGGTGCAGGAGGTGGTGGCTGCTGCGCTGGGAGCGCCAGCGGCCGCAGCTCAACCGAAAGAAACTGATGGCGTCGGCGATCGGCTGGGTGCGGTCTGGGGCTTCGCTGGCGGGGCTCACAGCGGCGGGGCAGCTGGGGACATGATCGCAAGGTGCCGCGTGCCCTGGAATGGCCCTTGGGGTGATGGCGGCCCTGGCCGGGGCCCTGAGCTGGACCCTGGCCAGCGGCCTGTGGCGGCGCCTGCCCACCTCCCTGGGTGCGGCGGAGCTCAACCTGCTCAAGAACCTGCTGGCCCTGGGGCTGCTGCTACCGCTGCTGCCATGGTTGGCCCAGCCCCTGGCGCCGCGGCAGGCGGTGCTGCTGCTGGCCAGTGGCGTGCTGGGCATCGCCGCTGGCGACAGTTTTTATTTCGCCGCCTTGCGCCGCCTCGGCACCCGCCGCACGCTCACGCTGGAGGCCGGCGGACCCGTGCTCACCAGCGCCGCCGGGATGGTGCTGCTGCTGGAGGTGCCCAGCCCCCGCCAGTGGGTCGGCGTGGCCCTGGTGTGCCTGGCCCTGCTGCTGGTGGCTGGCCAGTCGCCCCCAGGCGATCGCCGTGGCCGGCTGCAGCGGCAGCAGGGGCTGGGGTTGGGGCTGGGACTGCTGGCCCTGGCGTGCGGCAGCGCCGGCGCGCTGCTGGCCAGGGCGGCGCTGCGGGCCACACCCTTGCCCCCGCTGCAGGCGGCGGCCCTGCGCCTGGCCGGGGCGGTGCTGGTGATGCTGCCGCTGCTGCCAGGTCTTGGCATGCTCCTGCGTCGCCGCTGGGGCCCAAGGCCCGCCCAGGTTCGCTGGCTGCTGCTGCTTGCCGCCACCCTGCTGGGCACGGTGGCCGGGATCGCCCTGCAGCAGCTGGCCCTCGCCCGGCTGCCGGTGGGGCTGGCGGTGTCCCTGCTCTCCACCTCGCCGGTGATGGCGGTGCTGCTGGCGGGGGCGGAAGGAGACCGGCCCGGCTGGCGGGGCTGGGCGGCGGCCCTACTGGTGCTGGCCGGGATGGCGCTGCTGTTGCTCCAGCCGGCTGTCGGCCTGGGATCGGGCCCAGTGGATCAGCTGCTCCAGGTTGAGGGCCAGGGGGCTGCAGCCGGCCTCGCTGGCGATCTGCTCAAGCTGCTGGCCCAGGCCGATCAACTGCTGGCGGAAGGCGTCGCGGAAGCCTGGATCGCCGCTCACGGCCGGCTGGTGATCGAGCCAGTGCTCCAGCTGCTGGGCTGAAGGGAGGGTTCCCCTGCTGCGGCCAGCCATGGTCTGAAAGCTGCGCAGGCCATGGGCCAGCAGGCGCAGGTGGTGGCGCTCCCGATGGGGGAGCAGGGTGCTGTCGAGCAGCTCCGCCTCGGACAGGCTGAGGGGGCTGGTGTCTTCAGGTGGGCCCATCGGCCGGGCGCAGGCGGAAGCCGCAGGAGTGGCCCTGCTCCAGGCGCCAGTGCACCCGCTCCACCTGGCAGTCGGGGAAGGTGGAGCGGATCAGTTGCAATTCCTGGTCGCACACGCAGGGGAAGCGCTCGGCAATCCGCATCACGGAGCAGTGGAACTCACTGAACAGCCAGGCCTTGCCGTCGGGGTCCTGTGTGCATTCCGCCACATAGCCCTCCCGGCGACGCAGGTCCACCAACTGCTCCAACCGGTTCTGCAGACTGCCGGCGCCGATCTGCTGGCGGTAGGTCTGGGCCTTCTGCAGGGCCTGCTGGGCCATCAGCTGCTGCACCGTGCCCGGCGAGAGCGTGTCGGCCATCGACTCGAGCAGTCCGAGCGCAAACTGTTGGCCGCCATCGGGAAACTGGGAGCGTCCCTCCGCGGTGAGGTGCCAGCGGTTGGTGGGGCGACCGGGCCCCTCCGGTGCGGGACTGGAGGCCACCAGGCCCTCCTCCTCGAGCCCACGCAGATGGCGGCGCATGATCTGCACCGACACGCCGAGGCGCTCCGCGAGCTGGGCGGCGGTGGTTTCGCCGAGCCGCAGGAGCAGGGCAAGAGCCGACACTCGGGTGGAGCTACTAGAGCCGGGCGCGTCGAGCTGACCTGCTGAAGGCGCCATGGCCGTCAAGGCTCCAGGACCCATAGGCTCGGGCGACGTCATCTGGAGTGGCCGTAAAGATGGGGGTGGAGGAGGAGTCATGGCCCTGGCCAGGCCATCACACGATGCCACGCATGCGCGGCGATTGGGGGGCGGTTCCTCGGTCCGGGCTGCACAATGGCTGGGACCCACAGGCGTCGGCGTCCTGCCCTAGGCTGCCAATTAGGAAACAATAGTGTTTCCTAACCTGCTGTCAGGTTTCGATTCCGCTCCGCCTTCCCGCTCGTTCCCTCCGCTCAGTTCTCGCCACTTAGTTCCGTCAACTGGTTCACTCACTAGGTCCAGGCTTTTTACTTGATCTCTGCAGCGTTCGATTCGGCTGCCGCCATGAATCGTCGCCGACAAGAGATCGGGTCCGCCCCGGCACCCGGCGAATCGGTCCGATCTTCTAGGTGACCTTATGAGCGATGGACCGGGTGATGGTCGAGTCCAGCGCAACCCATTCGCCGCCATGTCTGATTCTCCCGCCAGCTCCGCAGCCGCTGCCGACAGCCTGGAGGTGATCCGCAAGTTTGCCGAGACCTACGCCCAGCGCACCGGCACTTACTTCTGCAGCGATCCTGGCGTCACGGCCGTGGTGCTGGAGGGGTTGGCCCGTCATAAGGATGAGCTGGGGGGTGCGCTTTGTCCCTGCCGCCACTACGAAGACAAAGAGGCGGAGGTGTCCCAGGCCTTCTGGAACTGCCCCTGTGTGCCCATGCGTGAGCGCAAGGAGTGCCACTGCATGTTGTTCCTCACCGAGGACAACCCGTTTCGCGGTGAGCATCAGACCATTTCGATGGATGCGATCAAGGCCGCTACGGCCGGCAACTGAATTGTTCTCTGCCGACAGGCAACACCTTCAACCATGACCAGTACCGCCACCGTTGGAGATCTGGTTTCGCAGCCGTACAAGTATGGCTTCGTCACCGACATCGAAACCGAGAAGATCGCCAAGGGCCTCAGTGAGGACGTGGTGCGGCTGATCTCTGCCAAGAAGGAAGAACCGGCTTTCCTGCTCAACTTTCGACTGCGGGCCTTCCGCCAATGGCAGCAGATGGAGGAGCCCGACTGGGCGGCCCTGGGTTATCCGGCGATCGACTACCAGAACATCGTCTATTACGCCGCTCCCAAGCAGCAGCAGAAAAAGACAAGTCTCGATGAGGTTGATCCCAAGCTGCTGGAAACCTTCGACAAACTCGGTATCCCCCTGAGTGAGCAGAAGCGTCTGTCGAATGTGGCTGTGGATGCGGTGTTTGACAGCGTCTCAATCGCCACCACTTTCAGGGAGCAACTGGCTGAGCATGGCGTGATCTTCTGCTCAATCAGTGAGGCGGTGAAGGAGTATCCCGATCTGATTGAGAGTTATCTGGGTACCGTGGTTCCCAGTAACGACAATTACTTTGCTGCCCTCAACTCGGCCGTGTTCAGCGACGGCTCGTTTGTGTTCATTCCCAAGGGTGTGGCATGCCCGATGGAATTGTCCACCTACTTCCGCATCAACTCCGGCGACACGGGCCAGTTCGAGCGCACCTTGATCGTGGCTGAGGAAGGAGCTTTGGTGAGCTATCTGGAGGGCTGCACGGCGCCGATGTTTGACACCAACCAACTGCACGCCGCGGTGGTGGAGCTGGTGGCCCTCGATGATGCCACGATCAAATACTCCACCGTACAGAATTGGTACGCCGGCGATGAGAATGGCGTGGGTGGTATCTACAACTTCGTGACCAAGCGCGGCCAGTGCCGCGGCGAGCGCAGCAAGATCAGCTGGACCCAGGTGGAAACGGGCTCGGCGATCACCTGGAAGTACCCCAGTTGTGTGCTCCAGGGCGCCGATTCGGTCGGGGAGTTCTATTCGGTGGCTCTCACCAACAACAGACAGCAGGCCGACACCGGCACCAAGATGGTGCATGTGGGTCCGCGCACCCGCTCCACGATCGTGAGTAAGGGCATCAGTGCCGGCCACTCCAGCAATAGCTACCGCGGGCTGGTGCAGATCGGCCCCAAGGCTGTGGGGGCTCGCAATTACAGCCAGTGCGACTCGATGCTGATCGGCGACCAGGCCGCCGCCAACACCTACCCCTACATCCGCTGCCAGCAGCCGGATGCGGCGATCGAACACGAGGCCAGCACCTGCCGCATCTCCGCAGACCAGCTCTTCTACCTGCAGAGCCGGGGCATCGGCTTTGAGGAGGCTGTCTCGATGATGGTGAGCGGCTTCTGCCGCGACGTGTTCAACCAGCTGCCGATGGAATTCGCCGCCGAGGCCGACAAGCTCTTGGCCCTCAAGCTCGAGGGCTCGGTGGGCTGAGCTTCCTCCGCAGGCGGCTTCGAGCCCCGAACCCTGAACCGTTCCGGTTTCCCATTCACCTCCGCTTTCTTCTTTCCTCTTCCCCGCCGTGATTCGCCCCGACGCCCCGGTCTTGCTTGACATTCGCGACCTGCAGGCCGCGGTGGAGGATCAGCCGATTCTCAAGGGGGTGAACCTCACAATCCGTGCTGGCGAGATCCACGCGGTGATGGGCCGCAATGGCAGCGGCAAGAGCACGCTCTCCAAGGTGCTCGCCGGCCATCCCGCCTACACCGTCACCGCTGGCAGTGTGCTCTACAAGGGGGAGAACCTGCTGGAGCTAGACCCCGAACAGCGGGCCCGCATCGGCCTGTTTCTCGGGTTCCAGTATCCGGTGGAGATCCCGGGGGTGAGCAACCTCGAATTCCTGCGCGTGGCCACCAATGCCCGCCGGGCAGGGCGCGGCGAGGAGGAGCTCGACACCTTCGCCTTCGAAGATCTGGTGCGGGAGCGGCTGGCGGTGGTGCAGATGGACCCCGCGTTCCTGGAGCGCTCGGTGAACGAGGGCTTCAGCGGCGGCGAGAAGAAGCGCAACGAGATCCTGCAGATGGCGCTGCTGGAGCCGCTGGTGGCGATTCTCGATGAAACCGATTCCGGCCTCGATATCGATGCCCTGCGCATCGTGGCCAGCGGTGTGAACCAGCTGGCCAGCCCGGATAACGCAACCCTGCTGATCACCCACTATCAGCGGCTGCTCGATCTGATCACCCCCGACTACGTGCATGTGATGGCGGCTGGCCGCATCCTGCGCAGCGGCGGCAAGGAGCTGGCCCTGGAGCTGGAGCGCACCGGCTACGACTGGGTGGACGAGGAGCTGGCCCGGCTCGGCGAAGAGCGCCAGCCCGTGGAGGTGGGCTGATGCTGGCCGCTGCCGCTGCTCCCCCCGTGGCTGAGGCCACCGCCTGGCTGGCATCCCTGGCCTGCGCGCCCCTGCCCAGCCGCCGCCAGGAGGACTGGCGCTTCACCGATCTGGCCGCGCTCACGGCGATCGCACCCCACCCCCTTGCCGTTGCCGATCCGCTGGCTGGGGTTGAGCTGCCGGCCGGGGTGGAGCGCCTCAGCCCTGCCGCCGCCCAGCCCTGGCTGGGCCAGGCCCTGGCGGCCACCGGCAGCAGCGACCACTGGCCGGTGCGGCTCAATGCCGCCGCCTGTGCGGAACAGGACGCTGCGCTGGTGGCCCTGCGGGTGAGCGGCGACGCCGGATCCCTGGAATTGCCCCTGGATGCCGGCCACGCCGGCGGCCTGGCCGCCTTCCGGCTGCTGCTGGTGCTGGAGGCCGGCGCCAGTGCGGAGCTGCTGCTGCGGCCGAGCTCCCGCGGCAGCAATGCCCTCAGCCTGGTGAGTGAGGTGATCCTCGAGCCTGGAGCCGAACTCAAGCTGGGCAGCCTGGCCCTCGGTGCCCCCGGCAGCTGCCTGTTTCAGCACACGGCCGTGCTGCAGGCCGCCGGTAGCCGGCTGGAGCACACGTCTGTGAGCGGAGGCTGGGCCCTGGCTCGCCAGGAGCCGCGCATCCTGCAGCAGCAGGGGGCGGCCTGCACGCGCCTGCGTGCCCTGCAGGTGTGCCGCGATCGCCAGCTCGCCGACACCCACAGCTGGGTGAGCTTCGACGGGCCCGAAGGGGAGCTCGACCAGCTGCACAAGGCCGTGGCCGACGACCAGGCCCGCAGCGTGTTCAACGGGGCCGTGCGGGTGCCCCGCGCCGCCCAGCGCACCAACGCCGCCCAGCTCAGCCGCAGCCTGTTGCTCTCCGACCGCGCCCGGATCGATACCAAGCCGGAGCTGGAGATCGTGGCCGACGACGTGAAGTGCGCCCATGGCGCCACCGTGAGCCGGCTGCAGAGCGAGGAGCTCTTCTACCTGCAGAGCCGCGGCATCGCCGCCGACCAGGCGGCCCAGCTGCTGCAGCGGGCCTTCTGCGCGGAGGTGCTGCGCGAGCTGCCCGCGGCTGCCGCCGCTCACCAGCCCCTGCTCGCCCTGTTGGGGGAGGCCTGATCGCCATGACCGCGACCCCTGCCCTGGATCCCAGCCTCATCGCCACTGCCAGCGCCACCGCCGTATCCTTGAACCAGCAGCCGGCTGGGGCTGAGGATCTCGCCTCCCTCACCCGGCCCGACTTCCCCCTGCTGGCCCAGACGGCCTGCCTGGGCCAGCCGCTGATCTACCTGGATCACGCCGCTACCAGCCAAAAGCCGCGCCAGGTGCTGGCGGCGCTGCAGCACTACTACGACCACGACAACGCCAACGTGCACCGCGGCGCCCACCAGCTGAGCGCCCGCGCCACCGAGGGATTCGAGGGAGCCCGGGCCAAGGCGGCGGCGTTCGTGGGGGCGGCCAGCCCGCGGGAGATCGTGTTCACCCGCAATGCCAGCGAGGCGATCAATCTGGTGGCCCGCAGCTGGGGTGAAGCCAACCTGCACCAAGGCGAAGAGGTGCTGCTCACGGTGATGGAGCATCACTCCAACCTGGTGCCGTGGCAGCTGCTGGCCCAGCGCACGGGCTGTGTGCTGCGCCATGTGGGTCTCACCGACAGCGGTGAGCTGGATCTGGAGGATCTGCGCAGCAAGCTCAACGAGCGCACCAAATTGGTGAGCCTGGTGCAGGTGAGCAACACCCTCGGAGCGCTCAACCCGATCGAGCAGGTGGTGCCCCTGGCCCACGCCGCCGGTGCCCTGGTGCTCGTGGATGCATGCCAGAGCCTGCCCCACCTGCCTGTGAATGTGGCCCAGCTGGGCTGCGATTTCCTGGTGGGCAGCTCCCACAAGCTCTGCGGCCCCACCGGCATGGGCTTCCTCTGGGCCCGGGAGGCCTTGCTGGAGGCGATGCCGCCCTTTCTGGGTGGTGGCGAGATGATTCAAGACGTGTATCTCGACCACAGCAGCTGGGCCGAGCTGCCCCACAAATTTGAGGCGGGCACGCCGGCTATCGGTGAGGCGATCGGCATGGGCGCCGCCCTCGACTACCTCACCCACCTGGGACTCGATCGCATCCACGCCTGGGAGCAGGTGCTCACCCGTCAGCTGTTTGATCGCCTGCGGGCGATCGAAGGCGTGCGAATCCTGGGTCCCACGCCTGAGCATCAGCCTGATCGCGGCGCCCTGGCGGCTTTCACGGTGGATGGGTTGCATGCCAACGACATCGCCGCCCTGCTGGATTCAGCCGGCATTTGCATCCGCAGCGGCCATCACTGCACCCAGCCCCTGCACCGCCTCTACGGCATCCCAGGCTCAGCCCGCGCCAGCCTCAGCTTCACTACCACCCCTGAGGAGATCGACCGCTTCGCAGGCGAGCTGGAGGGCACCATCCAGTTCCTGCGCGAGCACAGCTGAGCGATCGTCAGGCGGGCGTGAGCACTGCCATCGCCTCGGCGTTGTGGCTGCCCTGCCAGGCCCAGTGCCAGCGCCAGCCGCAGGCCTGGGCGGTGGCAGCGATCGCGTCGCGGTCGGCGGGGATGTCGAAACTGCTGAGGTGGCTGATCACGTGCTCCTGCTGCTCAGGCGTGAGCGGCTGCCAGCCTGCTCGGATCCGCTTGACGTAACGCGCGATGGAAGCCATGCGGCTCTCCCCGGGCTCGCGGAACACATCCACCCAGAGGAACAGGCCATCGGGGCTGATGCGCCGCCAGGCCTCCTGCAGAAAGCGGGCCTTGCCGCCGTCGTCGAGGTGGTGAATGGCGAAGGCCGAATGGAGGATGTCGGTGCTCTGCGCCGCCGACTCCTGGGCCCAGGTCAGCAGATCGCCCTCCTGCCAGCGGGTTGGGTAGGGCACCGCGCCAAGGGCCGCCTGGGCCAGGGGTAACACCATTGGTGCCAGGTCGAGACCGGTGTAGGAGCCCAGCGGCAGGCGCTGCAGCAGCGGTGCCAACAGGGCCAGATCGCCGCAGCCCAGATCCAACATGGCCGGGGCAGGGGCATTGCCGCTGCGGGCGGCCAGCCAGCGCTCGAGGGCGGCGGCGGTGGCGGCGGCAACGGCCCGATGCTCCATCAGGTCGTGCTCCACGATCGCCCGGTAGGAGCTCCACTGCCGATCGAAGAAATCCATCACCTTGGCGCCCACCACCCCATCCTGCTGGACCATGCCGTGATGCCCTGGCATGCCTATCCGCCGGTGACATCTGCTGCCCCGTTGCTGTTTCTGGTGGTGCTCGGCGGCCGGGCGCCCGGCTGCCACATCGAGCTGCACGACGTGCGCTTCGTGGCCGGCGCCACGATCGATGAGGCCATCCCGGCGCTGCGGCGCCAGTGGTTCGGGAGGCGTGAGGGCCTGCACCTGGATGCCTTCATGGCGGTGCGGGCGATTGATGGCTGGGCGGTGAGCCTGGGGCTCGAGCCCGCCGCGCCCGGGGGCGAGCGGCTGTGGTTCGTGAACCTGGGCGCCTACCGCCCCGATTCCCTCGCTGAGCTGCACCACTTCGGCCTGGTGGTGGCCCGCTCACCCCAGGCGGCCAAGGCGGCGGCCAAACGCCAGTGGCTGCGCGGCGCCCTGCAGCCCCACAAGGACGACCTGGCCGCCGTGGACGATTGCCTGGCGATCGAGCAGCTGGAGCTGCTGGGCGGCGAGCGCTGGCATGTGCGGCTGGAGCCCCATCCCGAGGCCCTGAGCCAGAGCCAGGTGCCGGATTGGTTCGGGTACAGGCGCATTGACCGGGGTGCGGCATGAGCGGCCGGCAGCGGTTTGCGGCCCTCCTGGGCCTGAATGGCCTGCTGCTGCGCTGCGCTCCGCCAGGGATGATCAGGGCGGTCGCCGCGCCCACTTCCCAGCCATGAACACGTCCCAGTCATGAACACGCCCCAGCCATGAACATCGACGGCAAGCCCTGGCGAACGATCTGGCTGGAGCCGGACGGGACCCAGGGGAGGCACACGGTGGGTGTGATCGACCAGACACTCCTGCCGCATCACTTCATCACCAGGACTTTGGTGAGCTGCGACGAGGCCGCCGAGGCGATCCGCTCCATGGTGGTGCGGGGTGCTCCGCTCATCGGCGTCACCGGCGCCTACGGGCTGATGCTGGCGCTCCAGGCCGACCCCAGCGACGCGGCCCTGGCGGCGGCCTTCGAGCAGCTCAACGCCACCCGGCCCACGGCGATCAACCTGCGTTGGGCCCTGGAGCGCGTGCGGGCAAAGGTGCAGCCGCTGCCGCCGGAGCAGCGGGCCGCGGCGGCCCGGGTGGAGGCGGGGGCCATCGCCGACGAAGACGTGGCCATGTGCGAGGCGATCGGTGAGCACGGCCTGCAGCTCCTGCAGAAGCTGGCTGAGGCCAGGCCCGTCGAGCGGCAGGGGGAGCCGCTGAACGTGCTCACCCACTGCAATGCCGGCTGGGTCGCCACGGTGGACTGGGGCACGGCCCTGGCGCCGATCTACAAGGCCCACCGCGCTGGCCTCAAGGTCCACGTGTGGGTGGATGAGACCCGGCCGCGCAACCAGGGCGCTTCGCTCACCGCCTGGGAACTGGGCCGCGAGGGGGTGCCCCACACGGTGATCGTGGACAACGCCGGCGGCCACCTGATGCAGCACGGCCAGGTGGATGCGGTGATCGTGGGCACCGACCGCACCACCCGCCGCGGCGATGTGTGCAACAAGATCGGCACCTACCTCAAGGCCCTGGCCGCCCACGACAACGGCGTGCC
>JBBASN010000049.1:0-17542 GCA_040399225.1 Prochlorococcaceae cyanobacterium | reverse complement strand
CAGTGAATTCCTGCCCGAGATCCGCGAGCAGGCCAACCTGGCCCTGGCCGAGGCCTCGGTGGCGCTGGTGATCGTCGACGGTCAGCAGGGCTGTACGGCGGCTGATGAGGCGATCGCCACCTGGCTGCGCGGCCACAACGTGCCGGTGCTGCTGGCAGTGAACAAGTGCGAGTCGCCTGAGGCCGGCCTTGCGATGGCTGCGGAATTCTGGGGGCTGGGCCTGGGCGAGCCCCATCCGATCTCGGCGATCCACGGCGCCGGTACCGGCGACCTGCTCGATCAGGTGATCGGCTTCCTGCCTCCCACCGATGAGCAGGGCGGCGAGGAGCCGATCCAGATGGCGATCATCGGCCGGCCCAATGTGGGCAAATCCAGCCTGCTCAACGCCATCTGCGGGGAGCAGCGGGCGATCGTGAGCCCGATCCGCGGCACCACCCGCGACACGATCGACACCACGGTGGAGCGCGAGAACCACACCTGGAAGATCCTCGACACCGCCGGCATCCGCCGCAAGCGCTCGGTGAACTATGGGCCCGAGTTCTTCGGCATCAACCGCAGCTTCAAGGCGATCGAGCGCAGCGATGTGTGCGTGCTGGTGATCGATGCCCTCGATGGCGTCACCGAGCAGGACCAGCGCCTGGCCGGCCGCATCGAGGAGGACGGCCGCGCCTGCGTGGTGGTGGTGAACAAGTGGGATGCGATCGAGAAGGACAGCCACACCATGCCGGCGATGGAAAAGGAACTCCGCGCCAAGCTGTATTTCCTCGACTGGGCGCCGATGCTGTTCACCTCCGCCCTCACCGGCCAGCGGGTGCAGAGCGTGTTCGCCCTGGCGCTGCTGGCGGTGGAGCAGCACCGCCGCCGGGTGAGCACCTCGGTGGTGAATGAGGTGCTCACTGAGGCGCTCAGCTGGCGCTCGCCCCCCACCAGCCGCGGCGGCCGCCAGGGCCGGCTCTACTACGGCACCCAGGTGGCCGTGCGGCCCCCCAGCTTCACGTTGTTTGTCAATGAGCCGAGGCTTTTTGGTGAAACCTACCGCCGCTATGTGGAGCGCCAGATCCGCGAGGGACTGGGCTTTGAGGGCACGCCGATCAAGCTGTTCTGGCGCGGCAAGCAGCAGCGCGACGCGGAGAAGGAGCTGGCACGCGTCAAGCGTTGAGTGGACTTCCTGCGCCAGCTACCGATCGGCCAGTTCGTGGCCGAGGAGTCCGCTGCCCCTGACGGGGCGGGCAGTGGTGGCAGCTGGCTGCGGCGCCTGGACGCGCGCCTGAAGCTGGCCTGGAACGTGGCGTTCCTGGTGACGCCGATCCTGTCCGGGCCGATGTGGCGGCTGGCGCTGGTGGGGCTGCTGCTGCTGATCACAGCACTCAGCGGCCTGCCCTGGCGGCTTTGGCGCCGCAGCCTGCCGCTGTTGTTGGGGCTGGCTCTGCTGGTGGGCGGCCTGGCGGCCTTCCTGCCCGCCGGTGGCCCGCCCCCCGCCCAGCTGCAGCGCCCGCCAGCGGAGGTGCGCCTCCAGCCAGGCTCGCCGCTTGATCCGGCGCCCGAGCGGGCGGGCCGGAGCTGGGAGCTGCTGCGCTGGGGGCCCGTGCAACTGGGCCCCGTTCCCCTGGGCCCGCTGGTGGTGAACCGCCGCTCCGCCACCCTGGGACTCAACGGCGCCACCCTGCTGTTCACCCTGGTGCACAGCGCCAACCTGCTGCTGCTCACCACCCCGCCCGAGGAGCTGGTGTGGGCGCTGGCCTGGTTCCTGGCCCCCCTGCGGCTGCTGGGTTGGCCGGTGGAACGGCTGGGTTTCACCCTGCTGCTCTCCCTGCGTTTCCTGCCCCTGGTGCAGGAGGAACTGCAGAATCTGCTCCGCTCCGTGGCCACCCGGGCGGTGAACCTGCGCCGCCTCGGCTGGCGCCTCTCCCTGGGGCTGGTGCTGGGGGTGGGGGAGCGGCTGCTGGCCAACCTGCTGCTGCGGGCGGAGCAGGGGGCCGAAGCCCTGCAGGCCCGCGGCGGGCACTGGCTTGCGCCTCACCAGTTGCACGTGCGTCCTGGACCTCGGCGGGCCGGGCGCCTGCTGCTCAACTTGGCCTGCGGCCTGGCCCTGGCCGCTTTTCTGGGCCTGCGCTGGAGCGCTCTTGGCACGCTGTGACCTTTAATACAGTCAGCGAATCTGGCTGAGTGGCCGCTGAGTGACGAAGGAGCGCTATCTCAACCACCCCACATTCGGCATGCTGTACCGGGTGGCTCCGGTGGCTGAGGGCCGCGATCTCTACGCCACCCTCTATGCCCAGCGCATCTTTTTCGTTGTGAGCCTCCAGCCACGGGGAGCGAGTTTCGAGGTGGTGCCCCTGATGGATGCCCGTCACTTTGCCGAGCAGAATCTGGCCAGGGCCCGCCGCGAGGCCCCGGACGTTCACGCCCACTGGCGCCAGCTGTTTGACCAGACCTTCATCTGAGTCCGCATTCACCGGAGCCGCGGGCGCATCACATCCGGACCTGCAGCAGCGATTGCAGAGCCTGAGGGCTGCCCTGCCCGCTGGTTGCCGTCTGCTGGCCGTGAGCAAGGGGCAGCCGGTGGATCAGATCCGGGCCGCCGCGGCCGCCGGCCAGGTGAGTTTCGGTGAGAGTCGCCTGCAGGAGGCCATTGCCAAACAGGCGCAGCTGGCCGACGTTGAGCCCCTTGACTGGCACTTCATCGGCCGGCTGCAGGCCAACAAGGTGCGTCCGGTGCTGCGCCATTTCGCCACCGTGCACTCCCTCGACAGCCTCGAGCTGGCCCGGCGGATGGCGCGCATCGCCGCCGAGGAGAACCTCAGCCCCGCGGTGTTCTGCCAGGTGAAGCTGCGCCCCGACCCGGCCAAGACCGGCTTCGAGCCGGAGGCGCTGCGGGCCTGCTGGCCGGAGCTCAGGGCTCTCGCCCCGCTGCGCATCGAGGGCCTGATGACGATCGCCCCCCAGGGGCTGGAGCGGGCCGAGCGCCAGGCCCTGTTCGCCGACTGCGCCGCCCTGGCCAGGGATCTGGGGCTGCGGGAACTCTCGATGGGCATGAGCGGCGACTGGCCGGAGGCTGCGGCCGCCGGCAGCACCTGGGTGCGGATCGGCAGCGGCCTGTTCGGTGCCCGGCCGCCCAATTGATCGCGCCGAGTGCTTGCGATCACTGGCATGGGACGCTATTCAGGTAAACAGCATCCCCAGAGGCCCACCCCGTGTCGTTGTTCTCCCGCCTGCGTGCCGTTGTTTCCGGAGATGACTACCTCGACGGCGCCTACGACGACGAACTCGACTACGACAACGGGGAGCTGGACCAGCCCACCAATACTGCCCCCACCAGCCGCAGCAGTGCCCTGGCCCTGACCAGCGATTTCAGCAGCGACGACCCCTTCGCCGGCACCAATGTGATCGGCATGCCGGGGATCTCCACCTCCGCCGCTGAGGTCACGTTGATGGAGCCGCGCAGTTTCGATGAGATGCCCCGGGCGATCCAGGCCCTGCGCGAGCGCAAGACCGTGATCCTCAACCTCACGATGATGGAGCCAGACCAGGCCCAGCGTGCCGTTGATTTCGTGGCCGGCGGCACCTTCGCCATCGACGGCCACCAGGAGCGGGTGGGGGAGAGTATCTTCCTGTTCGCCCCCAGCTGCGTCACCGTCACCACCGCCGGTGGTGAGGAATCGGCTTCCCCCACGGTGGTGAGCCGCGAAAGCGACCTCGACCAGCCCGCGGCCCCCAGCCCGGCCTGGTCGCGCCAGGACGGCGCCCTCTGATCGCCCCCTCCTTGAGCTCCCCGGGCCCGCAGCCTGAGCTGGGTGTGGTGGGCCTTGGCCGGATGGCCCAGGCCCTGCTGCTTCCCCTGTTGGAGAGCGGCCAGGTGAGCCGCGAGCACGTGCGGGCCGCCGTGGCCAGCGCCGCCTCCGCTGAGCGCCTGGCCGCTGCCCATTCCCTGGCGGTGGGCACGGATGCGGCGCCGGCCTGGCGGGCGCCGGTGGTGTTGCTGGCGGTGAAACCGCAGCAACTCAATGCGGTGGCGGCGGCTGTGCCCGAGGGCTGTTCAGGCCTGCTGATCTCAGTGCTGGCCGGCGTCACCCTGGAGCGACTGCAGCGGCTGTTGCCGGCCTGGCGCTGCGTGCGGGCGGTGCCGAACACCCCCGCTCTGGTGCGCCAGGGCCTCACGGGCCTGGCCTATGCCGACAGCGTGACCCCCGCGGAGCGGGACTGGGTGCAGGGGCTGTTTCGGCAGGTGGGCGAGGTGGTGGATCTGCCCGAACCCCAGCTCGACGCCTTCCTGGCCCTCACCTCCTCCGGCCCGGCTTTCCTGGCCGTGGTGGCCGAAGCGATGGCCGATGGCGCCGTCGCGGCGGGCCTGCCCCGGGCCCTGGCCCACCGCTTTGCCCACCGCACCCTGGCAGGAACGGCGGCCTTGCTTCAGGAGCAGGAGCTCCACCCCGCAGCTCTCAAGGACATGGTGAGCAGCCCCGGCGGCACCACCATCGCCGGACTGCGCGCGCTGGAGCGCGCCGGGCTGCGCTCGGCCCTGATCGAGGCGGTGGTGGCGGCGGCGGAACGCAGCCGCGAGTTGGCCTGAGCCGGGCTCAGGTGCTGCGTTTCTGGCCCAGCCTGGGCTCCGTGCCCGCCAGCAGCCGGGCCAGGTTGCTGCGGTGCCGCCAGATCACCAGGGCGCTGGTGAGCAGGGCCAGGGCCAGGTAGGGCCAGCGCAGCCCCAGGCCTTGGCTGCCGAACCAGCCCAGCATCAGCAGCGGCAGGGCCACGGCCGCCACCACGCTCGACAGCGACACGATGCGGCTGAAGGTGAGCACGGTGAGGAAGATGCCGAAGCAGGCCAGGCCCACCGGCCAGGTGAGGCCGAGCAGCATGCCCAGGGCCGTGGCCACGGCCTTGCCGCCGCGCCAACCGAGCCACACCGGCCAGATATGGCCGGCCAGGGCGGCCAGGCCGGCAGCCACCACCCAGCTGTCGGTACTCCAGCTGGCAGCGCCGGTGCCATCCAGGGGAACGCCCAGGGGTTCCAGGGCCGCCTTGGCCAGCAGCACCGCTGCGGTGCCCTTGAGCACGTCCACCAGGAACACCACCAGGGCCGGCCCCTTGCCCAGCACCCGCAGCACATTGGTGGCGCCGGTGGAGCCGGAGCCCTCCTGGCGGATGTCGATGCCCCCCAGCCAGCGGCCGGCCAGGTAGCCGGCCGGAATCGAGCCGAGCAGATAGCCGAGGAGCAGCAGGGCGAGGGGCAGGAGCATGGGGAGAGGCGCGGAGTGGTCGGAGCGGGGGAAGCCTGTTGGGAAGGCGAAGAGGCTGAGGGGGGAACTGGCTCTCGGGCTGCCGCGGCCGTTCAGTACAACTCCTCCTCGCCCATCAGCTCGCCCGGGGTGGGGGCGAAGGCCAGCCAGAGGGGGAACTGCAGGATCGCCACGTCCACCACCTGCTCGGCGGCGTCGATCACGATGAAGGGCAGCTCACCCCGTTCCTCCAGTCGGTCGGCTCGCTCCACCAGGGCGTCCGCCCGCTCGAACAGCACGATGCCGCTGCTGGGGCCGAAATCCTCGCGGCCCAGGCCGAGGCAGTCCTGCAGGCTGCGCCGCCATTCCCCCAGCCGTTCCGGCTGTCCTGCCAGCACCAGGGTCTGCACCTGCTCGCCGTAGAGCTCGCCGAGGATGGCGATGGCGGCCGCGGCCACCAGGCCGTTGCGGTTGCGGCTGCCGCTGCTGGGCTGGGCACCGCGGCCGCCCTGCTCGAGAAACCAGTTCTCCAGGCTGGTGGCGGCGCTGGCCTCCAGGCTGCGGCGCAGCTTCCAGGGGTCGGCGTAGAAATCGGGCTGGCCCTGGAAGCTCTGCAGCCGCTCGCGAATCAGTTCGGCATCGGCGGCGAACAGGTTTGCGGCGGGCAGGGCGGCGGCCCCGGCCTCAGCCGCCGGGGTGGGGCCGGCTGCGGCGGCATCCAGGGGCGAGGGCTGCACCAGCAGGGGCTGGGGCACGAGGTCGATCTGTTCCGCTGCCACCGCCAGGTCCTGCAGGGCCCCCACCAGGTAGTCCTGAAATCCCTTCAGCCGGCGCGCCACGCTGTCGGCCTGGCCGGCGAAGCTGCCGGCGATCTCGGCGCGGATGGCCTCGCGCCGGGTTTCCAGCTCGCCGATCTCGCGCTCGAGCGCCGCGCGGCGTTCGCTGAGCTCCCTCAGGGCCAGCTCCTGCCAGGCGCCGGCGTCGGCCGCTGGGGGTTGGGCCGGCTGGGCCTCCGGGCCTGCGGGGGCCGCCATGGGTTCAGGGGTTGGGGTGTCGGTCATTCCTGGGGGGCTGCGTCACGGGCCAGGTGGGGGAGGCGCTGGCGGAGCTGGCTCTGCAGTGTGACTGGATCAAACAACACTGGCAGCAGGTGAATGCTGCGCTCCTCCCGGAAATAGAAGAGCGCCGGCAGCCCAGGCCAGAACAGGCGCCAGCCCATCCAGTCGCTGTAGGGGAAGCGCCGCAGCAGCTGGTCCTGGCGGCGCACCAGCAGGGCATCGGCGCCGAACTCCAGGCGCAGCACGGCGGTCTGCAGCAGCAGGAACAGGCCAAAGGCGCTCACCGCCAGGGCCAGCAGCGGGGCGCCGCTCCACAGGGGCTGGAGCGCCAGGCAGCCCACCCCCAGGATCACCACCGCCAGGGCCACGCCGTAGTGGGGACTGAGGGTGCACGACCCGGCAGCGGCCTCCTGCAGGGCAGGGCTGGCTGGGGTGCTGGTCGGGGTAGGTACTGGATCCGGGGCTGGGACTTGGTCAGGGGCGGTTGTCATCGAACAACGGATAGCGGGCGGAACGGGTGATCTCAGCCGAACAGGATTTTGGTGAGCAGGGCGTCCATCAGGGCCACTGTGACCAGGATCATCACCACGGCGCCGGTGGTGCTGGTGCCCACCTCCTTGGGACCGCCGCGGGTGGTGAGCCCCCAGCCGCAGGCGATCACGGCAATCTGCAGGCCGAACACCAGGGCCTTCACCAGCATCGCCGGCAGGTCGCTGGGCTCCATCCAGATGCGCACCGAGGTCCAGAACACACTCGGCGGGATGCTGTAGAGGAAGGTGCTGCTCACCTGGCCCGACCAGATCCCCACCCAGAAGAACAGCAGGCACTGCACCGGAGCCATGATCACCATCGCCAGCACCCGGGGCACCACCAGGTACTCCACGGGGTCGGTGCGCAGCATGGTGATCGCGTCGATCTGCTCGGTGACCTTCATGGTGCCCAGCTGCGCCGCATAGGCCGTGGCCACCTTGCCGGTGAGCAGGGTGGCGGTGAGCAGGGGGGCGATCTCCCGGGCCAGACCCAGGGCCAGCAGCCCGCCCACGGCGGAATTGGCCCCTTGCTTGGAGAGCTCGGCCACCACCTGGATGTTGAACACGGTGCCCGCGGCCAGGGCCGTGATCAGCACGATCAGGAAGCTGCCGGGGCCCGCTTCCATCAGCTCCTGCATCAGGTCGTTGAACTTGATGCGGCCCCGGGCGATGGCGCTCACCGCCTGGCCGCCGATCAGGGCGCTGGCGCCGAGGCGGCGCAACCAGACCGGCGGCCGCAGCCTGGGTCGGGGCAGGCGGGTCATGGTCATGGGCCGTGGGGTGGGCGATGGGGCCAACGGCGCACCACGATCAGGCCGAGCACCACCAGCACCGCCGGGATCAGCCCCATGCACAGGCGGATGGCAATCAGGGCGCTGGCGGGTTGCTGGGTGCCCTGGGCCGCCTCGTAGCCGCTGACGCTGAGCAGGTTGCCGAAGAACAGCAGGGCCAGGCTGATGCAGAGCTTCTGGCCGAGCACCATCCAGGCGCTGTACTGGCCGGCGGGCTTTTCCGGATCGGCGTCGATGGCATCCGGCAACAGCGACCAGGGGATCAGATAGGCGCAGGAGGCCCCCAGCCCGGCCAGCACGATCGTGACCACCAGCAGCAGCAGCTTGATCTGGTTGCCGCTGGACCCCAGGGGCGAGACCGCCTCATTCAGCGGGGGCAGCAGCATCGCCAGGGCGCAGCCGCTGATCCACAGGGCCGCACCGAGTTTGAGGGCACCGATGCGGCCGCGCTGATGGCTGAGGCTGTTCCAGATCCACAGGCCCACCAGGGTGCTCACCATGAAGGGCAGCAGGATCCAGTTGCTCCAGCTCTCGGGCAGCCGCAGCACCACCGGCAGATAGAGCAGGGCGGCGGTCTGCATGATCTGCAGGCCGCACCAGAGCAGCAGGTACAGCCCCAGCACCATCAGGAACCGGCCGTTGCTGCCCACCCGGCTGAGCAGGCGGCGGGTGGTGCCCTGTTCACGGATCGGCCGCTGGCAGTGCAGGGCCGCTGGAGCGAGTCCCCAGCCGCAGCCCAGGGTGGTCACCGCCACCACCAGGCCCACCAGCACGCCCACCCGCAGGTAGCTGGCGGGGTCGCTGTGGTCCTGCAGCAGCAGGGCCCCCAGCACCACCCCCACCAGGCTGGCGATGATCGAGCCGGTGAAGCGGGCGGTGTTCAGCCGCGTGCGCAGGGCCACATCGCCGGTGAGTTCAGCGGCCAGGGCGGAGTACGGCAGGTTCACCGCCGTGTAGAAGGTCTGGGCCAGGGTGGAGATGGCCACGAAGATCGCGAACTTCACCCAGGTGCTTCCCGGCGGCACCCACCACATCGCCGCCATGGTGATTCCCAGGGGAACGGCTGCGCCCAGGATCCAGGGCAGCCGCGGGCCCCAGCGGCTGTGGGTCTTGTCGCTCAGCCATCCCACCACCGGGTCGTTGATGCCATCCCAGAGCCGGCCTGCCATCAGCACCAGGCCAGCCATCCAGGGGGGAAGGCCGGCGGCGGACGTGTAGAACACGAACAGGTAGAAGCCGATCAGAGAGGCCGACATGCCTGTGCCGGCATCGCCCAGCCCATAGGACCAGAGCAGCCGCTGCCTGTCCCGGCCCCTGAGGTCGGCAGCGTCGGTGACGGGGGTGGCGGGTGCCCTGGGCACGGTGCTGCTGACGGCCTCAACTGGCATGTAGGGAGAAGGCTGATGGCAGGCAGCCATCATGCTGGAGGCTCAGGGCTGTTGCACCGGGCCTCCCGCAGGGCGTGGGCGGCTTGCGGGTGCAGCCCTTGGGGGCCGGGTTCTTCCGTTCAAGCGTCTTGCCGGCAGCTGGTTTCCAGGCCCCTGCTAAATTTTCGCATCGCCGGCGGGCGTAGTTTAGTGGTAAAACCTCAGCCTTCCAAGCTGATGATGCGGGTTCGATTCCCGCCGCCCGCTTTTTGTTCTCAATAAGGGTTTTCGACTCAAAACCCCTTGCTGCAAATGGCGTTAAGGTTTCCAGCCTCTGCCAGCGCCTGAGTGCCCGTGCCAGGCTGTGAGGCGAAACATCTCACCAAACGTCTCACATGCCGCCGGCCCGTGACTGGGAGGACACGATCAGGGCCGTCGTGTCTCACGCGCTGTCTCAAAGGGGCTGCCGCAGGGGCTGGACGGTGCTGAATCACCGTGGTCATGCGCGCCTGAACATTGCTGCTGGTGCTGGTGGGGGCAAGCGCCGCCAGGTTCTGCTGCCGATCCCCTGGGAGTGCGACCAGGTCGATCAGATCCGCGACGCCGTGGTTCAGGTCTATGACGGGTTCCAGCTGGGTATCGAGCCTGATGCCTGCGTTGCCCGGATGCCCCGTGCGGAGGAGCAGGGCGCCGATGGGGCGGCAGTGCTCCGATCGGCATCGAGCCAGGTTGGCCGCGCCAGGCATCGAGGTGGTGCGGCGCTCCACGCTCCTGGTGACTGGGATGCCTCGATTGCAGCCTTCCGGGAGCACAAGCTGATCAGTGGCGAGATCAAGCCGTCGACCTGGCATCGGGTCTACCGGCACCACATGAACCACGTGCTCGGTGCCGTGGCAGTGGCGGCCCCGCCGCAGAACGCCAAGCAGCTGCTGGAGGCCCTGGCCAGAATCTGGGCGGATAAGCCAGGCGGGCGCACCCGCCAGATCCAGATTCAGTCGACCGCTGCCCTGTTGCGTTGGGCCGTGGCGGAGCGACGGCTCGGTGAGGACTGGGAGCCGCCTCAGGACCTGTCGGTGTTCGTTGGGCGATCGCGTGCAGCGAAAGCCATCACGACGCCGTTGGAGGTGGAGCACATCCTCGCGTTGGTGCGGGCCATCCCGGATGCCCGCTGGCGCTTTGCCTTTCAGCTGATGGCGGCTTATGGCCTTCGCCCAGAGGAACTGCAACACCTGCAGATCCGCCAGGGCCGACTCTGGTGCATGTATGAGAAGGTCGCCTCGCGCGGCAAGACCCGCCCACGGGTGCTTCGCACGCTGCCCTGTGATGACTGGGCGGATGGCTGGAGCCTGGAAGAGCGCTTCCCTGCCCAGGAGCTTCCCCCCATGCAGCCTGGCCTTGGTGGCGGCTATGTGGGCCACTACCTGATGAACCGGCCCCTCTGGAAAGAGCTTCGTCGGGAGTACGAGGCGAAGGGGGAGAAGCTGGTTCCCTACTCCTGCCGGCACGGCTACGCCCACCGCGCTCACGTGATCTGCGATCTGCCACCCAAGGTGGTGGCCGCGGCGATGGGGCACAGCGTGCAGACCCACCTGGCGGCTTACAGCCGCTGGTGCGGAGACGATGTGGTGGATGACGCGTTTGCTAAGGCGGAACGACGACTTGGCGGGGGATAGATCCCCGGCAATAGCACCCGAAAGAATGGCGTCTCAAAGATTCCACATGGTGCTGCCTGCTAGGCAGGGAATCTCCGCTTTGGCCGGAACCCATTCCAAACCTATGCGTTTCATGCATAGGTTTGCCAGAAAGACAGAGCAATACTAAGATTGGTCAGGGCTGATCAAATAGTGCCACAAAATACGTCGCTCCCTGAAAACAATTCTTTCTTGCGTCATGAGTTTAATCCTTGAAGATCAGTGTGACTATGCCTCTGTTGATGAGATCTCGCAAGATCGTTTTTCATGTTGTTTTCATGAGTTTTTAGTCCCTCCGCATGAGGCCCATAGACAAGGCTAAAAGGACTTCATTCATGAGAGCCGTCGTCATGCCGAGCCAAGGAAGCGGATTAAGCGGGTAACGGATGAGAGGCCAAGGTGAGAAGAATACTATTAACTTTGCGGCTTCCGAGCTCGATACGAGAGAAGCGATTGGCTCGCATATATTTGGCCATTTTAATACATCTCAGGATTGCTGCTCTTGTGCAACTATCTTGGCTGGGTCAATCTTTGTTCCTGGACCGCCTAAAAGGTGTGGGATCGGATAGAGTGCGCCAAATTTCAGCTGCTAGCAGTACAGCCTGTCTCGGAGGTAGGCCATGAACGCCCATGAGCTTTTGGGATGGTACGAGTACTCGGCTCGGCCGTTTCTCGAAAAGCACTCTCCAGACAGGCTTGAGGCCCTGCAAGCCGACCAAGAGCGACTCAGTCGCCTCTTGGGCTCGAAGGATGAAGTCACAGTTTGCTTTCTCGGCAACTCGGGTGTGGGCAAGAGCACTCTGTTGAATGCCCTTGCTGCCGGCGCAAGTCAGATTCTTCCTGCTGGCGGAATTGGCCCTTGAACAGCCCAGGCGACAGAGGTTCGCTACAGCGAGGAAAAGTTCTTTCACGTTACCTACCACCCTAAAAAAAATCTCTGGAGGCTTGCCTTTGCATTGGAATCTCGGCTACAGGCTGAGCGGCGTGCGGCCAAGCGGAAACATGGATCCGAAGTGATCGCAGCTGGCGTACCAGAAGAAGAAGCTAGCCTATCTGAGTTGGCAAGTGAACTGACACAGGATGAGCTTGCTGAAGTCCTACAGCAAGCTCAAGTTGAATCCGTAGATCCGAGTGAAGCTGCTACAGCCGATCCCGATGATGCATTAGAGGGCTTGATTAAGCAAGCCAAGAACATCGTTTGTGGCAAGCAATTTGCTGAACGACCTCTGGAGTACTTAGTAGATGCACTCAGGCAAGCCTGCGGCTATGAACCCAAGTGGGAATCAAATATCGATGCGGGCGATCAGGAGCGCATCGAGCGGATCAGGCAAATCATGCTCTTCAGCAAGGAGGATCGAACATATGAGCGAAGAGAGGGACAGGATCCTCGAGGATTTCAGGAGGACATGACAGCTCATGCCGCTGGCTTTCTGTCCCCGCTGATTGAACGGATTGACGTTGGATGGCCTTCAGAACTGCTTCGCTCTGGAGTTGTGCTGGTGGATCTACCGGGTGTGGGTATTGCTCAGGATTCCTACAGAGACGTGACTAAGTCCTATGTGCGCGATAAAGCTCGCGCTGTGATCGTCACTGTTGATCGGGCTGGCCCTACGGAGTCCACCATGGAGCTACTTCGTACCAGCGGATATTGGCAGCGCTTAGTTGGTGCTGCAGATGATCCAGCTAGCGACGCTTGCATAATGCTGATTGCGGTCACCAAAGTCGATGATGTCACTCAGACGGAGTGGCAAAATCAAATCTCGATTCTGGAAGAAGGTGCACAACGTCCGAGAAAAAGAGATGTATTTGCGCAACTCGTGGAGGAGTTCAAGCCACGGATGAAGTCCCAGATTGTCGAGCAACTAGGGAAGATTAGTGATTCATCAAACGAATCAGTCAATGCCGCTCGTGGGCAGGCTCGTGCAAGCATTATGGATTCACTCGAAATACATCCTGTTTCGGCTACTGAGCTACGCAGAATCTTGCTTGATGATGAGGACGATCGCCCTTTTTTGACAACCGTTGAGCAGACAGGTATTCCACAGCTACAAGATTCTCTGGCAGGTCTAGCTCGGCGTGAAACGGAGAGACAACGTCAAGCAATCGAGGAGCTGACTCAGAGGCTTGCGACAAGCCTGATTAGTGAAATGCAGCTCATTGAGGCAAGGTGGAAACAGGAAGACCGAGCTGCAGAGGAAGCTGAAAGACTTGAGAAGGCTCTCACTCCAATTCTTAATGAAAAGAAGGAGGAATACCGCGCTCGCGCGGCTGCCTTTCGCAACTTTCTGGATGAGACTGTTCAGGCGAAGATTGAAGCCTTGGTTTTGGAAGCGCAGATAGCGGCAGAGAAAGATGTAAAGGAATATCTTTCTGGCTTGAGAGGTGCTCACTGGGGGACCCTGCGAGCAGCAGTGCGCCGAGGTGGCACTTTTTATGGAAGCAGAAATATCAACCTTCCCGATGATATTACCGGATATTTCCTAGAGCCAATGGCGGCAGTTTGGGGCCAAAAACTCTTGAGGGTGATCCGGGCGAAAACTTCTGATTTAGCAAGTGATACTGTGCAGATGGTCGAAGAGCTTTGTGATTGGGCTATTGAACATGGAGGGGCAACAGTTAGAAAGCAGCTTTTACAGGCGCAGCGAGATCGGATCTCTGCATTGGCTAAGCAGATTAAGTCCGTTGGCAAGGAAGCTGTTGATGAGCTGCGACAGACCGTGAAATCAGAGCTATCATCAACTATCCGGCAACCAATAAAAATCTCATGTGAGCAGTTTGTTAAAAATGGAAATGATATTGGTCCTGGTGTAAAGCTGCGCATATTGGAATTATTTTCTGACTTGGCTAAATTGGCGACCTCTGCAGCAAAGGAGCCCGCTATTCGCATTCTTCAAGAGAATGCAACTCGTGTGCGATTGGAAGTCCAACAGGAGTTGCAAAAAGGGGGCGACCCCTTGCAAGATACTGCTGACCTAATCGTTGAGAGCCACGAGTCACGGGTACGTCGCTCTGATGCTCAAAAGCGACGTACCATCTTGACAGAAGTTGCAGCGGTGATTGCTGGATACCCTAACTTGACCCCTAAAGATCTCCACGCCGGCGTTTCGGGATAGGAGGAAACAATGCTTTTCGAGTACGCAGGTCATCAAAGGGCCTTGTTAAGAACAGTCGATGACTTTGGTTTTGTTACCTATGACCTAGTCGGCATCCCAAGGCGGCTCTGTGAGATCGATTCACTCCCGCCTCTTGTCGAAACCAATGTCGACAAGCGTCGGGCAAAGCAGCTCCCCACACCCGCAGCCCAATTGGTGAATCTAGAGCTCGTAGAGGGGGATAATTGGCTTTCCCTATCATCAAGGACACTTGCGCGGATCTACGCTGCATTTCTTATTGCTGAGGATCCTCAACGTCGCTTAGACGCGCGTAAAGCAGCCACCCTCATGCATCAGGTGAGCCTGGTCCAGCATATTTTACAGCGCCCCGATCTCAAAAAAGTTCTTATTGGTGATGAGGTTGGGCTTGGGAAGACTATTGAAGCGGGCCTGATCGTTCGGCAGCTGCTTGAAAGGGATTCTCGTATCCGAGTTCTTTACTTAGCACCAGCTCGCTTAGTCTCTAACGTTGCAAGCGAGTTTCGCGAGAAGCTTGATCTGGATGCACGTGTATGGGTAGCTGGATCTGGTTCTGACGCCCGGATAGAGGACGACAGGATCGTTATTGCAAGTATTCACAAAGCAGTCTTTGGAGACAATCTCGACAAAGTAGTCAAAGGAGGGCCGTGGGATGTCCTTATTGTTGATGAATGCCACCATCTCTCCGACTGGAGTCCGTCTGGTGGCAAGCCTAATCAGTCTTTCAAGCTTGTCAGCCAGCTCATCAAGAGTCAGCCCGAAGAAGGGCGCCTGGTCCTCATGAGTGGAACTCCACATCAAGGTAGTGAAACTCGATTCCGTAATATTCTCAGATTGCTCTCGGACGACGGTAAGGACATTAACAGTGCAGCTGGTCGTGTTATCTTCCGTACAAAAGACCGTGTTAGAGATTGGAGAGGGGCACCGCTTTTCCCGTCTCGTGATATTCGCAAGCCAGTCGTTGTAGAGCTTGGAGAAAACTACGAAGAATGGTATTCCTTGGTCGGCAAGCTTTACGATATCGAAGGACTAAATGGAGTTCGCCTTCGTGCTGCAGGATGGGCAAAGGGGCAGGCTCTCCAGTGGGCTGCTTCGAGTGTTCAGGCGGGTCTTGGCTTCTTAATCCGACTGGCAATCCGACGACTAAATTGGACTCTGGAGCATCCTTCGCTGAGCCCAGCTCTCGCCGCTCTGAGGCCCTATCGCGGGGGTTCAGCTAATGAGCCCCTGCCTACACTGTTTGCTCGGCTCGTTAAGCAAGTTGGTAAAGCCGCTCTTCAGCAGGTCGGTGATGAAGACGAGGAGGATTGGGATGAAGCGGAGTGGCGGCCTGATCCAGAACTGCTGGCCCAGTTGCTGGATGAAGGCGTGCAGCTGATTGAAAGTGGATCGTCTCAAGCAAAATGGGATGCCGTTTGTGACCTGATTGATCGCTCTCAGGGTGAAAAGGTGGTTCTCTTTGCGCAGCCTGTCGAGACGGTTTCGGTCGTGGCAGCTGTTTTGGAAAAGCGTTATAGCATTAAGCCCGCAATCATCATTGGTAACCAGCCTGACCATGAGCGTACAGCACAAGTCTCGCGCTTTCAATCAGACGATGGCCCTCGCTTTCTTGTTTCCTCAAAGGCGGGTGGTGAAGGGCTCAATATGCAGCGTGCCAGATATCTGATACATCTAGATGTCCCTTGGAATCCCATGGACTTAGAGCAGCGTATTGGACGGGTTCATCGTTTCGGATCGCGCAAGACTATTGTGGTCGACACAGTGGTGGCAGCTGGGAGCAGGGAAATCGACATGTATCGCATTGCCAGAGATAAGCTTGCATTGGTTGCACGCCATCTGGATCCTGATCAGTTCGAGACCTTGTTCAGCCGAGTGATGTCACTTGTTCCCCCAAAGGAGCTTGAGGCCATCTTGGGTGATCTTTCGGGACCTCTTGCTGTTGGCTCGCCTGGAGCGGAGGAGATAGGACGGCTTGTGAATGAAGGCTTTCACTCCTGGAGTCGCTTTGATGACGCGTATCGACGCCAGGCAGAGCTCATCAGAGCGGCCAACCCAGGTGAAGCACACTGGGCGGACCTGGCTGCCTTGCTCGTTAAGTACTGCGGTGCTTCCGATGGCCCTGGCGCCACATTTTCCTCTTTCGAGTTCTCGAACGATGAAATCATTGCGATTGAGGAGAATGTTGGAACGATCCAGGCCAATGGGAAGATCTTTGCGTGTGGCGATACAGGGGGCTTGCGGGCGGCTGGACCTGGCGGTGAAGTCGCAGCGAATCTCGGATTAAATCTTGATTGGGTTCAACGCAGCTTGCGTAATCTCCTGACCCCTGACCGCCCGGTTGGAATCGCCTTTGTCAATAGATCCCCGAATCTTGGACTGGAAGTAAAAAGTCGAGACGTTACTGTTTTTCTTTTCCTGCTTCGGCAGCAACTCAGGCATGAGGCGGGGCGCTGGTCTGAAGGCATGGTGGAGCTGAGGATCTACGCAGTGGACTGCGAGAGTCCGCCTGAAGAGGTGTATGGAGAGGCGAAGGCAAGGCTGGTTCGAGCTTTGAGCGCCTCGACTAGAGTGAAAGACCCTCAGTCAGTGGGCATCCGAGAGGATCTTCCAGCTTTGGAGAATGAACTTGTCTCGATGCTTCGGACACCCTCTGAGGACGATATCGCACACGGTGTCCGCTATGTCGTCTGGCCACTGGCGTCCGTGGCTGTGCTCCCGTAGGTTTGCTCCGCATCCCCTTATCGTTTTGTTATTGGCTTCCTTGCTCCAAGGTTTGCTCTTGCCGCTCTCCCGCCCTTTATTTTTGTTATATTTGGCCGGAGCTTTTACATCATGTCGGGGCGGATGTCTGACGTTTCCTACAGAACTTCTTGGTGTAACAGGCCTCTCATGCACCGCTGATTGAGGCTGAAATCAGCCCTTGCATGCGAAACGAGCATCTTCGAGCGCATCACTCCGGCCTGATCATGGCTGCCTGAGATCAATTCAGCCTCATCTGGAGCCTCTTCTCCCAAGGTGGTCTCCTTCGACTGAGTGGTCGAGGGTCCGCTTTTCAGGACTGTAGATGCCTCCTACTCCAGCCGGTAATGGTGGCTTCCACGTTTTCGAGGTGCCACTGCAGGGGCCCCCGGCCTTGGGTGGAGCCCCCAGGGCTGATTCAAAGTCTCAGCATGGGTTGGCCTGGGGCCTCCGTCGCGCCATCGCCAGCAGTGCCGTGATGTCGTGCATCACCGCCTGTATCTCGGCCCGGATCGAGCGGAAGCCAGCCAGGCGCAACAGGTTCAAGCCAGCCAGGCGCAACAGGTTCAAGGCAGCGGTGCGCAGCGTGGCCATCACTCCTGCGCCATTGCCCCGGTAGCGGTGGGCGTCCTCATGGAGCTGGGTGTCACGGATCCAGTGCCAGCCCTCAATGCTCCACCGGTCTCGCACCAGTTGCAGCAGGGCTTCTGGCGTGGTGCGCAGGCTGGTGAGAAACAAGTGGGTGGCGCGAAAGGGCTTGCCGTCACGGGTGCCGCTGGCCGTGACTTCCACGATCCAGCTGGTGCCGATCCATGCATCGCTGATGTGCTCTGGAGCCTGTTTGGCGCGCAGCGTCCAGGTGATGTCGCGGCCGTGGCGCTTCTCGTGATCCGTTGCCACAAAAGGGATGTGTCGCTTCCCCTGAAACTGGCAACCGATCTGGCGGTGGAGCGTCTTCTGATTGGCTTTGACCGTCAGCAGGAAGTCGGCCCCCTGCTCCTGGAGCTGCCGAAAAA
>JBBASN010000048.1:0-17608 GCA_040399225.1 Prochlorococcaceae cyanobacterium | reverse complement strand
AGGATCTGCCCGGGGTTCGCTACCACATCATCCGCGGCACCCTCGACACCGCCGGTGTCAAGGACCGCCGTCAGTCCCGCTCCAAGTACGGCGCCAAGACGCCCAAGGACTGATGAACCGGGGGGCTGAGGCCTGAGCCTCCCTGCGCCCGCCAGCCCCCTTCATCCCCATTCCCGTTCCTCCCTTTCCAGTTCCTCCATGTCTCGCCGCAACGCTGCCGAGAAGCGCCCGGTTCTTCCTGATCCCCAGTTCAACAGCCGTCTGGCCTCGATGATCGTGGCCCGGCTGATGAAGCACGGCAAGAAGTCCACCGCCCAGCGGATCCTCTCGGATGCCTTCAGCCTGATCAACGAGCGCACCGGCAACGATCCGCTCGAGCTGTTTGAAACCGCCGTGCGCAATGCCACCCCCCTGGTGGAAGTGCGCGCCCGCCGGGTGGGTGGTGCCACCTACCAGGTGCCCATGGAAGTGCGCCAGGAGCGGGGCACCGCCATGGCCCTGCGCTGGCTGGTGAACTTCTCCCGCGCCCGCAACGGCCGCAGCATGGCCCAGAAACTGGCCGGCGAACTGATGGACGCGGCCAACGAGGCCGGCAGCGCCGTCCGCAAGCGAGAGGAGACCCACAAGATGGCCGAAGCCAACAAGGCCTTCGCCCACTACCGCTACTGAGCCTTAGCACCCTTCGGGCGCCTGAGCACCGCTCTGTAGAGTGCCCTTTACATTTTTAGACCCTTCGGAGACATCCCACTGTGGCCCGCGCCTTTCCACTGGAACGCGTCAGAAATATTGGTATCGCCGCCCACATCGACGCGGGTAAAACCACCACCACCGAACGGATCCTGTTCTATTCAGGCGTCGTTCACAAGATGGGTGAGGTGCACGACGGCGCAGCCGTGACCGACTGGATGGCCCAGGAACGGGAGCGGGGCATCACCATCACTGCTGCGGCCATCTCCACCAGCTGGAAGGATCACCGCATCAATATCATCGACACCCCCGGTCACGTGGACTTCACCATTGAGGTGGAGCGCTCGATGCGGGTGCTGGACGGCGTGATCGCCGTGTTCTGCGCCGTGGGTGGCGTCCAGCCCCAGTCGGAAACCGTGTGGCGCCAAGCGGATCGCTACAAGGTGCCGCGCATGGTGTTCGTCAACAAGATGGACCGCACCGGCGCCGATTTCCTCAAGGTCTACGCCCAGATCAAGGACCGCCTCAAGGCCAACGCCGCCCCCATCCAGCTGCCGATCGGCGCCGAAGGCGAACTCAGCGGCATCATTGATCTCGTCAAGAACAAGGCCCTGATCTACAAGGACGATCTGGGCAAGGACATCGAAGAGACCGATGTGCCCGCCGACATGGCCGATCTGGTTGCCGAGTGGCGCAACAAGCTGATGGAGTCGGTCGCCGAGACCGACGATGAGCTGGTGGAGGTGTTCCTGGAAACGGGCGAGCTCAGCGAAGAGCAATTGCGCAAGGGCATCCGCGAGGGCGTGCTCAAGCACGGGCTCGTGCCCATGCTCTGCGGTTCGGCCTTCAAGAACAAGGGTGTGCAACTCCTGCTCGACGCGGTGGTCGACTACCTGCCCGCTCCGGTGGATATTCCCCCGATTCAGGGCTTGCTTCCCGATGGCAGCGAAGCGCTGCGCCCCTCCGAGGACAGCGCCCCCTTCAGCGCACTGGCCTTCAAGGTAATGGCCGACCCCTTCGGCAAGCTCACCTTCGTGCGCATTTACTCCGGTGTGCTGCAGAAGGGCAGCTACGTGCTCAACTCCACCAAGGACAAGAAGGAGCGCATCTCCCGCCTGATCATCCTCAAGGCCGATGAGCGGGAAGAAGTGGATGAACTGCGCGCCGGCGACCTTGGAGCCGTGCTGGGTCTCAAGGACACCACCACCGGCGACACCCTCTGCGTGGACAGCGATCCGATCATCCTCGAGTCGCTTTTCATCCCCGAGCCCGTGATCTCCGTGGCCGTGGAGCCCAAGACCAAGGGCGACATGGAGAAACTCTCCAAGGCCCTCACCTCCCTGGCGGAAGAAGATCCCACCTTCCGGGTCTCCACCGATCCGGAAACCAACCAGACCGTGATCGCCGGCATGGGCGAACTCCACCTGGAAATCCTGGTGGACCGCATGCTGCGTGAGTTCAAGGTGGAGGCCAATATCGGTGCACCCCAGGTGTCCTACCGGGAAACCATCCGGGGCAGCGCCAAGGGCGAAGGCAAATTCGCCCGCCAGACCGGTGGCAAGGGCCAGTACGGCCATGTGGTGATCGAGATGGAGCCCGGTGAACCGGGTTCAGGCTTCGAGTTCGTTAACAAGATTGTTGGCGGTATCGTACCCAAGGAATACATCGGTCCTGCCGAAAACGGCATGAAGGAGACCTGCGAATCCGGTGTGATTGCGGGTTATCCGATGATCGATGTGCGCGTCACCATGGTGGACGGCTCTTATCACGACGTCGACTCTTCGGAGATGGCGTTCAAGATCGCCGGCTCCATGGCCTTCAAAGACGGCGTCAAGAAGTGCAATCCTGTACTGCTTGAGCCGATGATGAAGGTGGAGGTCGAGATCCCCGAGGATTTCCTCGGTTCCGTGATCGGCGATCTCTCCTCGCGCCGTGGCCAGGTCGAAGGGCAGTCCGTCGATGACGGCCAGTCCAAGGTCCAGGCCAAGGTGCCCCTGGCCGAGATGTTCGGCTACGCCACCCAGCTCCGATCCATGACCCAGGGTCGGGGTATTTTCTCGATGGAATTCAGCCACTACGAGGAAGTCCCTCGCAATGTGGCCGAGGCCATCATCTCCAAGAATCAGGGCAAGTCCTGATCTTTTCCCCCTAACCCACCTACCCCCGATTCTTTCCTTCCATGGCTCGCGAGAAGTTCGAGAGGAATAAGCCCCACGTCAACATCGGCACCATCGGCCACGTTGACCACGGCAAAACCACCCTCACGGCCGCCATCACTAACGTGCTGGCCAAGAAAGGTCAGGCCAAGGCCCAGGCCTATGACCAGATCGACGGTGCTCCCGAGGAGCGTGAGCGCGGTATCACCATCAACACCGCCCACGTCGAGTACGAGACCGTCGGCCGTCACTATGCCCACGTGGACTGCCCCGGTCACGCGGACTACGTGAAGAACATGATCACCGGTGCCGCCCAGATGGACGGCGCCATCCTGGTGGTGGCCGCCACCGACGGCCCCATGGCCCAGACCAAGGAGCACATCCTGCTGGCCAAGCAGGTGGGCGTGCCCGCCCTGGTGGTGGCACTGAACAAGTGCGACATGGTGGACGACGAGGAGATCCTCGAGCTGGTGGAACTGGAAGTGCGCGAGCTGCTCTCCAGCTACGACTTCCCCGGTGATGACATCCCCGTGGTGAAGGTCTCCGGCCTCAAGGCCCTCGAGGGCGACGCCGAATGGGAAGCCAAGATCGATGAGCTGATGAATGCTGTCGACACCGCCATCCCCGAGCCCGAGCGCGAGATCGACAAGCCCTTCCTGATGGCTGTGGAAGACGTGTTCTCGATCACAGGTCGTGGCACCGTGGCCACCGGCCGGATCGAGCGCGGCAAGGTGAAGGTGGGCGAGGAAATCGAGATTGTGGGTATTCGGGACACCCGCAAGACCATCGTCACCGGTGTGGAGATGTTCCGCAAGCTGCTCGACGAGGGCATGGCCGGCGACAACGTGGGCCTGCTGCTGCGCGGCATCCAGAAGGAGGACATCGAGCGCGGCATGGTGCTGGTGAAGCCCAACTCCATCAAGCCCCACACCAAGTTCGAAGGTGAGGTGTATGTGCTGAAGAAGGAAGAGGGCGGCCGCCACACCCCCTTCTTCGCCGGTTACCGGCCGCAGTTCTACATCCGCACCACGGATGTGACCGGCCAGATCACCGCCTTCACCTCCGACGACGGCGCCAACGTGGAGATGGTGATGCCGGGCGACCGCATCAAAATGACCGGCGAGCTGATCTGCCCGGTGGCCATCGAGCAAGGTATGCGCTTCGCCATCCGCGAAGGCGGCCGCACCATCGGTGCCGGCGTGGTCTCCAAGATCCTTGCCTGATCGCCAGCCAGGTCTTCTCGCTGGTCTAGGTTCAAGGGGCGGACAGTGGTCCGCCCCTCTGCCTTCCCTACCCATGGCAGGCAGACGCAGCGATCTCCGCATCTCGACAACCTCACCTCATCCTGAGGTCAACGCCCGGCCCCAGCCGGTTTCACCGCTCCCTGCAGCGGCTCCAGGAACGACCCTTTCCCATGTCCACCGCCATCGCCCAGCAGAAGATCCGCATCCGCCTGAAGGCGTTTGATCGCCGCATGCTGGATCTGTCCTGCGACAAAATCATTGAAACGGCCGATCACACCGCCGCCACGGCGATCGGACCGATCCCTCTGCCCACCAAGCGCAAGATCTACTGCGTGCTGCGCTCGCCCCACGTGGACAAGGACTCCCGTGAGCACTTCGAGACCCGCACCCACCGCCGGATCATCGATATCTACAGCCCCTCGGCCAAGACCATCGATGCCCTGATGAAGCTCGACCTGCCTAGCGGGGTGGACATCGAGGTGAAGCTCTGATCCCTGGCCGCGCCGGCAACGGGATGTTTCTAGGATCCCTGGGCACCTCCTGCTGAAGCCATGGGTGAACTGGCCGTACGGGAGCTGCCCCTGTTTCCCCTGCCCGATGTGGTGCTCTTCCCCCAGGAAGTGTTGCCGCTGCACATCTTCGAGCCCCGCTACCGGATGCTGCTGCGCACGGCGATGGCTGAGGATCGTCGCTTCGGGGTGATCCGCTGGGATCCCCAGGAACGGCGCATGGCCGACGTGGGCTGTTGTGCCGAGATCATCCACTGCCAGACGCAGGAGGATGACCGCAGCAACATCGTGACCATGGGCCAGCAGCGCTTCCGCGTGCTGGACATTGTGCGCGAAGCCCCGTTCCGCGTCGGGCTGGTGAGCTGGATTGAAGATGAGCCCGAGAACGACAGTCAGGGGGTGTCCGACCTAGCCGATCAGGTGCGCGAGGCCCTCAAGGATGTGGTGGAACTGACGGCAAAACTGATCGGCAAGCCCGCCCAGTTGCCCAGCGATCTGCCCGACCTGCCCCGTGAGCTCTCCTTCTGGATCGGCTCCCACCTCGGCGGCCCGGTTGCCGACCACCAGCAGGCCCTGCTGGAGATCACCAGCACTGCCGAACGCCTGCGCCAGGAATTCGACCTGCTCGACCACACCCGCCGCCAATTGGCCGCCCGCACCGTGCTCAAGGACACCTTCCAGCCCCAGTGACAGGCCTGCCCCTCGCCGTGGGCGCCGCCGCCACGGCCGTGGGCGCCGCCGCCCTGTTCACCTGGCAGCAGCGCAACCGCCGCTACACCAGCAGCGCCAGCGTGGCCGAGGCCTACGACCGCTGGACGAACGACCAGCTGCTGGAGCGCCTCTGGGGGGACCACATCCACCTTGGCCACTACGGCACCCCACCGCGGCCTGCCGGAGCCGTGGATTTTCGCCAGGCCAAGGCGGCCTTTGTGCATGAGCTGGTGCGCTGGAGCGGCCTCGACCAGCTGCCCGCAGGGTCACGGGTGCTGGACGTGGGCTGCGGCATCGGCGGCAGCGCCCGCATCCTGGCCCGCGATTACGGTCTGGACGTGCTCGGGATCAGCATCAGTCCTGCCCAGATCGCCCGCGCCACGGCGCTGACGCCCGCCAGCCTGCCCCACTGCCGCTTCCAGGTGATGGATGCCCTGGATCTCAACCTGGCGGATGGCAGCTTCGACGCCGTATGGAGCGTGGAGGCCTGTCCCCACATGCCCGACAAGCAGCGCTACGCCGATGAGCTGCTGCGGGTGCTGCAGCCAGGGGGACGGCTGGCGGTGGCGGACTGGAACCGCCGCGACCCGGCCGACGGCGCCATGACCCGCTTGGAGCGCTGGGTGATGCGCCAGCTGCTCGAACAGTGGGCCCACCCGGAATTCGCCAGCATCGCCTCGCTCCGCCGCAACCTGGAGACCAGCTCCTGTGCGGGCGGCATGGCCGTGACAACCGGCGACTGGACCGCCGCCACCCTGCCCTCCTGGATCGACTCCATCCTTGAGGGCCTGCGCCGGCCGGGGGCAGTGCTGGGCCTGGGGCCCGCAGCGGTGCTGCAGGGCCTGCGCGAAACCCCCACGATCCTGCTGATGCACTGGGCCTTCGCCACCGGCCTGATGCAGTTCGGCGTGTTTCGGGGCACGAAGCCCGCTCAGACCATGTTGGTGAGCGGATAGGTGCCGAACAGGGCCAGGTGCTCACAGAGGGGTCTGAGCTCACCGAGGGCCTCCTCCAGGGAGCCGGTGCTGCCTGCTGCGGGTCCAGCCGCGGCGTCCAGGTCCAGGTCCAGGTCCAGGTCCACAAAGAAAATGTATTCCCCCATCTCCCGCTTGGAGGGCCGCGATTCGATCCGGCTCATGTTCAGCCCACGGCGGGCGAAACAGCCCAGGGCCTCCAGCAGGGCTCCGGGCTGGTTGGAGTGCAGGGAAAAGGCCAGGCTGGCCACCGCACCACTGGCCTGGCGCGCTTCCCGGCGCAGCAGCAGAAAGCGGGTGCAGTTGCCGGCCACGTCGTTGATCGGGTAGGCCAGCTCCTGCAGGCCATGCTCCTGGGCGGCCTGGCGGGAGGCCACCGCCGCCCGGAAGCGGCTGCCCACCACCATCCGGGCCGCCTCGGCCGTGGAACTGGTGGGCAACTGCAGGGCATGGGGCAGATGCTCGGCCAGCCACTGGCTGCACTGGGCCAGGGCCTGGGGGTGGGAGAGCACCTCGCTCACCCCATCCAAGCCGGCGCTGCCCAGCAGGGCATGGCGAATCGGCAGCACCAGGGCGCGGGTGATCGCCAGCTCGGGATGTTCCCAGAGGGCGTCCAGGCAGGCGGTCACGCCACCCTCCACCGAGTTCTCCACCGGCACCACCGCCGCATCGCAGCTGCCGCTGGCCAGGGCCTGCACCACGGCCCGGATGCCCAGCTGGGGCACATACTCCACGTCCTTCAGGCCCTCCAGCGCCACCAGCTGCAGGGCCGCCTGCTCGCCATAGGTGCCCACGGGGCCGAGAAAGGCAAGACGCATCACGACGGAAGCTGACCGATAGGATCATGCCGCGCCGGCCAGCAGGCCATGCCCCTGGCCTTCAGTGCCAGTCAGCAACTGCAACTCACCGTGAACCACCAGCCGCAACGGCTGGCTCATTACCTCACCCAGGAAGACCGGGTGGTTAACGCCCTGCTCAACCCGAGCCAACTCCAGGCCCTCGGGCCCGGCCGCTACCGCTACGCGGTGACACACCTGCAGGTGTTTCAGCTGCAGATCCACCCCGTGGTGCAGCTGCGCACCCATGCCGAGGAAGGACGGATCGAGCTGGAGGCGATCGACTGCCAGCTGGAGGGGCTTGGCCTGGTGGACGACTTCCAGCTCACCCTGCACTCCTGGCTGGAGGCCAGCGGCAGCGGCCTCAACGGCGAGGCGCGGCTGGATGTGCGGGTGAGCCAGCCGCCGCTGTTGCGCCTGATCCCGGCCCGGGTGCTGGAGGCCACCGGCCGCTCCCTGCTCACGGGCATCCTGCTGGGGATCAAGGGCCGGGTGGGCCAGCAGCTCCTGGCCGACTATGAGGGCTGGTTGCGCGAGGACTGACTCGCCAGCAGCTTGCGCAGAAAGCTGCTGCGGTGCAGGGCCGTGGGGCCGAGCTGGAGCAGGGCCCGCCGATGATGGGCCGTGGCGTAGCCCACGTGACGCTCCAGGCCATAGCCGGGGAAGCGGGCGGCCAGGACGTCGATCACCAGCTGGTCTCGGGCCTGCTTGGCCAGCACGCTGGCGGCAGCGATCGCCGGGCAGAGACGATCCCCCTGCACCAGGGTGCGCTGGGGTCCGCACCAGCCGCGCAGGGGCAACACCCCATCCACAATCACCAGGGACGGGCAGCGGGGCAGTTTCTGCAGGGCCCGCAGCATGGCCTGTTCGGTGGCCGCCCGGATGCCCAGGCGGTCGATCTCGGCGGCCGAGGCCTGGCCCAGGGCCCAACCCGCAGCCCGGGCGGTGATCTCAGGCACCAGGGCTGCCCGACGGCGGGCCGTGAGGGCCTTGCTGTCGGTGAGGCCCAGCGCCTGCAGCCCGGCAGCGGCCCCTTCGGAGAGCACCACCGCTGCGGCAAACACCGGGCCGAAGAGGCAGCCCCGGCCCACCTCATCCACCCCGGCCGTGGTCATCCCGGACCGCCGCTGCTCAGCTGGCGGCCGAGGAACGGCGGCGGCGGCGGCGGGGCTGGTTGTCCTCCTCCTGCACCTCCACCGCTGGGGCCACGGCGAGCGGTTGCCGCTCGGGCTCTGCCGGCGGGCGGGTGGGCACCGAAACCGTGACGATCGTTTCGGGCTCCAGCTGCAGGGGCAGCGGCGTGATCTCCACCGGCGCGGGCCGGCGCTCCTCAAACTCCCGGGCATCAGGCTCAGCCGCTGGGGCAACGCCGTTGCCGGCCGCCCACGCGGCACCACCACCGCCGCGGCCGGAGCGTCCCCTCCGGCGACGGCTGCCGCTGCTGGCCAGTTGCTGGCGGGCCTCCTCCAGCACGGCCTCTGCATCGGCATCGGGACGCACCACCCGCACCACCACGTTGTCGCCGGCGGGCGGCTCGTCGAGCAGCAGGGTGGGATTGAGGCCCAGCCAGCCGTACACCGCTTCCTGCTCGGCATCCATCGGCACCGCCACCAGATCCACCTCAGGCCGGCGGCTGGCGGCGGCCTGCTCCGCGCTGCCGTTGAGGGTGGTGGGCTCGCCGACCTGACCATCCTGGCCCTCCAGCAGGGGGGCGATCGGCATCAGCACGCCCGAATCAGCCAGATCGGTGCTCATGGGTGCGGGAGCTGCGGAGCGGCCGCCACGGCCACCCCGGCGGCGGCGACTCGATCCCGTTTCAACCGCAGCACCGGGTGCGAGCACCTCAGCGCGGGCGGAGGCGGCGGAACGCACCAGGCCGGTGGCGGTGGCCAGCGGCTGGAGGCTGTCCTGCCCCGGCAGCACGGCCACGTGGCCCAGGCCGCCACAGCTGGGACAGGCGCGACCGAACAGCTCGTAGATGTTCTGGCCCTGGCGCTTGCGGGTGAGCTCCACCAGGCCCAGTTCCGTGAGCTGGGCGATCTGGGGACGGGCCGCGTCATCGCGGACGGCCTGGGTGAAGTGCTCCAGCAGCTGCAGCTGGTCGCGGCGGGACTCCATGTCGATGAAGTCGATGATCACCACGCCTCCGATGTTGCGCAGCTTGAGCTGGCGGGCGATCTCCACCGCCGCCTCACAGTTGGTCCAGAGCACCGTCTCGCGCGCGTTGGCGGAGCGGGTGAAGGAGCCCGAGTTCACGTCGATCACCGTGAGCGCCTCGGTGGGCTCGATGATCACGTAACCGCCGGAGGGCAGATCCACCCGTGGCTTGAGGGCATCGCGGATGGCGGCGTTGACCTTGAACGCCTCCAGGATGTCGGAGGGTTCACTGTGGGCCTCCACCTGCACATTGGCATGGTCGGCGCCCAAAAAGGCATTGGCCCGGGCGACGGCCGCTGGAGTGTCCACCACCACCCGCAGCACATCGGGGTTGTAGAGATCGCGCAGCACGCGATGGATGAAGTCCTCATCGCGGTTGAGCAGCACGGGTGGGCTGGCCGTCTCGGCTGCGTTCTGGATCGCTTCCCACTGGCGCAGCAGGGCTTCCAGATCGTCGATCAGCAGGTCTTCGTTCACCCCCTCCGCCTCGGTGCGGATCAGCAGTCCGGCACCGGGCGGCTTGATCAACACCCCAAGCGCACGCAGGCGGTTGCGCTCGTGGTCGCCGTTGATCCTGCGGGAGATGTTCACGCCCTGGCCATGGGGCTGGAGCACCAGGAAGCGGCCGGGCAGGGTGAGATTGCCGGTGAGCCGGGGCCCCTTCGTGCCCGTGGGCTCCTTCATCACCTGCACCAGCACCTTCTGCCTGGGCTCCAGCAGCTCGGTGATCCCCGCTGCCCCCTTCTTCAGGCGCAGCGGGCCGAGATCGGTGACATGAATAAAGCCGTTCTTTTCACTCTCACCGATATTGACAAAAGCCGCATCAATGCCGGGGAGCACATTTTCAACAGTGCCCAGATACACATCGCCGATCTGGTAGCGGCCCTGGGCAACAACCAGTTGGTCAACACGCTCATCGTTGAGAACCGCGGCGATCCGCAGTTGCTCGGCAATGACGATCTGCTGTGGCATGGGGGAAGGGGTGTGGCCTGCTCTGGCCGATCCGGTGAGTGAGATCCCTGCGGCAATGGCGCGGAGAAGGCCGCAGCCTCAAGCCACAGAACGAAGAAAAAAGCTGGGATGGGACCGACCTGGTCGCCATCTGAAACGGTGCGCCGATGGGGGCTGGGGCGAACGGCCGGCTGGAGTCCGGCTCCGGAACCGTGAACCCTGGCGGGACGCGTGCGGAGGGAACAACAGACCAGGCCTGATCTCTGGGAGGGCGCCTGGAGTGCCGGTTGGATCTGAGAGGCAATGCAGCCAGGGAGGCTGATCGCTGAAAAAGCTCTCGAGTTGGAAGCTCGGTTGAAGCTCGCAGGCAGCCTGCCTGATCGCCTACGACTCAGATTATCACGACCGTTCTGCAGTCAAGGGTTCCCGTAACAGCAAGGCCGTACGGCACTGGTGGCCAAGAACGAGTTCACAGCCGAGGTGCTGGGCCAACCAATGGGTCACCTGGGAGGGACGCAGGCTGCGGCCGGCACCATCGATGGCCGCCTCCAGCTCGAGCACGAGCGCATCCGGGGCGGCCGCCCCAGGACACACCGTGGGGTCGACCCGGCGCAGATCCACAAGTTCGGGCCGGCAGTCCCGCTGCCGGGGGCGCCCTTTTTTGTCGGTGTCCTGCCAGCTGAGCTCCGCTGCCGCCAGCAGAGCAGCGATGGCGGCAGCACAGGCTTCCGGCTCCAGGGCTGGAGCACCCTCGGCCCGGAGGCTGAAACGCCAGTGGGCTTGGTGCAGCTCCTGACTGAGGCTGGGGCCGAAGGTGGGCACCACCGCCGCCGAGAGCAGCTGCAGCCCCGGCGGCAGTTCGGCCTGCAGGCGCGAGCGCACCGCCGCCGGCTCCACCGCCTCGGTGAACTCCAGATCCAGCCACTCGCCCGTGCCCTCCACCCCAAGGGGCAGGGCCAGGGCCACCTGCAGCCGCGGCAGGGGGTGGAAGCCGCCGGTGAAGCTCACCGCCATTCCCGTGCGGCGCAGGGCCCGCTCCAGCAGGCGCAGCAGGTCGAGGTGACTGATCAGGGCCAGGGAACCGGTCTTGGCGAAACCGAGGCGCAGCCGGCATACCCGCTCGCTGGCCGGGGCCCGCTGCGGCAGGGCCGGCGGGATCTCAGGCGGCGGAATCACCACGTTGTGGCCCAGCTCGGGCCCGCACACCCCGCAGCTGCTGCAGCCCTCAAACGAGCAGTCGGGCACCACCGCAGCCGCCAGGGCCCGCTGCAGATCCTCGGCCAGCCAGCGCTTGTCGAGCCCCGAATCGATGTGATCCCACGGCAGTGGCTGGCGGCAGAACGCCTCCAGATCCGCCGCCTCCATCGCCTCGACGGCGCTCCAGGCCCCCAGCTCCAACTGGCGGTAGCGGCCGCCCAGGCCCGCCGCCTCGATCGCCCCGGTCCAGGCGGCGTAGCTGCGCTCGGCCGACTCGAACCAGGCATCGAGGCCCGCCCCGGCCCGCCAGGCGGTCTCAATCACCGGCGAGAGGCGGCGGTCGCCGCGGCCGATGAAGTCTTCGATGGCCGAGAGCCGCACATCGGTGAAGTTGGTCTTGATGCCGCGCAGCTGGCGCAGGGCGCTGCGCAGCAGCTGCTGGCGGCGCCGGAATTCCTCCGTGCTCACGCTGTGCCACTGGAAGGGGGTGTGGGGCTTGGGCGTGAAGTTGGAGATGGTGAGGTTGAGCTCCAGCCGGCCCAGATCGCGGCACTGCTGCTGGAGGGCGCGGCAGGTGTCGGCAATGCCGAGCACGTCGGCGTCGGTTTCCCCCGGCAGGCCGATCATGAAGTAAAGCTTCACCTTGCGGTAGCCGCTTTCCATGGCGGTGCGGATGCCGGCCAGCAGCTCGGCGTCGGTGAGGCCCTTGTTGACGATGTCGCGCAGGCGCTGGCTGCCGGCCTCCGGCGCGAAGGTGATACCTCCCTTTCTTGTGCCACCGATGATGTGGGCAATGTTCTGGTCGAAGCGATCCACCCGCTGGCTGGGCAGGGTGAGGCTCACGTTCTGATCCGCCAGGCGGTTGCGCAGCTCCACCCCCACCGCCGGCAGGGCCAGATAGTCGGAGCAGCTGAGCGACAGCAGCGAAAAATCGCTGTAGCCCGTGCGGCGCATGCCCTCCTCCACCGCCTCCACCACCGCCTCGGGCTCCACGTCGCGGGCGGGGCGGGTGAGCATGCCGGGCTGGCAGAAGCGGCAGCCGCGGGTGCAACCGCGGCGGATCTCCACCGTGAGCCGGTCGTGCACCGTCTCGATGTGGGGCACCAGGCCCATGGCGTAGTGGGGCATCGGCGTGGCCGTGCGCCGCTGGATGCGCCCGGGGAGTCCGGGTTCGAGCGGCTCAATCGCCACGCCATCGGCGCCGGGGCCATAGAGCGCGGGCACATAGACCCCCGGCACCTGGGCCAGATCGCGCAGCAACTGGCGGCGCGTGAGCCCAGCGGCGCGGGCTTCGGCCACCACCAGGCCGATCTCGGGCAGCAGCTCCTCGCCGTCGCCCAGGGCGATGAAGTCAAAGAAGGCGGCGAAGGGCTCGGGGTTGCTGGTGGCGGTGGGTCCGCCGGCGAAGATCAGCGGCGGTGCATCCGGGTGGGACAGGGGCAGGTCGCCGCGCTCGGCCGAGCGGATCGGGATGCCCGCCAGCGCCAGCATCTCCAGGATGTTGGTGCCGCCCAGCTCGTAGCTGAGCGAAAAACCGAGGATGTCGAAGGCGGCCAAGGTCCGGCGGCTCTCCACGGCAAACAGGGGAGCGCCGCGCTCGCGCAGGCGGGCGGCCAGGTCCGGCGCCGGCAGGTAGCTGCGGTCGCACAGCTGGCCGGGAACGGCATTGAGGATCGAATAGAGAATGATGTGGCCGCTGTTGCTGGCCCCCACCTCGTAGACCTCGGGGTAGGTGAGCGCCCAGCGCACCCCGGCAGCCGACCAGTCGGCGTCCCAGTCGCGCGCCTGCACCCCCAGCTCATTGCCCAGGTAGCGGGCCGGCTTGCTGATGCCCAGGTCGACCAGGGTTTCGAAATCGACCGGCGCTGGGCTGGGGGCTGGACCGACGGGCATGGTGGCGGCAACGGTCACAGGCGGCGGCCGGGTGCCGGCGGCGGAGTGCTGCCTGGATCGTATGCAGGCAGGGCCGTGCCGACATTAACCGTGCAAATTGGCAGTTAAACTGCACAAATGCACGGTTATCTGCCCAGGCAAGCCCAACTGGCACTCAACAAGGCCCTGAACCGGGCACCGGCGGTGCTGCTGCTGGGCCCCCGGCAATGCGGCAAATCCACGCTGGCGCGCCAGCTGCTGGCCGAGCACGGCAATGGATTGCTGCTCGACCTGCAGGACCGCAGCGATCGGGCCCGGCTGCAGGAGCCGGAGCTGTTCTTCGAAGCCCATCGGCATCACCTGGTGTGCCTCGATGAGATCCAGCTGCTGCCGGAGTTCTTCAGCCTGCTGCGCGCCGAGATCGACAGGGACCGCCGGCCCGGACGCTTCCTGCTGCTCGGTTCGGCGTCCGGCCCGTTGCTGCGCCAGAGCCACGAAAGCCTGGCCGGCCGCATCGCCCAGGTGGAGCTCACCCCCTTTCTGCTGGGCGAAGTGGGCCCGGCCACGCGCTGGCAGCAGCTGTGGCTGCGCGGCGGCTTCCCGGAGAGCCTGCTGGCGGAGGACGACGACACCAGCATCGACTGGCGTGAGGATTTCATCCGCACGTTCCTGGGCCGCGACATCGCCGCCCTGGAGCTGGGGCTGTCGCTGCCAATGGTGGAGCGGCTGTGGCGGTTGCTGGCCCACCTCCAGGGGCAGACCCTCAATGCCAGCCGACTGGCGGGCCTGCTTGATCTGAGCAGCGCCCGGTTGCAGAAGCTGCTGGCGGCCCTGGAGCACACCTTCATGCTGCGGCGTCTACCGCCGCTGGAGGCCAACCTGAGCAAGAGGCTGGTGCGCTCGCCCAAGCTCTACCTGCGCGACAGCGGCCTGCTGCACAACCTGCTCGGCATCGAGAGCTACGACGATCTGCTGGCCCACCCGCAGGCCGGTGAGAGCTGGGAGGGTTTCGTGATCGAGCAGCTGATCGCCGCCCATCCGCGCTGGCGTCCCCATTTCCTGCGCACCGGCCACGGCGCCGAACTCGACCTTGTGCTGGAGCGGGGCCAACGCCGCCGGGTCTATGAGATCAAGCTCTCCAAGGCCCCGAAGCTCTCCCGCGGCTTCCATGAGCTGGTGGAACAGCTCCAACCCGAGCGGGCCGAGCTGGTCGCGCCCGTGGACGTGAGCTTCGAGATCCGCCCAGGCATCTGGGTGCAGCCGCCGCTGGAGGCCAGCAGGTCCGCATAGGACAATCCGAGCCAGTTCTGCCGGGCCCGAGCGCCCCCCCTCTGCGATGGTCCAGGTCAACGGCAACTACCTCAAGCTCAAGGCGGGTTACCTCTTCCCCGAGATTGCCCGGCGGGTGAAGGCCTTCAGCGAGGCCAACCCGAGTGCGCCGATCATCCGGCTGGGCATCGGCGACGTGACCGAGCCCCTTCCTGAGGCCTGCCGCAACGCCATGAAGGCGGCGATCGACGACATGGGCACCCGTGAGGGCTTCCACGGCTACGGCCCCGAGCAGGGCTACCTCTGGCTGCGGGAAAAAATCGCCGCCAGCGACTTCCAGGCCCGCGGTTGCCAGATCTCGGCCGAGGAGATCTTTGTATCGGACGGCTCGAAGTGCGACAGCGCCAACATCCTCGACATCCTGGGTCCGGACAACCGCATCGCCGTCACCGACCCGGTGTATCCGGTGTATGTGGACAGCAACGTGATGGCGGGTCGCACCGGCGACGCCGATGACGCCGGCCAGTACGGCGGCCTCACCTACCTGCCGATCAATGCCGCCAACGGCTTCACCGCCCAGATCCCCACGGAGAAGGTGGATCTGATCTACCTCTGCTTCCCCAACAACCCCACCGGTGCGGTGGCCACCCGTGAGCAGCTCCAGGCCTGGGTGGACTATGCCCGCAGCAACGGTGCCCTGATCCTGTTCGACTCCGCCTACGAGGCCTTCATCCAGGACCCCTCCCTGCCCCACTCCATCTACGAGATCGAGGGGGCGCGCGAGTGCGCGATCGAATTCCGCTCCTTCTCCAAGAACGCCGGCTTCACGGGAACCCGCTGCGCCCTCACCGTGGTGCCCCGCGGCCTGATGGGCACGGCCGCCAACGGTGAGCAAGTGGAGCTGTGGGCCCTGTGGAACCGCCGCCAGTGCACCAAGTTCAACGGCGTGAGCTACATCGTGCAGCGCGGCGCCGAGGCGGTGTACTCCCCCGAAGGCCAGGCCCAGGTGAAGGCGCTGATCGCCTTCTACATGGAGAACGCTGCGATCATCCGCCGCGAGCTCAGTGCCGCCGGGTTGCAGGTGTATGGAGGCGAACAGGCCCCCTACGTGTGGATCCAGACCCCCGCCGGGGTGGATTCCTGGGGCTTCTTTGATCTGCTGCTGAGCAAGGCCCACGTGGTGGGCACACCCGGCAGTGGCTTCGGCGCCGCCGGCGAGGGCTACTTCCGCCTCTCGGCCTTCAACAGCCGCGAGAACGTGACTGCGGCCATGGGCCGGATCCAGGCGGCCCTGGCGGCCTGAGCCGGACGTGACGGCGGCCCAGGGTTTGCTTCCTAAGCTGGCCGCACTTTCAGAGGCCTTCACCACCCAGTCGATTGCGCTCTCCAGCCCCCTGATGGCCATGTCTGTTGTTGCCAGCTCCACCACACCCCGCGCCACCACTACCCCAAGCCGTTCCCCCGGCGGCGCCACGGTGCTGGACAAGGCCCCGGAGCGGGTGCGCAAACCCCAGCGGCGCTACAAGGTGCTGCTGCACAACGACCCGGTGAACACCATGGAATACGTGGTGACCACTCTGCGCCAGGTGGTGCCCAGCCTGAGCGAGCAGGACGCGATGGCGGTGATGCTGGAGGCCCACAACACCGGCGTGGGCCTGGTGATCGTGTGTGACATCGAGCCGGCGGAGTTCTACTGCGAGAGCCTCAAGGCCAAGGGGCTCACCAGCACGATCGAGCCCGAAGAGTGAGGCCACGACCACTTGGCACCTTGCTCTACGTGCCGCTGCTCTACGGGGCGGGCTGGCTGCTCTCGCGGCCCCTGGCCCTGCTGGCTCCCAGCTGGCGGCCCGACCAGGTGGATCTGGCCGGAGCGGTGATCGCCCTGGTGCTGCTGCTGTTCAGCCTGCCGCTGCGGCTGCGGCGGGTGTGGGGCGAGGCCCATCCCTGGCGGCGGCTGGGGCTGGCGGCGGACAGCCCTGGCTCTGGGGCAGGCGGCTTGCTCCTGGGCGTGCTGGTGGCGGGGGGCCTGCTGGCACCCGTGGCCGCTCTGTTGCTGCTGAGCGGCCAGGCCCAGTGGCGCGGCGCCCTCAGCCCTTCCCTGCTCGCCAACGGGCTGGCGCTGCTGCTGGGGGTGGGCTTTGCCGAGGAGCTGCTGTTCCGGGGCTGGCTGTGGGGGGAGCTGGAGCTGCTGCTGCCTCGACGGCGGGCCCTGGGGCTGCAGGCGCTGCTGTTCGCGCTGGTGCATCCCTGGCACCGCCTGCCGCCGCTCCCAGGGCTGGCCCTGCTGGGCGGCCTCACCCTGCTGGGGCTGGCCCTGGCGCTGTTGCGGCGCCAGCTGAATGGCAACCTCTGGGGGTCGATCGGCCTCCATGGCGGCCTGGTTGGCGGCTGGTTCCTGATCCAGAAGGATCTGCTGAACCTTCAGGCCGGAGCCCCCAGCTGGCTGGTGGGCCCGGGTGAGGGAGATGTGAACCCGATCGGCGGCCTGCTGGGCTGGCTGGGGCTGGGGCTGCTGCTGTTGACCCTGCTGTGGCGTCAGCGCACCGCCGTGGCCAGCGCCCTACGGCCCTCCACCGGCGCGTGCAGCGCCTCCTCCAGGGGCGCCAGGCCGTAGTCACGCTCCAGCAGAGCCATCACCGTGCGGCCGAAATCGCCCGGGTTGGTGTCGAAGGCCTCCAGGCAGATCCTGCCGAAGGTGCTGCCCATCGGCTCCGGGTTCCAGAGCATCTTGCGGGCATGCCAGGGCATCATGCTCATCGGGTTGTAGCCGGGCTGGATCAGGCCCTGATCGAAGCCGTACTGCTCCAGATGGGTGTGGGGCTGGAGGCCGATGAAGAAGATCGCCGGCTCCACCTTGTCGGCCCCGAAGATGCGCTCGAGCTCACGGTGATAGGCCACGGTCTGGCGGATGGTTTCGGGCCGCTCGTCGATCACGTTGAACGAGTAGTTCACCGACACGTGGTGGCGAAAACCGGCGCGGGCCAGCATCCGGCAGCTCTCCAGCACCGTGCGCAGGTTGTAGCCCATGCGCATCTTGCGCACGAG
>JBBASN010000047.1:0-17674 GCA_040399225.1 Prochlorococcaceae cyanobacterium | reverse complement strand
GGCTGGTGGGCGGCGATGGCTGGGCCTACGACATCGGCTTCGGCGGCCTCGATCACGTGCTCGCCGCCGGCCGTGACGTGAATGCCCTGGTGCTCGACACCGAGGTGTACTCCAACACCGGCGGCCAGGCCTCCAAGGCCACGCCCCTGGGGGCGGTGGCCAAGTTCGCCGCCGGCGGCAAAGCGGCCGGCAAGAAAGACCTGGGCCTGATGGCGATGAGCTACGGCACCATCTACGTGGCCAGCGTCGCCATGGGCGCCCGCGACGAGCACACCATCCGCGCCTTCCTGGAGGCCGAGAGCTACCCGGGCCCCTCGCTGATCCTGGCCTACTCCCACTGCATCGCCCACGGCATCGCCATGGCCGAGGGCATGGCCCACCAGAAGCTGGCGGTGGACACCGGCCGCTGGCCCCTGTACCGCTTCGATCCCCGCCGCGCCGAGCGGGGCGAGAACCCGCTGCAGCTCGACAGTCCCGGGCCGCGGCGGCCCCTGGCCGAGGGCATGGAGGCGGAGAACCGCTTCCGCATGCTGCGCTACAGCCAGCCGGAGCGCGCCCGCCAGCTGGCCCGCGCCGCCCAGGCCGACCTCGACCGCCGCTGGGCCACCTACCGGGCGATGGCCGCCCAGGGGCCGGAGGGCCAGCCATGACGATGGCGCTCACCACCCCCGATCTCACCACCACCTACCTGGGCCTGCCCCTGCGCTCGCCCCTGGTGGTGGGGGCCGCCCTGCCCCTCAGCGAGCACGTGGAGCAGTTGCTCGAGCTCGAGGAGCACGGCGCCGCCGCGGTGGTGCTGCATTCGCTGTTCGAGGAGCAGATCGAGCAGGAGCAGCTGGCGCTGCACTGGCACGCCAGCCAGGGGGAGGAGAGCTACGGCGAGGCCCTCAGCTACCTGCCCCAGGGGGCCGTGGTGCACGAGGGGTCCGACACCTATCTGCGCCTGATCGAGCAGGCCCGCCGCCAGCTCTCGATCCCCGTGATCGCCAGCCTCAACGGCAGCCACCCAGGCCGCTGGGTGGAGACGGCCCGCCGCATCGAGGCAGCCGGCGCCTCGGCCCTGGAGCTGAACATCTACTCCCTGCCCACCGATCCCGAGCTCAGCAGCGCCGCGATCGAAACCCAGGTGGAGGAGATCGTGCGCGAGGTGCGCGCCCAGGTGCGCCTGCCCCTGGCGGTGAAGCTCGGCCCCTTCTTCACCAACCTGCGGGCGATGGCCCGCCGCCTGGCGCTGGCGGGCGCCGATGGCCTGGTGCTGTTCAACCGCTTCTACCAGCCGGACATCGACATTGAAGAGCTGGTGCTGCGCCCCAACCTGCTGCTCTCCACCCCCCACGACCTGCGCCTGCCCCTGCGCTGGATCGCCCTGCTGCACGGCCGCGAGCCCCTTGATCTGGCCGCCAGCAGCGGCGTGCACCGCGGCAGCGATGTGGTGCGCCTGCTGATGGCCGGCGCCAGCGTCACCCAGATGGTGGCGGTGCTGCTGCGCCACGGGCCGGAGCGGCTGCGCGGCATCGAGGATGAGCTCAGCACCTGGCTGATGGAGCACGACTACGGCTCGGTGCGCGAGCTGCAGGGCTGCATGAGCCAGCAGCGCTGTGCCAACCCGGGCGAGTACGAGCGGGCCCAGTACCTGCGGGCGGTGCAGGGCCCCTGGCCAGGGCTGTTGCCATGAACCAGCCTGTTGCCATGAGCCAGCCTGTTGCCATGACCAAGTGGGCGGGGGTGCAGGCGCTGGCGGCGGAGCTGGCGGCGATCACCACCCGCCCCTGGACGTTGATGGAGGTGTGCGGCGGCCAGACCCACGCGATCGTGCGCTGGGGCCTCGACCAGCTGCTGCCGCCGGGGATGCGGCTGATCCACGGCCCCGGCTGCCCGGTGTGCGTGACGCCGGCGGCCACGATCGACGCCGCCCTGCGGCTGGCCCGCCGCCCCGAGGTGATCCTCTGCTCCTACGGCGACATGCTGCGGGTGCCGGGCAGCGCCAGCGGCGACGACCTGCTGGGCGTGCGGGCCGCTGGCGGCGACGTGCGCCTGCTCACCTCTCCCCTGCAGGCGATCGCGCTGGCCCGCGCCCATCCCGAGCGCCAGGTGGTGTTCCTGGCGGTGGGCTTCGAGACCACCGCTCCGGCCACGGCCCTGCTGGCCGGCCAGGCGCTGGCGCTGGCGCTGGCGAATCTGTCGCTGCTGGTGGCCCACGTGCGCGTGGTGCCCGCGATGGCCGCCGTCCTGGCCGACCCCGCCAACCAGGTGCAGGGCTTCCTGGCGGCGGGCCACGTGGGCGCGGTGATGGGGCTGGCGGAGCTGGAGGCCCTGGTGGCGGCCCAGGGGGTGCCGGTGGTGGTGAGCGGCTTCGAGCCGCTGGAGCTGATGGCCGGCCTGGTGGCCTGTGTGCGCCAGCTGGAGGCGGGCCGGGCCGCGGTGGAGAACGCCTACGGCCAGGTGGTGCGCCCGGCGGGCAACCCCGCCGCCCAGCGCCAGCTGGCCGAGGTGTTCGCCGTGGTGCACCAGCCCTGGCGGGGCCTGGGGGTGCTGCCGGGGGGCGGCCTGGCCCTGCGCGGCCCCTACCGCCGGCTGGATGCGCGCGAACGCTTCGGCATTACCCCCGTGGAGAGCAGCGCAACCGGGACCGAGGACCCCTGCATCAGCGGCCGGATCCTGCGCGGCCTGGCCCGCCCGCCCGACTGCCCCGCCTTTGGGGTCACCTGCACACCGGAGCACCCCCTCGGCGCGCCGATGGTGTCCAGCGAGGGGGCCTGCGCCGCCTACTACCGCTACCGGCCGCCCGTTGCAGGGGCGTCGATCCGCCCTTCGCCGCGGGGCACCCAGGGCATCCTGGCCAGCCCCAGCTGAGCGAGCCGTTCCAGCGCCGCCTGTTGCAGGCTGCCGATCCGCCCGGAGAGCCCCGGCAGGCTGAGGGGATCGAGGCCGTTCCACGGCAGGTAGGGGTTGCGGCGCAGGGAGGCGTAGATCTCCACCCGGCAGCCGGGCTGCTCGCTGGGGGTGCGGCCATGGAAGCCGCGGGTGTCCGCCACCACCAGGGTGTTGGCCTTCACGGCGAAGCGCCGGGCCGGCGGCAGCCCCATCGCCCGCAGGTCGTCAGCGCTGACGCGGAAGGAGCCGCGGGCGTGGTACTGGATCGGGTGATCGGCGGCGGTGAGACTCTGCCGCTTCTCCCAGGCCAGCCGCTCGGGGGTCATGCGCTGCGATCCCGGCACGTAGGCGAAGGGGCCGGCGCTGGCCTCCACGTCGTGCAGGAAGAACCAGGCCTTGGCGATCGAATGGAAGGTGTCGGCGTGCAGGTGGGTCTGGGGGTCGGGCGTGGCGCTGGGCAGGCCGCTGAGGATCGCCTGCAGGGAGAAGATCGGCTCGGCGCCCGTGCCGGCCACGTAGCGGATCAGCCGGCGGATCTCCGCGTCGGCCAGCAGGGCCGCCAGGGTGGGGTGGCTGGTGGCCAGGGCGGCCCGGTCGAGCACCACCCGGCGGGTGATGGTGCTGCCCTGGCCCATCTCCAGCAGCGGCCATCGGCTGCCATACACCTCCTGGCGCAGGGCGGCGAACTGCTCGGCGGGCAGCAGGTTCTCGCGGATCAGATAGCCGTGCTCGGCGTAGTGGGCCCGGTCGGCGGCGCTCAGCTGTCGTCCCAGCCGCACCCGCCGCTGGGCGGTGAGGGCGTCGGCCAGGCGGATGCGGCCCACATGCAGCCCCAGCCGGTTGAGCCGGCGGCTGCCGATCACCGCGTTATCGCGGAACGACTTGGCGCCGCTGAGCAGGGTGAAGGGGGCCAGGGAGATCTGGGCCGCCCGCTGCACTGCTGATCGCGCCGCCATGGCACCTGCCCCGAACGTCGTTTGCCCGCTCCAGAGTGTCACCGATCCTCTCCGGGGCCCCGCCTCCCCCTGCCGCGATGAGCGACCAGATCCTCCTGGCCCATGGCGGCGGCGGCAGCCTGATGCAGCAGCTGATCCGCCAGGAGCTGCTGCCGCTCTATGGCCGGCCGGAGGGGGAGGGGGAGCTGGTGCTGCACGATGCCGCCCTGCTGGAGCTGCCGGCCGCCGCCGGCCCGCTGGCTTTCACCTGTGACGGCTATGTGGTGCAGCCGCTGGAGTTTCCCGGGGGCGACATCGGCCGGCTGGCGGTGATCGGCACCGCCAACGACCTGGCCATGGCGGCGGCCCGGCCCCGCTACCTGAGCGTGTCGCTGATCCTGGAGGAGGGTCTGCCGCTGGTGCTGCTGCGCCGGGTGGTGGCCTCGATGGCCGCGACGGCCGAGCAGTGCGGCGTGCGCATCGCCACCGGCGACACCAAGGTGGTGGAGCGGGGCAAGGCCGACGGCCTGTTCATCACCACCAGCGGCGTGGGCACGGTGGAGCAGGCCCAGCCGGTGCAGCCCGCCGCGATCCGCCCCGGCGACCAGCTGCTGGTGAGCGGCGACCTGGGCCGCCACGGGGTGGCGATCCTGGCCGCCCGCCACGGCCTGGATCTGCAGCCGCCGGTGCTGAGCGACTGCGCGCCCCTCTGGCCCGAGGTGGAGGCCCTGCTGCGGGCCGGCGTCACCCCCCACTGCCTGCGCGACCTCACCCGCGGTGGCCTGGCCAGTGCCCTGCAGGAGCTGGCGGAGGGGGCGGGGCTGGAACTGCGGGTGGAGGAGACGGCGGTGCCGGTGATCGAGCCGGTGGCCCGGGTGTGCGACCTGCTCGGCTTCGAGCCCCTGCACCTGGCCAACGAGGGCCGCTTTCTGGCGGTGGTGCCGCCGGCGCAGCTCCAGGCAGCCCTTGCGGTGCTGGCCCCCGCCGGTGGCGCCTGGATCGGTATCGCCGCTGCCCTGGCGGCCGGGCTTGCCCCCCGGGTGCTGCTGCGCACGGCCCTCGGCACGGAGCGGCTGCTGCTGCCCAGCAGCGGCGAGCTGTTGCCCCGGATCTGCTGAGCGCGTGCCGGGGTGGGGCCGCAGCGCTGCCGCCCGACGTCCCCAAATGGGGGTAATTGCACCCCGAATCCCTCGCCGGCCCCCGCTGGGGCCGGCGCTGGAGCAGGATCCAGGTCAGACCCCTGCATGGCAGGAGGCAGTTCAGTGGACCTCACTCCCTTTCTCACCAGCCTGGAGGGCACCACCCTTGATCAGGTGCTGCTGTCGGTGGCGATCAGCGGCAAGGTGGCGATCGCCATGAAGGGTCGCTTTCTGTTGCGCTCGGTGTGCGAGAGCTTCCAGGACCGCACCCACATCGGCTGCGCCGTCACCGATGAACCCACCTGCCTGGCCTACCTGGCCCAGGAACCCTATGAGCTGCTGATCTGCACCGACTATCTGGAAAGCGGCAGTGGCTTTGAGCTGGCCCGCAAGGCGCGGGAGTCGCAGCCGGCCCTGAAGGTGGTGGTGCTGGCCCTGGGCGACGTGATTCCGGCCCAGTACGTGGAGGCGCCCTGGCTGGAAGCGGTGGTGGCGGAGGCCGACTTCATCGGCGACCAGCGGCCCCTGCAGGCGGCGGTGATGGCGGTGATGGGGCACCACAGCTACCGCAGTCCGTCGCTGCGTTCCGGCAACCTGCCCTACCTGAGCTGCCCGCGGCTCACCCGGAGGGAATACGAGGTGCTTGACCTGCTGGCCAGCGGTCTCAGCGACCGGGAAATTGCCGAGCAGCTGGTGGTGAGCGAGGAGACCGCCCGCACCTATACCAAGCGCCTGCTCAAGACCCTCGACGTGAACAACCGCCTGCAGGCGGTGCTCAAGGGCATGCGCTGCGGAATGGTGCAGCTCTAGCCGGGTTCAAGGGCAAATGTCCCCAGACGGGGGGATCGCCGGCGGCCTGCTCAGGCTGAGAGTGGCGGGGGCTCCAGTCCAGCCCGCCCGCGCCTGCCGCAGCTCCGGAATCCGCGCCATGACCAGCAGCCGTTCACCCCAGGCCCCGAGCCTCACGATTGCCGAGCTCGAGGCCAATTACCCGCTCTATTGCAAAGCCCTGCGCCTGTTGATCCAGGAGGGCAAGACGGTGGCCAAGGTGCGGCGCACCGTGTGCTGGCAGCGGCTGGCCACCCTCCACCACTGCCTGCCGGGCCAGTACCGCGACCCCGACTACCTCTACACCCTTCTGGCCCGGCAGGTGCGCACGGCCCAGGCCCTTTAGGGACAGCGCCAGCGGGCCAGACCACCGCCCCGCCCCCGGGCCAGCAGCCAACGGCCCTGGTCATCGCAGCCAGCGCCGATCAGGGCGAAAAAGGGCCCACCTCCCTGATCAGCTGCCGGCAGGCTCCGCTGCCAGAGGCGCCAGGCACCGAGGTTGAGCTGCATCCCCGCGAAGCGAAAGCGCAGCAGGGGCCGGCGGCCCTCCAGCCACCCGGGCCCCTGAAAGGCCAGCTCCAGTGCTCCCAGCCGCACGCTGTTGCGCAGTTCCAGGCCTGCGGCCTCCCTGCCCTCTTCGCTGCCGCCGGCCGGTTGGATCTCCAGGCTGGCCTGCAGGGCCTGCAGCAGGCGGGCCGGAGCTGGCTGGGGCCTGGCCTCCCGGTTCCATAGCTCCACCAGCCGCCAGTGGCCGGCGAGCTGTTGGCGGGTGATGCCCGATCCCTGCCTGCGACTGCGCGTTTCCAGCTCCAGAAGCCAGGCCCCATCATCGGGATCAGACATCGAAGTCTATGAGCAGGTATCGCTCCAGAAACGTGTCTGGAGGCAGGCTGCTCGGCTCGCTGAATTGCAGCCCCAGATAGGTCTGGAATTCGTCGCTGGCGAACCAGCGCAGGTTGGCCTTGAAGGCTGCGCTGCCCAGGCCCACCACCTCGAAGAGTTTGATGTTCAAGGCACTGCCGAGGGGTAGCTCGAAGCTGCCGTTGGCCACCACGCACAGCCCCCGCTGGCTCACGTCCCAGAGGGTGCAATGCCAGTGGCGCCCGTCCTCGGTGCGCACTTCACCCCGGGGGGCCACGGAGAAGGGGATGGAGCGCCGTTCATCGCGCCTGTTGTGAACAGTGCCGCGGCGGGCGACGCCACTGCGCCGGTCGTTGCCGCTGCGCCGTTCCTCCTGCTGTTCGTTTTCCAGCCAGTCGAACACGCTCTGGTTCTGGTCCTCCCCACCGGCGCTGCGCCGCTCTGCACCCGTGCGTGGATCAAGACCTTTGCGGCGATCCTGGTCGCCGAACTTGCGAAACCGCCCCTCCATCAACCGCCCCTCCATCGATTCCGAAGGTTCTGCGGATTCCGCCGGCCGATCCATGTCCTTGCCCAATCCTTTCAGAATCACAACCATGCTAGGCGCCGCAAGGCCGGGCTTTGCTTTACATAGCTTGACGTCCTGCTGAGTATCCCTGCTCAAAGCGCTTGTGCAGGATTGGCTCGGCGCATAGCGTGAAAATCCCATCACGCAAGAGCCATGACTGTGCACCGCTTCGATCACAGCGTTAACAATCTTGGCCCCGTGTGGGGTGGGCCCAGCCAGGCCGAGGGAGTTGCTGGTCTGCCGTTGCAGTCGTCAGGCTGGCCGGGTCACGCTGCTGCCGACCTGGACATGGATCCGGTGGAGGCCTATTTCGAATGCATCACCACCTGCTCGCTCGATGACGGGGATTGCGTGACCACCTGCACCGAGATCCTGCGACAGAACAGCTGAAGCACGGCAGGATAACGGCAGTAACTGGCTTCAGGTCAGCGAAATGCTGCCGTTGTCCTTCACAACCAAGGTGCCGCCTTTGTCGATGTCAAGGCGCTGGCTCGTGCTGCTATTGATTGCTCCGATCACTTCGAAGTCGAAGATTTCCAGTTGATCACTACCCTGCTCGAGGAGATAACGCTTGCTATTGCGTCTCGACAATTCGTAGGTGCCCTTGGGTAGTAGCAAGGTATCGCGACCGCCGCCGCCATACACGGTGTGGTTGCCATAGCCGATGAACGTGTCCTTGCCGGCTCCCAGATCCACAAAGCCACCGCCCCGGATCCCCCCTTGGCGGACATCAACCAGATCGTCGCCGTTCTGGGTGAAGATGAAGCCGCGGTTGCGAATGCCGGCATCTGCGCCCGAGCCGATGATCGTGTCGGCGCCATCTCCCATGAAGATGAAGCCACCGTTGTCGATGCCGATGCCTCGCTTGCTGGTGCCGGTGAGGGTGTCGTCGTCTCCCCCCAGTTGAAGGTTCCCGCGGCGCGGCTTGCGGGGCACCACCACTCCCGGACCTTTCACCTGCTCGCCGGTGATCGCGTCGTTGCCCGCCAGGGCATTGATGAGCTCACTGCCCGCCACCGTGATGCCGCCCTTGCGGTCAATCACCCGATTGGCCCGCGTGTTCCACACCCCCTTGCTGGCTCCAGACCAGCCTTCAGGGGTGAGCTTGGTTCCAGCCATGCGTGTTTACGGGCATCCTCTCACCGGCATCCTGGCAGGGTCAAGGCAACGGGCGCTGCGCTGCGACGGTGCTGCGCATAAAATGCGAACACACGCAACTGTCGTTCTTGGCACCGCGTTGGCTCAGTTCCATCGATCCTGCCGCTGAGCCCCTGTCTCCCCCGCCCACGGCCCGCTCCGGTGAGCGTGCTTCCCCACGCCGTGGGGGGCTCCTGCCCTCCTGGTTGCGCAGTGATGCGGTGCTGTGGCTGCTGCTGGCCAGCCTGCTGTTCCTGCCGGTGGTGATGGTGAAGAGCCTCTCCTCGGCCACGGTGTCCCAGATGCAACTCCAGGCGGAGGAGATTTCCACCCTGGCTTCCGGGATCCGCGCTTACTACGCCGATAACGTGATTTCCCGTCTGCAGGCTGCAGATGGGAAAGCTGTGTATTCCGAAAATTATCGCGAGGTTCACGGTGGTATTCCCATCCCCGCCACCCTCTCGATCGAGCTGGGCGCTCTGTTCGACAACGCCCATACGGATGGACGCATCTCCTACGAATTCCTCTCGGACTATCCCTTCGCCAAGCGCACGACCCGCCCGCTCGATGCCTTTGAGATTGAGGCCCTGCAGGCCTTTCGTAAGTCACCCGATCAACAGAGTTTCACCAAGCTGGAGGGCAATGGCCTCGGACGCTCCAGCTTCCGGCTGGCCACACCCATCCTGATGCGTAAGGCCTGCGTCACCTGCCACAACACCCATCCCGATTCCCCCAGGCGTGACTGGAAGGTGGGCGATGTGCGCGGCATCCAGGAGGTCACCGTGCGGGGCCTGCGGGTGGATGGCTTCGGCAATCTGGGTTGGATGTTCGGCTATGTGGGCCTGCTCGGGCTCACCTCCGTGGCCGCCACGGGGTTATTCAAGGGCCAGACCAACAGGATGGAACAGCTCAACCGCCAACTGCTGGAGTCCAGCCAACGCGAATCAGCCCTGGCCGCCAGGATGGCTGATCAGGTGCAGGAACTCTCCATCTTCGGCAGTGTGGTGGATCACTCGATTGTGGGTGTTTCCATTGCAGACATGCGCCGGCCCGACCAGCCGCTGATCTATGTGAACAAGGCATTCACCCTGATCACCGGTTATTCCCGCGATCTTTCCGTTGGCTATAATTGCCGTTTCTTGCAGGGGCCAGACACCGATCCCAATGAGATTCAGCGGATCCGTGAGGCGATTGCATTGGGCCAGTCCTACAGCGGTGAGCTCGTGAACTATCGCCTGGATGGCACCCGTTTCTGGAACCGGCTCACCCTCTATCCCGTGGCTGCGTCCAAAGCGGCCGATGCCAAGCCTGATTTCTACGTCGCCAACCAGATCGATATCACCGCCATCAAGACGCAGGCCGCAGTTTCCGGCAGCGAACTCACAGGATTGGATCAGCGTCTTGCTGCAGCCCGCGGTGCCCTGCGGGAGGCGATGCGCTTTGGTGAGGCCTTGAAGAGGCGTCTGGCCAGCGCTCCGGAGCAACTCAGTGCCGAGGAGGAATCCCTGCTGCGGGCCGAAGTGCAGGCCCATGAGATCCTGGTGCGCGAGCTGGAATCCATGCAGGAGTGGGTTGAGAACCGGGCCCCTTCAGCGTGATCAAGGCTTCCAGCTTCATTCGCGAATCCACAGAGCTTGTGCGCAGGCTGCTGGTGATCTACGGGCTGGGGGCTGCGGCTCTGATCGCCGTCACCCTGGTGCTGCTCAAGCTGGCTGACAGTCGCCAGCACATGATTCTCCAGACGGAGAGCGCCCGCACCCTGGTGGAGGCGGGGCTGGCCGCTTCCCTGCCGAATCCCGATCGCCAGGCGCTGCTGGAATCCTATGTGCGCAAGACCCTTGCCAACGGTTCGATTGGTCTGGATGTTCTTTTTGTGTTGAATCGTGAGGGCCGGATTGTGCTTTCATCCCGGCCTGCCTGGTTGAATCTGATGATTTACGACGGATTGTTCCGTAGGGCCGAATTCAGCAATACCCAGTTTCGCCAGATTGCCCAGTGCTTTGAGGATTCACGCCCGAACTGTGTGAGTCTCGCCTCCGAGGATTTTCCTTCTCTCAACAGCAGTTTCACCACCTACAGTCCCGTTTTCAGGCCCTCCAGCGACCTGGGTCTGCCCCGGGAGCCCTACCTGGTGGTGGCCACGTTCAGTGGAGGGATTGTGATGGCCTCCTTCCTGCAGGAGGTTCTGCCCCTGGTTCTCCTGGCCCTGCTGCTGGCTGCCCTGCTCAGTCTTTCCCTGTGGTTTGTGCTCCAGGCCCTGTTGCTGCCCCGGCTCAGCCAGGCCGCCCAGACCGATGGCCTCACCCGCTTGATGAACAGGTCGGCCTTCATGGACGCCGCGATGGACCTGCTGGCGGAAGGGGAAGATCGTGGATCTTCCCACGTGTTCGCCATTATGGACGTGGATCACTTTAAACGAATCAATGACACCTATGGCCACGATTGCGGGGATGTGGCGTTGGTTTCTATTGCCGCGGTACTGGCCACGGTGATGCGCAGTGATGATCTCGTCTGCCGGCTTGGTGGCGAGGAATTCGCACTGCTATTGTCCACCGATGAGCAGGCTGGCCGTAAGGTGCTGGAACGATTGCGTCTGCAGCTGGAGATGAGCCGGGTTGCCTATAACGGCAGGGAGATCCCGGTGACGGTGAGCATCGGCGCCGCTGCCACTGCTGAGTGCGGCTACAATCTGGATTATTTGTATACCTCTGCCGACCGTTGTCTGTACGCGGGAAAGCAGGGAGGTCGCAATCGCGTGGAATGGGCCACTGCCGAGTCCGTCGGCCGCCTCCAGCTCAGTGCTCCCAGGGCGCCGCTCCGGGAGGGGGCCACGCCCTTGCAGGCCACGCCCTCCATGCCCATGACCTCGAATCCGGTGGCGACCGTGATCGACAGAACCATCCCCAACTGAGTAACGGCGAGCCATGGATGTTCCTGCGATCCCCAGCAATGAAGCCGCCCGGCTGCAGGAGCTGCGCAGTTATGGAGTGCTGGATAGTGGCTCGGATCCCCATTTCGACGACATCAGTGAGCTGGCGCGACGCATAGCAGGCACGGAGATCGGCATCGTGAGCCTGGTGGATGAGAACCGCCAGTGGTTCAAGAGCTGTGTGGGCGCACCGCTGGGGCAGCAGGAAACGCCGCGGCAGGTGTCCTTCTGTGGACACACCATTCTTCAGCGCGACCCCCTGATCGTCAACGACGCCCTGGAGGATCTCCGCTTTGCCGATAATCCCCTTGTCACGGGTGATCCGGGTGTTCGCTTCTATGCAGGCTTCCCCCTGATCACCAGCAACGGCTTTGTGCTGGGCAGCCTCTGCGCCATCAGTCGGCGACCCCACCAGCTCACGTCCGAGCAGATCGACAGCCTGCGCCGGCTCTCCTCGCTCACGGTGCAGCAGCTGCAGGTGTTGCGCGAGTCGTCGCCCCTGCTGCCCGCCGGCCTGCCCGGTGCTGATGCGGAGCGTCTCGCTGAGGGCCCACAGGAGCAGCCCAGCTCCCTGCAGCGGCTGATCAGTCGTGATCAGATGGTGCAGATGCTGGCGTTGCTGTTCGGCATGGGCCTGGGATCACCGTTCACCCTGCTGCGCTGCCGCTTCCGGGACTATGAGCGGGTGAATGCCACTCTGGGCAGCAGTCTGGCCGAGCAATGCATCAACGAAGCTGCCCGTCGGGTGTTGGCGGCGATACCCAAAACGGCATCCGTGGCCAGGTTTGCGGAGGCTGAACTGGTGGTGCTGCTTCCCTACGACGTGGAGGAATCCCAGATCCAGGAGGTGGCTGAGCGGCTGATCGCCTTTGCCAATCAGGTGTATCGCCATGGCCTGCAATCGTTGTCGATGGCTGTTTCGATCGGCATCGCCACCTACCGCAAGAACTACGAGTCTGTGGAGGCCCTGCTGGCCGATACCAGCATGGCCGAGCGCATGGCCCGCCATGCCCCCGGCAGCAGCTTCCGCTTCATTGACGCCGATGCCCGGGTGGCAGCCCGGGAGACCTACCGCCTTGAGTCGGCCCTGCGGGAGGGACTGGCGGCCAAGGATCTCGAACCGTTCCTCCAGCCGATCGTGGATCTCGCCAGTGGCGAACCGGTTGGATTTGAGGCTCTGGCCCGATGGCGCTATGAGGGCAAATTGCTGCAGCCTGACAGCTTTCTGCCGATCTGCGCGGAGACCGGCCTCACCGGCGACCTCGACCTGTTGATCATCGAGAAGACGCTCGCCGCCCTGCCCCTGCTGGCCCAGCCGATTCCCCAGCGCCCGATGACCATCAATGTGAACCTCTCCGGGGTGTTGCTGGAAGATGGCGACCAGCGTCAGTGCTTGCTCCGCCTGGTGGATGAGAATCCACTGCCCCCTGGCTGGACGCTGCAGGTGGAGTTGGTGGAGGATGCTTTTCAAGATACATCCGCTGCCTTTGATCACTTTCTCAATGCTCTGGTGAGCCGAGGAGTGTTGATTGCCATCGATGATTTTGGCACTGGTTATTCTTCCCTGGCCCGCTTGATTTCCCTGCCGATCAATGGCGTGAAGGTGGATCGCATGTTTGTGGATCGAATCGAGGGCGACGATGATTCACCCCGTTTGTTGCTACGCACCATGCTCACCATGCTCAACGACCTGGGCATGGCCGTGACCGCCGAAGGTATCGAGCAGCCGGCTCAGCGGGACTGGTTGATCAACCATGGCGTGGCGAAGGGACAGGGCTTTCTGTTTGATCAGCCCCTCTCCCTCACCGAGGCCGTCGCCAGACTGCGCCGAACCCATTACCGACCAAGGGCCATTCCCGTGGAGCCGGCGCGAATCTGGGCGGCCCGCCGCAGGCGGCTGCTGCGCAATCTGCTGCTCAGGCCCCTGGCCGGGGTGCTGGGCAGGGATCAACGGCGTCGCGACGACCCCTGAACCATGGCCCCTGATCCCGTGCGGGTGTTGAGCGATGGGGAGCGGCTGAAGCTCGATGCCAGCGAGGACTCCCTCTTCTATGCCGAGCCCCGCTTTGTGCAGCATCTCGATGCGGCCTTCCGCTCCCGGCTCACGGCGCTGTACCGCCAGCGGATCCCAGCCTGTGCCGTGGTGCTCGACCTGATGGGCAGCTGGGTGAGCCATCTGCCCGAAGAGGTCACCTACCAGGAGGTGATCGGCCATGGCCTCAACGCCGAGGAGCTGGCCGCCAACCCCCGCCTCGACCGGCACTGGGTGCAGGATCTCAACCGCGATCAGCACCTGCCCCTGGCCGATGCCAGCGTGGATGCGGCCCTGATCGTGGCCGGCTGGCAGTACCTGCAGCAGCCGGAAGCGGTGGCTGCCGACCTGCTGCGGGTGGTGCGCCCCCGCGGCCAGGTGATCGTGGCCTTCTCCAACCGCATGTTCTTCCAGAAGGCGCCCCAGGTGTGGACTGATGGTGGCGACCGCGACCACCTGGCCTACGTGGCCCGCGTGCTGCTGGCCCAGGGCTGGGGCCGGCCGGAGCTGATCGCCGAGAACACCCGGGCGGCAGGGCCCCTGGGCTGGATCGGGGCCAAGGGGGATCCCTTCTTCGCCGTGGTGAGCGAACGTCCCGTCGACCGTTGAGCGCCCGGCTGCGGGGGGGCTGCCGCTGATCTGATCGTGAGGGCCGGTGTCGAAGCCCACCCAATCCCCCGGGAGGGGGCCTAGGTTTCCGGCCCCAACTCCCACCCCCCGCGGTGGGGCCTCTCCCCTCCCTGCCCTGAGCCCGCGCCGATGACCGTCGCTTTCCTCCAGGCGGCCTGGCTGATCCCTGTGTATCCGCTGCTGGCCGCCGTGGCCTCCCTGGCCTGGTCGCCCGGGGTGATTTCCCGCACGGGCCCGCGCCCCTGCGGCTACCTCAACCTGCTGATGGTGGCCGTGGCCTTCGGCCACAGCCTGGTCGCCCTCACTGCCCTGCACACCAACGCCCGCGCCGGCGCTGAGGCCCTCTACCGGCCAATCACCTTCGGCTGGACCTGGCTCGACACTGCCGGCCTGCGCATCGGCTTCGATGGCCTGGTGACCGAGCCCGCCCTGATCGCCATGGCGGTGATCACCGGCCTGCACCTGCTGGTGCAGATCTACGCCATCGGCTACCTGGAGATGGACTGGGGCTGGCCCCGCTTCTTCGGCTCCCTCAGCTTCTTCGAGGCGGGCCTGTGCGCCCTGGTGCTCACCGACTCGGTGTTCTTCAGCTACGTGATCCTGGAGCTGCTCACCCTGGGCACCTACCTGATCGTGGGCACCTGGTACAACCAGCCCCTGGTGGTGAAGGGGGCCCGCGATGCCTTCCTCACCAAGCGGATCGGCGACCTGATCCTGCTGGCCGGCGTGATCGCCCTGTTGCCGGTGGCCGGCACCTGGAACTTCCACGGCCTGCAGGGTTGGGCCGCCGACCTCAGCAACAACGGCACGCCTCTGCCGCCGGGTTTCCAGCTGATCCTGCTGGCCCTGATCGCTGGCCCGATGGGCAAGTGCGCCCAGATCCCGCTGCACCTGTGGCTGGATGAGGCGATGGAGAGCCCCCTGCCCTCCACCATCCTGCGCAATGCGGTGGTGGTGGTGGGAGGTGCCTGGGTGCTGCTGCGGCTCGAGCCCCTGTTGGAGCTCAGTCCCCTGGTGCAGGGGGTGCTGGTGGTGGTGGGTGCCTCCACGGCCGTGGTGGCCTCGCTGATCGCCCTGGCCCAGGTGGATGTGAAGCGGGCCCTTTCGTTTCTGGTGAGCAGCTGGCTCGGGCTGTTGTTCGTGGCGGTGGGGCTGGGGGGCTTCGCCGTGGCGGAGCACCTGCTGCTGGTGTACCCCCTGCCGATGGCCCTGTTGTTGATGGCCACCGGCACCGTGGTGATCAGCAACGTGACCCAGGACCTCACCCAGCTGGGGGGGCTGTGGGGGAAGCGCCCACTGGTGGCTCTGGCCTTTCTCACGGGGGCGGCCGGCCTGATGGGGCTGCCCCCTTTTGCAGGCTTTGCGGCTCTGCGCGAATTGCTCGCCCTCTGTGCCGCCAGCGCCAACCCGCTGCTGCTTAGCGGCGTGGTGCTGATCAGCAACGCCCTGATCAGTGCCGGCCTGATCCGCATCTTCGGCCAGATCTGGGCTGGCCGCCCCACCCCGTTCACCGTGCGCTCGCCGGAGGTGCTGTGGCTGATGGTGTTGCCCACCACCGTGGTGATGGGCCTGGTGCTGCACCTGCCCCAGCTGCTGGTGCGCAATGGCGTGTACGCCCTCACCCCCCTGCCGGGCTGGGGGCCCCTGGCCTGGCCGCTGCTGGCCTCCACCCTGGTGGGCGGCGGGCTCTCGGCCGCCTTCTACCTGCGCCCCCACGGCCTCGCCCACCTGCCGTCCTCCCTCGGCGGCCTGCAGGACTGGCTGGCCCACGACATGCAGACCGAGCGCTTTTATCACCGCACGGTGGTGGCCCTGGTGCTGCTGCTGGCGCGGCTGGGGGCCTGGAGTGACCGCACCCTGGTGGATGGCTTCAGCGGCGGCGCCGGCGCGGCGGCCATGGCCGGGGCTCGCCGGCTCAGCCTCACCACCTCCGGCCGTTCCCAGGCCTATGCCCTCACCCTCGTCCTGGGGGTGCTGCTGATGGCGGCCTGGCTGATCGTCGCCGACTTCAGCTCCGTGACCTCCCTGCTGCCCTGAGAGCCGGCCATGACCCTGTTGCTGCTGCTGCTGATTCCACTGGGGGCGGGCCTGCTGCTCACCGTGCTGCCCGCAGGCAGGCCCCCGTTGATCCGCGCCGGAGCGGCGGCCGCTGCCTTCGCCCAGCTGGCGCTGGGGGTGCTGGCCTGGCGCCAGCCGCCGGCTGCGTTCACGCTGAGCTGGTTGCCGCGCCTGGGCTTGAGCCTGGAGCTGGGTCTCGACGGACTGTCCCTGCCCCTGGTGCTCCTCACGGCCCTGCTCACGGCCCTGGCGGTGCTGGCTTCCCCCGCCGACCAGGGGCGGCCACGGCTGTATTTCTCCCTGATGCTGGCCACCAACCTGGGGGTGGTGGGGGCCTTCCTGGCCCGTAACGCCCTGCTGTTCGTGCTGGCCTTCGAGCTGGTGCTGATCCCCACCACCCTGCTGGTGGCGATCTGGGGCGGCGAACGCCGGGCCGGAGCCGCCGTGCGCTTTCTGCTCTATGGGGCCGTGTCGGGCCTGAGCCTGCTGGCCGGCGTGCTCGCCTTCGGCTGGTTTGGCCAGGGGGCGGCCGGTACCGGCAGCGCCGTGGACTTCAGCTATGGGGCCCTGGCAGCCACGCCCCTGCCGGCCTCCGCCCAGCTCTGGGTGCTGGCCCTGTTGGTGCTCGGTTTCGGCATCAAGCTGCCGGTGGTGCCCCTGCACGGCTGGCAGCCGATCAGCTATGCCGAAGCTCCGCCCCCGGTGGTGATGCTGCTGGGGGGGGTGGTGTCGAAGCTGGGGGCCTACGGCCTGCTTCGCTTCGGTGTGGAGCTGCTGCCCGATGCCTGGCTGGCCTTTTCCCCCTGGATCGCCGCCGCCGGTGCCGTAAGTGCGGTGTACGGCGCCCTCAACGCGATCGCCGCCACCGACATCCGCCGGCTGATGGCCTACAGCTCCCTGGGCCACATGGGTCTGCTGGTGCTCGCCCTGGCCGCCGCCACCCCCCTGAGTCTGCAGGGCGCCGTGGCGCAGGTGCTGGCCCACGGGTTGATCGTGGCCCTGTTGTTCGCCTGCGTGGGGCTGATCCAGCGCAAGACCGGCACCACAGTGATCGCCGAGCTCTCGGGCCTGATGAACCCGATCCGGGGCCTGCCGTTCACGATGGGCCTGATGCTGCTGGCCCTGATGGCCGCCGCCGGCATTCCCGGCCTGGCGGGCTTCCCGGCCGAGCTGCTGGTGTTCGAGGGCAGCTGGACCGTGTTCCCCCGGGCCACCCTGATCTGCCTGGTGGCCTCGGGCTTCACCGCCGTCTACGCGGTGCGCCTGTTCAACCGGGTGGGCTTCGGCCGGCTCGACAACAGCCGCGCCGACTGGCAGAGCACCCGCTGGGGCGAACGCTTCCCAGCCCTGGCCCTCACGGTGCTGGTGCTGCTGGCCGGCATCTGGCCCAGTGGCCTCACCGGCTGGAGTGAGCTCAGCACCGCCGCCATCGCCCTGCGCCACAGCGATCCGGTGGTCCAGCAGCTGGCCCTGCTTCCCCCATCGGCCTCCTCCTCCCTGCCCACATGACCACCACCACTCCCGCTGCGGGCACCAGAACGCCCCTGATTCCGCCCTCCATGCACCGCTACGCCGAGGTGATCCACCGGCTCGAGGCGGGCGGCTCGATGCTGCCGGACACGCCGGAAAACCTCCAGCAGATCATCGGCATCTACAAGGCCTATGCCGTGCCGATGGACTTCT
>JBBASN010000046.1:0-18068 GCA_040399225.1 Prochlorococcaceae cyanobacterium | reverse complement strand
CCACCTACATCGTGGGCCCGGGCAACTACAACCCGGTGGAGAGCTGGTTCTTCGACCGGATCGTGCACGGCCGGCCCGTGCCCCTCCCCGGCGATGGCAGCACGATCACCCAGCTGGGCCATGTGAGCGATCTGGCCGCCGCCATGGCCCGCTGCATCGAAGTGGATGCCGCCGCCAACCGCATCTACAATTGCAGCGGCCGCCAGGGCGTCACCTTCCGGGGACTGGTGCAGGCCGCCGCCCGGGCCGCCGGCCGGGATCCGGACGCCGTGGAGATCCGCAGCTTCGATCCCGCCGCGCTCGACAAGAAGGCCCGCAAGGCCTTCCCCCTGCGCCTGGCCCACTTCCTCACCGACATCACCCGCGTGCGGCGCGAGCTGGCCTGGGAGCCGGTGTTCGACCTGGAGGCCACCCTGGCTGACAGTTACGACAACGACTACGCCCGGCAGATGCCCACCAGCCCCGATTTCAGTGCTGATGCGGCCCTGATCGGCGGCTGAGCAGCCTCTCCACCTGCTCAGCTGCCGCCAGGCCGGCCTCGAGTGCCCCCTCGAAATAGCCCGGCCAGCGGCTGGCCGCTTCCGTGCCGGCCCACACCACGCGCTGGTGGGGCTGCTGCCAGATCTGGCCATAGCGGGTCCAGGCGCCTGGGGTGAGGTAGCTGGTGAAGGCGCCGCCGCTCCAGGGTTCGGCGTTCCAGTTGTGCAGCACCAGCTCCAGCGGCTCAGCCGCCGCGGGTCCCCACCAGGCCTGCAGGTCGGCCAGCACGGCCTGGCCCCGCTCGCGCTCCGGCAGTTGCTGCCAGCGCACGGCCCGCTCGCCGGCGATGAAGCCGGCCAGCACCCCCGGCCCCCCCGGCGGCGAGCTGTCCACCGTGAGCTCCAGGGTGGGCAGGTTGCCGATGCCCAGGCCGTTGAGCCCCTGCTCGCGCCAGAACGGCCGGGGGTAGAGGGCCAGCACCTTCACCATCGAGCCCATCGGTGAGCGCTGCAGCAGGCCGCTCCACTGGGGCGGCAGGGGCGGGTCGTAGTGGATGGCCAGCCGCAGCGGCGGTGGAATAGCCACCACCGCCGCCCCCGCCTCGATCACGCTGCCGTCGCTGCAACCAACCGCCACCCTGCCGTTCTGCTGACGGATCGACACCACGGGTGCGGCCAGCTGGATCAGCTCTTTGAGCTCGGCGGCCAGGCGCTCGGCCACCCGGGCGATGCCCCCCTCCACCAGCCAGGCCTCCGGTGTCTCGTGCTGGGGCGCCACAGCCTGGGTCCAGGCCAGGTGCAGGATCGAGCTCTCGTGGGGTTCAAAGCCCCCGGAGCCGCCCATGCGCGTGAGCCAGGCCAGCGGGTAGCCCGCCAGCTCTCCGGCTCCCTGCTGCTCCAGCCACTGGGCCACGGTCGTCCGGTCGAGCAGTTCGGCGTCGGGGGTGGCCCAGGGGGCCTGGGGCGGCACCTGCTCCACCAGCTGCCGGAATCGGGCCTGCAGGGCCAGGGCCTGCTCCCGCTCGGATGCGGGCAGGTTGAGCTCGGCCGGGCGGAAGAACAGCAGGCTGGCTGCAAAGTCGTGCTCCACGTTGGCGCGGTGGGCCACGCCGTTCCAGAGGAACACCCCTTCGCCCTCGTAGTGGGTGGGGTAGCGGCGCAGGCCGAACTCCTCCAGCAGCCCCAGCAGGTGGTGGTGGCTGGCGCCCACCCACTGGCCCCCCAGGTCCACCGGCAGCCCGGCGATGCCCGCAACGCGGCCATGCATCCGCCCGCCCCAGCGCTCGCGGGCCTCCAGCAGCCCCACCCGCAGGCCGGCGCGTTGCAGAGCCCGGCCACAGATCAGGCCGGAGAGCCCCGCGCCCACCACCACGGCGTCGAGCCCCGCCTGGGGATGGGCGCCGCTGGGGGTCATGGTGGACATCGGAGTGTGGGAAGGATTGCTATAGAACGGCGCCACCGGAGCGGTTCCGATCGTTGAAGTCAGTTTCCTTCAGTGCTGATGGCAACGGGGATGCCGGCGTGATCGTCCTGCAGAACCTGAGCCGCCGCTATGGCGACCAGCTGGCCCTGGACAGCCTCAACCTCTCCTTGGGCGCCGGTGAGTTCTTCTCCCTGCTCGGCCCCTCCGGTTGCGGCAAAACCACCACCCTGCGGCTGATCGCGGGATTCGACCGCCCGGACCGGGGCCGGGTGCTGCTGCAGGGCCGGGATCTCACCGATGCCCCTCCCCACCGCCGGCCGGTGAACCTGGTGTTTCAGAACTACGCCCTGTTCCCCCACCTGAGCGTGTGGGACAACGTGGCTTTCGGGCCCCGTTCCCTGCGGCTGGCGGAGGCCGAGGTGCGGCGGCGGGTGGGGGAGGCGCTGGAGGTGGTGCGGCTGGCTGACCTGGCCCGCCGCCGCCCCCACCAGCTTTCGGGCGGCCAGCAGCAGCGGGTGGCCCTCGCGCGGGCGCTGGTGAATGCGCCGGCCGCCCTTCTGCTCGATGAGCCCCTGGCGGCCCTCGATCCCGACCTGCGCCGCACGATGCGCGCCGAGCTGCAGCGCATCCAGCGCCAGGTGGGCATCACCTTCGTGCTGGTGACCCACGATCGCGAGGAGGCCCTCAGCCTCAGCGACCGTCTGGCCGTGCTTCACGAGGGCCGGCTGGAGCAGGTGGGCACGCCACGGCAGCTCTACGACTGCCCCCGCAGTGCGGTGGTGGCCACCTTCCTGGGCGCCGCCAACCTGCTGCCCGATGGAACCGGTGCCGGGCTGCGCCTGTTGCGGCCGGAGCGGCTGCGTCTGCGCTCCAGCGCACCGGTACAGGGGGAGCGGGCCCTGCGGGCCCGGGTGCGGGAGCTGGTATTCCAGGGCGCCACGGTGGAGGTGCGCCTGCGCACGGAGCGGGACCAGGCGCTGGTGGCCATCGATACTGCGGCCGCCGTGCCCAACAATCTGCGCGTGGGTTCCGAGTTCTGGTGCTGCTGGAACCCGGCCGACAGTCACCTGCTGGAGGAGCCGGCATGACCCTTCACCCCCCCATCTCAGGTCACCCCCCTGTGCCAGGCGTCCGGCCAACGGTCCCGAGCCGCCGCCGCTTTCTGCGTCAGCTGGGGCTGGCCGCCGCCGGCTCCGTACTGGCTCCACCGCTTTTGCAGGCCTGCCGCGGCCAGGGTGGTGGAACCGCCGACCCAACCAGTGGTGGCGGCGGGGGCGGTGAGCTGGTGATCTCCTCCTTCCCGCTCTACATCGACACAGACGAGCCCGATGCCCCGGGCAGTGTGGCCCGCTTCCGCGCCGATACCGGCATCCAGCTCCGCTACCTGGAGGACATCAACGACACGCGCCAGTTCTTTGCCCGCATCCAGCCCCAGCTGGCTGCCGGCCGGCCCCTCAGCCAGGACCTGCTGGTGCTCACCTCCTGGCTGGCGGCGCGGCTGATCGGCCTGGGCTGGGTGGAGCCCCTGCCCCTGGCCGAGGTGCCCAATGCCGCCAACCTCATCCCCACCCTGCGCAACCCCTCCTGGGACCCCAAGGGGCGCTACAGCCTGCCCTGGCAGTCCGGCATCGCCGGCATTGCCTACAACATCAAGGCCACGGGCCGGGAGCTCACCGGCGTCGACGACCTGTTCGATCCGGCCCTCAAGGGCCGGGTGTCGGCGTTGCTGGAGATGCGCGACACGATGGGCCTGCTGATGCTGGCCGACGGCCAGGACATCAGCGCTCCGAGCTGGCAGGCGGCCCAGCCCTCCTTCGATCGGCTGGAGCGGGCCCGCCGCGATGGCCAGATCCGCCGCTTCACCGGCAACGACTACCAGAACGATCTGCTGGCCGGCAATCTGGCGGCCTGCATCGGCTGGTCGGGGGATGTGGCCCAGCTGGCCCAGGAGGAGCCCGACCTGCGCTTCCTGGTGCCGGAGACCGGCGGTGTGCTCTGGGCCGACGTGATGGTGATGCCCAAGGGGGCTCGCCACCCGCAGGCGGCCGCCCGCTGGATGAACTGGGTGTACGAGCCCGTGGAGGCGGCTCGGATCGCTGCAGCGGTGCAGTACATCTCCCCGGTGCAGGGTGTGCAGGAGATCCTGGCCAGGGATCCCGCAACAGCCGAGCTGGCCTCCAACCCGTTGATGTTCCCCGATGCGGCAACGCAGCAGCGGTTGCGGGTGTTCGGCCCGTTGAGTGAGAGCGAGGAAGCCCGCTGGGAGGAGCGCTTTGCTGCGATCACCGAGGGCTGAGCGTCGCCTGGGGTGGGCCTGGATCCTGCTGGCGCCTGGCCTGCTCTGGCTCACCCTGCTCTACCTGCTGCCCCTGCTGGGCCTGGTGCCGCTGTCGCTGTCGGAACCGCTGAGCCGTTTCGGGCTGGAGACCCGCTTCAGCTGGCGCCTGGCCAACTATGCGGACGGGCTGGGCACCTACGGGCCAGTGCTACTGCGCTCGTTCGCCTTTGCCGCCCTGTCCACGGCCCTGGGGTTGCTGCTGGCCTATCCGCTGGCCTGCGCGATCCGCTTCCGCGGCGGCCGCTGGCAACCGCTGCTGATCGGGCTGGTGGTGCTGCCCTCGCTCACCTCCTACCTGGTGCGGGCGATCGGCTGGACCAGCCTGCTGGGCGACAACGGCCCGGTGCTGGGCCTGGTGGCTGCCCTTGGCCTCACCGAGCTGGGCAACGGCCTGGGGCTGCTGCGCGATGGCCGCCTGCTGAACACCCCCACAGCGGTGGTGCTGGGGCTCACCTCGACGCAGCTGCCTTTTCTGGTGCTGCCGCTGGTGGTGGCCCTGCAGCGGATCGACCGTCGGTTTCTGGAGGCCGCCGCCGACCTGCACGCCGGACCCTGGCGGCGCTTCCGGCTGGTGGTGTGGCCGCTGTCGCGACCGGGGTTGGCCTCGGCCCTGCTGCTCAGCCTGATTCCGGCGGCCGGCGATGTAGTGAACCCCCTGTTCCTGGGCGGGCCGAACGAGCGGATGATCGCCAACGCGATCGAGAATCTGCTGCTGGTGCAGTTGCAGGCCCCGCGAGCGGCGGCCCTGGCCCTGGTGCTGATGGCGCTGAGCGGTGTGGCGGTGTGGCTGCAGCTGCGCCGGGGCGGCCCCGACGACCTCGCCCTGCCATGAGGGGATTCGGCAGCTGGCTGCTGGCCCTGGTGAGCGCCCTGGCTTTCGCCCTGCTCTATGCGCCGATCGTGGTGATGGTGCTGTTCAGTTTCAACGCGCCCCGTGGCCGCTTCAACCTGGTGTGGCAGGGGTTCACCCTGGCCAACTGGCGCCAGCCACTCGCCGATGCCGCCCTCACCCAGGCGTTCCTCACCAGCCTGGCCCTGGCCCTGGCGGCGGCAGTTCTGGCGGTGCTGCTGGGGGGGCTGATGGCCCTGGCCCTGGAGCGGCTGCGCCCCCGCGGAAGCCGGGCCATCGGCCTGCTGCTGGCCCTGCCGCTCACCAATCCGGAGATCGTGCTGGCCACAGCCCTGTTCAGCCTGTTCGTGGATCTCAACCTGCCCCGGGGCCCGCTCACCCTGCTGCTCTCCCACAGCCTGTTCTGCCTGAGCTACGCCGCCCTCACGCTCAAGGCCCGGCTCGCGGGCTTCGATCCCAGCCTGGAGCTGGCCGCCCAAGACCTGGGTGCGACCCCCCTGGCCGCCTTCCGGCGCGTGACGCTGCCGCTGCTGGTGCCGGGGCTGCTTGCTGCCAGCCTGCTCAGCTTCTCCCTCTCGTTCGACGACTACGTGATCAGCAGCTTCACCGCCGGTGAAACCGTGACCCTGCCCCTCTATCTGGCCGGTGCCTTCCAGCGGGAGATCTCTCCCCAGATCCAGGTGCTTTCCACCCTGGTGTTGCTGGTGAGCGGGGTGCTGCTGGTTCTGGCTACCCCCCTGGGACCCAGCGGCAGGCGGTCGAACTAGACGGTGCCCGCCGGGTCTGCCGGCCGGTTCGCCAGGGCCAGCTGGCGGATGATCAGGGTCTCCAGCACCGGAGCGATGTCGATCAGCTCGCGGAAGTGGCGGCGCTGGAATGCCAGCCAGCGGCAGCCGCCCGGGCCCGCGGTCAGACCCTTCAGGGCGCTGTCCGGGCTGGTGCCGTGGCCGAGCAGATAGTCGATCAGGCCGATGAAGGTGAGCGCTGCCCCGGCGCTCTGGCCGGCCTGGAGCTCCTGGCCATTGGCCTGCCGGCAGCAGCCCTCGAGCAGCAGGGCGACGCCGTCGGGTTCCAACGTGATCGCCTCCCCCGCTGCCACTTGCTGCAACCGGCAGAGTCTGGGGAGCTGTAGCAGGGCCCTCGGCTCCAGGCTGCTGAGCAGCGCCATCCCGGCGGGTGTAGCGGCCAGCTCGGGCCACAGCGGGTTCTCCTGGGGTGTCTGCTGGGCCAGCAGGGCCCGGGCCCAGTCCTGGCTGGCGGGATCGCTGTCGGCGCCGCAGAGCGCGCGCAGCACCGCGTCAGGAGGGGGTAACGGATCCAGCGCCAGGGGCTGGTGGGCCTGGTGATCCAACCAGGCGCCCAGGGCCAGGGTGGTGGCGTCCTCACTGGCCAGGAAGGTGATCACCGCTGGGGCCAGGGCCCCGTAGAGCGCCAGGGTCTCCCCGCCGGGGCAGGACCGCCCCTCAGCCTGGAGCAGCTGCTGTTCCAGCTCCACCAGGGGGGGCAGCAGGCCGGCGATGCGCCTGTCCAGGCTGAGCAGCAGGGGCCGCAGCAGTGGCTTTTCCCTGCTGGCCAGCTCAAGGCTGCGCCGCTCCGCCAGGTGCTGGCGGACGGCGCCGCGCAGCTGGTGCAGCTGGCGGCTGCCCCGGCTGGCGCCGGGGGCGTACTCGGCCAGCAGCTGCTCCCAGGTGGCCGGGTCCAGCCCGCTCTCCCGGCGGATCCGCTCCAGGCGTTGCCGCGCCGAGGGCGAGACGGTGCCAGTGGCCAGGGTGGTGTGGCCGCTCAGCCGCAGCAGATCCTCGATCTCCTCGTGGGCGGCGCTGAGGCGCAGGTCCAGTCCGGTGAGCTCGCTGGCACTGAGCTGATCGAGCAGCGGGTCCTCCACGCTCAGCACCTCCAGGGCGGCCTGGTGGTCTTCGGGGCTGAGGCCCAGGCTGGTGCGCAGTTCCTCCAGCTTGAGCAGGGAGGACTGGCGATCGAGCCGCCCCTGATGCAGCAGATCGCCCAGCACCGAGCGGTACACCGACCGGCGTTCCGACTGGGCCTGCACCGGCAGGGCCTTGGCCAGCACGAACACCTCGCCGGCACTGAGATCCTCCAGCCGCCGCCCCGCCAGCAGCCCTTCGAGCTGGGCGCCGAGCTTGCCCAGCTGGCGCCGCAGGCTGGTGCTGGTGCTCTCCCGCTCGTAGAGGCCCCGGTCGCGATGCCAGCCCCGGTGCAGCCACACCGCCGAGAGGGCCACCACCAGGGTGATGAACAGGGCATCGCCCCGGCTGCCGCCGATGCCGAAGGGGCTGCCCTTGAACTGGAAGTAGGTGATCACCGATAGGAAGGTGGTGAGCAGGCGGGTCTGGTGGATGGCCCGTTCGCGGCCATCCCGGCGGCCGGCACCCGCATGGCGTCGCTCCAGCCAGCGCTCCACGGCCGTGAACAGCTGCTGGGAGAGCACGCAGGCGGTAGCCAGCAGCAGGGGGATCATCACCAGCCGGGGCAGCTGGGGCCAGCCGGCCGGCAGGAAGGGCTGCCAGGCCAGCGTGGCCAGCCGGTCGTCGTACACGAACAGCCGGCTCTTGAGGTAGTCCACCGCCAGGCCCGCCGGTGCCGTGGCCTGGATCAGCAGGAAGAAGCCCAGGATCAGGCCCGGATAGGAGTACCAGGCCCAGTTGAGGCCCCGCTTGCCCTGCAGGTTCTGCCAGTAGGTGCGTTCGGCGTCGATGTCCAGGCAGGGCCGGCTGCAGGCCACGCAGGTGCTCACATCGGCCTGGCCGGGCTGGCTGGCCGTGGTGCGGCACATCGACTGGGTGGTGCGGGTGGGGCTGTCGAGATGGGCGGTGGAGCCGATCACCCCCCGGGGCCCGGTGAGCACCTGTTGCGCCGGGCCGAAGGGGCAGAGGTAGTGGCACCAGGCCTTGCCGGAGTAGGCCCAGCCGCTCACCAGCGCCCCCAGCAGGGCGGCGGCGGTGAGCAGGCCGAAGGCCAGGGCATTGCTGTTCACGATCAGGATCCGCAGGCAGAGGCCGGCGATCAGCAGGCTCCACTGCAGCTGCACGTGGTGGCGGCCGAGCCAGGAGTTCTCCTCCACCGCCACCAGCTGGGGCTTGCCGTTGCGCCCCGGCACCGTGCGCTGCCATCCCAGCGCCCGGGCCAGTTGGGACACGAACGAGAGCGGACAGATGCGGCGCCAGAGCTCGTGGCTCAGCACCACGCACACCAGCACCAGGGGCAGGCCCAGATTCCAGAACAGATCGGTGCCCAGCCCGTCGCCGCAGATGGGAACGGTGGCGCAGATCTCCGGCCGACGGCCGTCGCGGCTGATGGGCAGCAGGGGCAGGGCGATCAGCCCGAGCCAGCCGAGCAGCAGGGCCCAGCGCCCCAGTCGCGCCTGCCGTTCCGGCCAGGTGTTGAACAGGTTCATCGGGAGCTGAGCGGGGGAGTGGAGGCCTGGCGCAGATAGCTCCAGGCCGAGCTGAGCGCCAGCAGCAGCGAGGGCCAGAACAGCCACCAGCCCAGTTGATGCAGGCCAGATGCAAGGCCGCCAGTCCCTTGGCCCGTGCCGAAGCCCAGCCCCCAGCCCATCGGCCAGAGCAGCAGCAGCAGGCTGGCGAATTGCAGCATCGTTTTCGCCTTGCCGGCCAGGGATGCCGGGCCGCCGCCGCTGGCGCCGCTGCGCCAGCCGGAGATCAGCAGTTCGCGGGCCAGCAGCAGCCACACCGCCCAGAGCGGCAGCTGCTGGGGCCAGGCCGGCTGGGCAGCCAGCCAGAGCAGGGGGGCGGCAATCAGGATCTTGTCGGTGAGGGGATCGAGGCGGGCGCCCCACGCCGAGCCGCCGCCGGCGCGGCGGGCCAGCAGGCCGTCGGCCCAGTCGCTCAGCCCGCCCAGCAGCAGCAGCCACCAGGCCAGGCCCGCCGCACCGCCGGCGAGGGCCAGGATCAGCGGCAGCCCCAGCAGGGCGCGGCCCACGGTGAGCCCATCCGCCAGGCGCCGCAGTCCGGTCTGGGCCAGGCTCATGGCAGCGGGCCCAGCTGGGCGTCGAGGCCGTAGGGCTCGGCGTCGGCCGGGTCGCTGATGCCCAGCTCCTCGCGCCACTGGCTCACCGGCTTCTCCCAGCCCTCTTCCCACTTCACCGCCGCCAGGCAGTGGGCCTGGCGGGCGATGGCATGGCCGTGGGCCTGGGCGGCGCTGAGCAGGGGGAAGCGCTCGGGCTGGAAGCGGAAGGCGGCCAGCTGGCCGGCGCTGGTGAGCAGCACATAGCCGGGGAAGCCGATCTGGGCGGCGGTGATCGCCAGCACGCCGTTCTCGCCGGCGGCCTCGGTGCCGAAGCCCGCCACCACGTGGTGGATGTCGTGGGTGGTGGCGATGCGCTGGGTGAGCCAGCGGTCATCGCTGCCGGTGTCGCGGGGGCGGAAGAACTCGGGGTCGTAGCCCAGCGAGAGGATCAGGTCGGCGTAGCGGCGCCCGAGGGTGCCGGGGGGTAGCTGGCGCAGCCGGTCGATGTCCGGCTGCAGGGGCGGATAGTGCTCGGCCAGCAGGGCCGCCCCCTCTGGCACCGCCCTGAGGCGCTCCACGCTCGCCGCCAGCTGGGGGCTGCCCAGGAAGTTGTCGATCAGGTCGGCGATGCTGCCCAACTCGCCGCCGCTGCGGCCTACGGCCGCCAGCAGGCGCAGATTGTTGGCGGCGCGCAGGGCTTCCTGGAAACGGCTCATCGGCGGGATGGTTTGTGTGATGGCAGTCTGCTCAGGATCGTGGAGCCAAGCCCACCAGCCCGATGCGGTGATGCAGGAAACCCCTGGCTGGAGCTGTTCAGGGTTCCGCGAGGGGATTGATCAGCTGCAGGTGGTCGATCGAACCGCCGTGATGGAGGTCCTCGCTGAACAGCACGTCACAACGGCTGCGCAGTGCGGCCTCCACGATCAGGGCGTCAAACCAACTGAGTTGCTCCTGAATGGCCAGGGTATGGGCATCGAGCACCAGGTTGGCGTTGGTGCTCACCACTTCAAAGCCGCTCATGGCCTCCAGCAGCTCGGTGATCTGCCGCTCTGGGAGCGGGGGGTTCAGTTTCCGCGACACCACGGAGCGCAGTTCGATCAGCACCTGGGTGCTGATCACCACCTCGTGTTCGGCGGTGATGGCGGCCAGCCAGTGGCCCACCCGCTGGGATTTGGCCGGTTCACGCCGGTCGAGCCTGTAGGCCCAGAGGTTGGTGTCGATGAAGGCGCGCATCAGCTGCGCTCGTGCAGCGAATCGCGGCTCCAGGGGCTGGCGCTGCTGCTGGCGCTGCCGCTGGCCACGGCTTCAAACCGGGCCAGTGCCTCGAGACGGCGGCTGCGGGCATCCACGTAGCTGCCGAGGAACTCGCGTACCAGGGCATTCACCGAGGTGTTGTTGCGCAGGGCTTCCTGACGTGCCCGCTGCAGCAGGGCGTCATCGATGGCCAGGGTGAGATTCGCCATGGTCTGATTCGCCTTGTTGAGATTCTATCCACGGAAACCGTGGAGCACGGTCCTGGATTCCACTTGGCAGCGCGGTGCGCCCGCGGGCTCAGAATGCGCCCAGCCGTCCGACTCGCCCGTGGTGCAGCAGCCCGTTTCCGCCGTGATGACAACCCCGGTGCTGAGCGTGAACCAGGATTCGCCCCTGCAGGAGGCGGTGACCCTGATGAGCGAGCACCACATCAGCGGCCTGCCGGTGCTCGATGGCAGCGGCGCGCTGGTGGGCGAACTGAGCGAGCAGGACCTGATGGTGCGCGAGAGCGGCTTCCAGCCGGGGCCCTACGTGATGCTCCTCGACGCTGTGATCTATCTGCGCAATCCCCTCAACTGGGACAAGGAGGTGCACCAGGTGCTTGGCAGCACGGTGGGAGATGTGATGAGTCGCCGCACCCACACCTGTGGCGTGGACCTGCCCCTGCCGGCGGCGGCGCGTCAGCTGCACGAGGGCGGCACCCAGCGGCTGTTCGTGCTCGACGGCGACGGCAAGCTGGCCGGCGTGCTCACCCGCGGCGATGTGGTGCGGGCCCTGGCGGCGGCTGAGGGCTGAGCAGGATCTCCAGGCGCAACCAACGAGCGCGCAGCCATCGCGCAGGGCCCCGGATCGGGGCTTATCCATCCACTGTTGTTAGCGGAGCCATTCCCTGTGAGCACCACCGTTGCCGCCGATCCCCTGCCCTCCTGGCGGCCCGGTGCCGTCAAGGAGGCCCTGCTGGCCTTCGTTGCCGCGGTGAGCAGCGAGGGCTCGGATCGTTTCGTGCCGGAGCCGGAGCGCGTGGCGGTGTTCGATAACGACGGCACCCTCTGGCCGGAGCAGCCGCTGCCCTTCCAGGCCGCCTTCGCCTTCGATGAGCTCAAGGGGGCGGTGCAGCGCCAGCCGGAGCTGGCCAGCGATCCGATGGTGCAGGCGGCGCTGGCGGGCGACATCGGCGCCCTGCTGGCCGGTGACCACTTCGACGGGCTGCTGCGGGTGATCGCCGTGAGCCACGCCGGCATGACCACCGAGGCGTTCGCGGCAGCGGTGGAAGCCTGGCTGGGCTCAGCCCGCCATCCCCAGCTGCAGCGGCCCTATGACGCCCTCACCTATGGGCCGATGCAGGAGGTGCTGGCGCTGCTGCGGGCCCATCACTTCCGCAATTTCATCGTGTCCGGCGGCGGCGCCGACTTCATGCGGGTGTGGGTGGAGAGGGTGTACGGCATCCCGCCGGAGCGGGTGGTGGGCTCCACCGGCCGTACCCACTTCGAGTTGCGCGACGGCGCGCCGGTGCTGGTGAAGTCGCTCGACACCCTGTTCGTGAACGACGGCGCCGGCAAGCCGGCGGGCATCCACCAGTTCATCGGCCGCCGGCCGCTGATGGCCTTCGGCAACAGCGATGGCGACCTGGCGATGCTGCAGTACACCACCATGCACAACACGCGGCCGAGCTTCGGGTTGATCGTGCACCACACCGACGCCGAGCGGGAATTCGCCTACGACGCCGAAACCAAGAGCACCGGCCGGCTGGTGGAGGCCCTGCGCCAGGCCCCCGAGCGCGGCTGGCACGTGGTGGACATGGCCCGCGACTGGACGAGGGTGTTCGCCTAGGCGGCCAGAAGCGGTCGGGCCCGGTCGTTGATCAACTGCAGGAGATCGAACAGCTGCTCCGCCTCCGCATCCGAGAACAGGCCCTCCGGGCCGGTGGGGGCCAGGTCACTAAAGGGTGGGTCGTAGAGGCGAGCCGGGTCCATGGCGCCGCGGCTGGTGAGTTCATCGATGATCTCGTTGATGAAGCGGATCTGGGTGGCGGTGTGGGTGCCCTCTGCCAGGTAGTCGGCGAACAGCTCCTTGGCGGCGTTGCGATCCATCCCCACCAGGGAGCGGATGAACAGCCCGAAGCCGTTGCATTCCTCGCTGGCGCGCTCAATCACCTGCTGATCACCGATGCCGTGGCTGAGCAGGAACTGCTCTAGTTCGTTGAGATCGGCGGCGGTGAGCGGTTGGTTGCGGCGCAGGCGCTGCATGGTGAGGTGGTCGTCATGGGCCCGCAGGAACTCGCGGGCCCGCAGGCGGAACTGCTGGAATTCATCGCGGCTGAGCAGGGCGGCGGCATCGAGTTCGCGCAGCTCACCGAGCTCATCGGCGAAGTTGGTGTAAAGGGGTTCCCTGCTGATCGTTTCGATCAGACCCATCAGGCCCCGCAGGCGCCGCCGCGCTTCCTCGAGCATCGCCACGGTCACGTTCTGCCACCATTCATCGCGCAGTAGATCGCGGATCAGCTCCAGCTCGGCCGCCACCTGGGGGATGTTGGGGCGGGCCTCCAGCTGGGCGGCCAGCTCGCGGAGCTGCTTCTGCAAGCGGGTGAAGCGGGGTTCACTCCGTAAAAGGGTGAGCTGCAGGGTGTAAAGGAGCAGATCGAAACGGCGGGCGTCGGCATCGGTGTCGCCTTGCTGCTCGGCGTAGGCGGAGGGAAGTGGGGCCAGGGTGGCGGCGAGGGCCTGATGGTCATCGGGGCTGAGGCTGGCCCAGGCCTCATGGTTGCGGAAACGCTCCACAAGCTGCAGATGGGGTCGCACCAGAAAGTTGTCGGCCGGGCAGGCGGCCACATGGCAGCGCAGGAGTTCGGCGAGCGTGTGGCGATACAGCCCTAGAGCGTTGTCGTGATCGGCTGGCTGGCCGTCTTGCGAGGGAATGGCCATGCTGGGCACCGAAGGCAGGATCGAAAGCAGCCCTTTCTGGTCAATCGTGTCGATCAGCGCCAGGCGACTGCGGAACAGGCGAGTGCTGAGGCTTTCGGGCGCGGAAGTGGCCTCGGCCCCACCCTGGCCGAGGAAGAATTCGAGGTTCTGGCAGAGATCGAAGATCCAGAAGCACTCCTTGTCGCGTCCAGGGCCAAATAAGTCCTTGCAGGTGCGGGTGCCGCGCCCCACCATCTGCCAGAACTTGGTGCGGGAGCGCACCGGCTTGAAGAACACCAGGTTGACGATCTCCGGGATGTCGATGCCGGTGTCGAGCATGTCGACGGAGATGGCGATCCGTAGATCGCTGTCTGGATTGGAGAACTCGTCAATCAGCGATTGGGCGTACTTCACCTGGTTGTCGATCACGCGGGCGGCCTTGCCGGCCAGGTGGGGGTAGTGGTGATCGAAGCGTTCGCGGATGAACTCGGCGTGCTTGTGGTTGCGCGCGAAGATCACGCTCTTGCCAAGGCGATCACCGGCGGCGTCCTGGCAGCCCTGGGTCATCAGCACCTGCAGGCCTTTGTCCACGGTGTCGGCGTTGAACAGCCAGGCGTTGACGGCGCCGGAATCCACACGGCCGGCGTTCTGCACGTTCTCCTCCCAGTCGAGCAGGTCCCACTGGGTCTTTTCCTCGTCGCTGAGGGCGGCATAGCTGATGCCCTCGCGCGGGAAGCGCAGGGGAACTGAGATGGGCTTGAAAGGCACCAGGAAGCCGTCGGCGACGGCCTGATCGAGGCCGTACTCATCGGTGGGCAGACCGATCTCTCGGTCGAAGAGCTCGTAGGTGTTGCGGTCGATCTCCTCGCGGGGCGTGGCGGTGAGACCGCTGAGCAGCGAATCGAAGTAGGCGAAGATCGCCCCGTACTTCTGATACACACTGCGGTGGGCCTCGTCGATGATCACCAGATCGAAGTGGCCCACCCCAAAGCGCTTGACGCCGTGGGCATCCTCTGCATCGATGAGGTTCATCATCGTGGGGTAGGTGGAGAGGAACACGCGCCCCTCCCCACCCTTGTTGGTGACCAGATTCACCGGTGAGCAATCGGGCAGGAACCGCCGGAAGGCGCGCTCGGCCTGCAACACCAGAGAGGTGCGATCGGCGAGGAACAGCACCCGCTTCACCCAGTTGCAGCGGGTGAGCAGGTCGGTGAGTGAGATGGCGGTGCGGGTCTTGCCGGTGCCGGTGGCCTGCACCAGCAGGGCCTTGAGTCGGCCCTGCTCCAGGGATTCGCAGATCGCCCGGATCGCCCGCTGTTGGTAGTAGCGGCCGGCGATGTTGTTGGAAAGGGTGGCCTGGGCGAGGGGCTGGCGGATCTCGCGACGGCGGATCAGTGTTTCGAGCTCATCTTTCTTGTAGAAGCCCTGCACCTCACGCGGCGGGTAGCGCAGGTCATCCCAGAGACGGTGGCGGTAGCCGTTGGAGAGGAAGATCAGGGGCCTTTGGCCGTAGCGCTGCTCCAGGCAGTTGGCGTAAAGCTCAGCCTGGCGCTGGCCCTCCATCGCATCACGGCTGCTGCGCTTGGCTTCCACCAGGGCGAGGGGCTTGCCGTCGTCGCCCCAGAGCACGTAGTCGACGTAGCCGGTGCCGGTGGCATTGGGCATGCCTTGCACCTCGTGCTCATGGGTGCAGCTCTGGCCGTGTTCCCAGCCGGCTTCTTTGAGATAGCAATCGATGTAGAGCTTGCGGGTTTCATATTCGGTGGTGTCAGCTTCGGGTTTTGCATCAGCCTCATTGGCCTTTCGCTGAGCGGTGATCTCCAGACGCAAGCGCTCCAGCTCCTGCCTGGATGCCTCGTTTTCTTCCCTGGCGTCGCGCAGCTGTCGATCCCGTTCGGCGAGCTGGTTGGCGAGCTCCTGCAGCTGTTCGCGGGTCTGATTGGACGCTGCGTTTTCCTGTGGGGCCTTGGGTAACAGGGCCTTGTCAAAGCGTGCGGCCCGGGCTGCCTCGCGATCCCGCCCATACGTCAAGGCCAACCAGCGCAGGACATGAAACAGCTCACTGGCGACCGGCACGGAGGCCGCCACTCGCATCGGCTCGGCACGGTGGACTGCCTCGTTCCCCAGGTTCTTGATCATCTGAACGCGACCCAGCGTTTGCACGCCCACGAGATAGCGGAAGTCGTGGGCATGGATCAGCTGGGAGAGGCTCGGTTCTCCCCAAGGCCGCTGCAGTTGGGAATCGTTCTCATACACCCACTCCACCAGCAGCTCGATCGTGCGGCGTGCGTAGAAGCAGGCGGTGCGAGGATCGCTGAGGGCACACTGTTCAACGCGCAGGGCCTCGGCGTGCAGCTCCGGCCATTGGCTTGCGATCAGGGCATATTGAGAAGGGCCAGTGGTCATGACAGCTGACGCTCTGCCTCCATCAGCAACGACGAGGTGACGGCAAGCAGAAGCGGCCAATCAGGGGCCTTGATCTCCATGCTGTCGTCGTAGCGGGTCTGAACCGCAAAGAAGGTGAGATCAGCAATCCGCTCGAATGGACTGAGATCGGATTCCGATTCTTTCAGCCAATCCATCAGTGCCACGAGGTCGTGGGTGAAGGGTGCCAGCCCTCCTCGGGAATGAATCCAGCTTTTGAGGGCTTTCTCGGAGGCCTGTTGCAACAGGCCTCCGATGCTGCTGTCTCGGAACCCCGAAAGCTCCACCATGCGCCGCGCCTCCTCAAGGTCGGCCTGGGCGATCCGGAGGTAGCGCATGGCGTCGGGATCAGCCATGCAGCAGGATTCCCTCCTCGTAGGCGCGTGTGGTGACGGCACCTCGGTACTGCTGGCGTTCGCTCACCTCACTCTCGGAGTAAAGCAGCAGATCCAGTGGAAGCCGATGACTGGAGAACTGGCGCCAGAGGTCGCCCAGCACACGCACCCGATCGCGGCCAGCGAGCCAGGGATCCGGCACGGTGATCAACAGATCCACGTCGGAGTCGGGGCGGGCGGTGCCCCTGGCGCGGGACCCGAAGAGCCTCACCTGCGCTTCCGGGATGGCCGCTGCGATCCCTGTGGCGACGGCGTTGATGCGCGGGTCAATCGGGATGGCGGAAGTGGCGAAGGAGGCAACAGTCATGGGGGCATTCTGGTCATGGAGCCTCGACAACGACCACCCTGCGCTGAGCATGGGGATACGGAATCCGCGGAGTGGTTCCACATCAATAGTGGTAACGCCCCTGCAGCAACTCGACGCGATCAGCTTTGACGAGGTAAGTGCACCGGTGCTCCTGGGTGATCCGGCGCGACCAGACCCCTTAGCCGAGGAGTCAGACCGTGGGCCCGAGCCTCTCCCCTGACTCGATTGTCTCTTCCACAAAGGCGTAGAGCGCATAGAGCAGCGGGGCCAGCTGCGGCGATCCGGCGTGTCGTCCAGAGGCAGGTCTTCGTAGCGGGCGTCGCTGGTCACCACCAGATCCACCGACATCAGCACGCCGCGCAGCGCTTTCTGCAGCCGCACCATTTCGCTGTAGCGGCTGGTGAGTTCGGGCTCCACCACCAGCAGATCGAGATCGTTGGCGGCGGCCAACTCTCCCCGGGCGGTCGAACCAAAGGCAATCAGGCGCAGCGGTGATGCTGCAGCCACAAGCCGGTCCACCACGTCGTTCACCTTCTCGGTGGTGACTGCCCAGGGGTGGCCTTGACCGCCGGCGGCAATGGCAGGAGTTGCTTGAGTCATGGGATGGGAGCCAGCGGCTGGCGAGCGGCCCGGAACCTGAGGCTAAGGGTGGGAAGCGATTTCATGGTTCCTCCTCCAGTTGCCTATCCAACGACTGGCGGATCAGGCCGAGGGCATAGGGCACCTCCTCCAGGGCGTTGAGCCGCAAGGCTTGGGTCATGGGGCTTGGGCTTCACTGCGGCATTGAGCAGATGGGGGAGCCTGGGGCCGTGAAGCTGAATGAACCAGCAGGTCTTGTTAGATTGGCACGATGCATGGCTCATCCCTCATCCCTAGTGCGGGGGTCGCCCCTGTCGCCCATCGCTCGGATGTTCTGGCTCGGCTCTCTGTGGATGCCAGCAATCTGAGGGCGATGGGGCTCGCACGCTGCGCGGTTTTCGGATCGTTTGCGCGTGATCAGGCGATCCATCCTGAGAGTGATGTTGATCTTTTGGTGAGCTTCCAGCCTGGCCGCAAAGATTTTGATGCCTACCTTGAACTCGTGGACCACCTGGAAACGATCCTGGCCAGGCGCGTTGATCTGGTGACCACGGAGGGCCTGAGCCGACATCTGGCAGCTTCGGTTTTGGCGGAGGCCCTGGATGTCGCCCTCGGCGCGTGAACTGCTGCTGCATATTCTGGATGAGACCTCTTATCTCATGACAGCCTCTGATCAGCTCAATCAGGCTGAATTCCTCGCAGATCCAACCCTGAAACGGGCCTTCGCCCGGAGCCTCGAAATCATCGGTGAAGCCGTGAAGTCGCTGCCAGCTGACCTCACAGATGCAGAACCACAAGTGGACTGGCGGTCGATCGCCCGAATGCGCGATCGACTGATCCATCATTATTTTGGGATCGACTACGAAATGGTCTGGGGTGTGGTAACGTCCAAGGTGGAAGAGCTTGACCGAGCCGTACGAGCTTTTCTTGAGCAGATCGAAAGGAATTGAAGAAACTGCCTTGCATGTTCAGACTGCACCCAAGCTAATCATGGCTGATTGCAGCATTCAATCTCAACCCTGATGCAGGCGAATCAACGGCGGAGCCTGACCCTCATCGAAGTGACAGTGCACCGCATCGCGAATCTCCTGGTGGAGCTCGTTGAGGCTATCAGCCTCAGTATGAATCGCCT
>JBBASN010000045.1:0-18089 GCA_040399225.1 Prochlorococcaceae cyanobacterium | reverse complement strand
CAGCGTTGGTGACGATCTTGGACGCGTTGGAGGTGATGCGGTTCACCGTGTCCATGCGCTTGTTGCTCTCGGCGACCATTGCCGCGAGGGCGTCGATCTGACCAGCGTTGATGAATTCGCCGCGGGCATCGGCCTGGGCGACCACCTTGGTGAAGGCGTCAAACATGGCTCTGGGAAGGCTGACGTCGGAGGTTTGACCCTAGGCAAAGGGGCACAGGAGGCGCGAGCCCCGGGAACAGCTGCCAGGATCGGGGCTCTGCCCGAATTCAAGATGGCCCCCGCTTCGCTCAGCTGCCCGCTCAGCTGGTCTGAACTGGAGGCGATGGTGGCGGGGGATCCGGCCCGCACGGGCAGCGGCCGCAGCGAGGGCCCCACCAACGCCCAGGCCCGCCTGCGCCTGTTCGGCCAGCTGGAGAGCAGCGTGCGGGTGACGCTCTACCGCGACCACCACGCCTGGTGCCCATACTGCCAGAAGGTGTGGCTGTGGCTGGAGGAACGCCAGATCCCCTACCGGGTGGAGAAGGTCACGATGTTCTGCTACGGCGAGAAGGAGGCCTGGTACAAGCGCCTGGTGCCCTCCGGCATGCTCCCCGCCCTGGCGCTGGATGGCCGGCTGGTCACCGAGAGCGACCGGATCCTGGAGGAGCTGGAGCGGGCCTTCGGCAGCCTGGGGCCGGGCATGGCTGATCCGGCGGTGCTGCCGCTGCGGCGGCTGGAGCGCCAGCTGTTCCGGGCCTGGTGCCAGTGGCTGTGCGTACCCCACAGCAGCCGCGGCGATGCCCAGGCCGGCGAGCAGTTCCGCCAGTGGGCCACCGCAATGGAGCAGGCCCTGGCCGCCAGCGGCGGGCCGTTCCTGCTGGGCGCGGAGCTGGGCACGGCCGACCTGGTGTTCGTGCCCTATGTGGAGCGGATGAACGCTTCACTCGCCTATTACAAGGGCTATCTGCTGCGCCAGGAGCACCCGGGGATCGACCGCTGGTTCCAGGCCCTCGAGCACCGCAGCACCTACCGGGGCACCCAGAGCGACTTCCACACCCACTGCCACGACCTGCCACCCCAGATGGGCGGCTGCTATGCCAACGGCAGCGCCCGCCAGCGCCAGCTGGCCGCCCGCATCGACCGCGGCCCCTGGCCAATCCTCGACGGGGGACTGCCGGACCCGGAAACCAGCGAGCCGCCGCCCATGGAGCCCGACCAGGGGCAGCCAGCCCAGGGCGCCGCGGCCCTCATCGCCCTGGCTCGGGTGCTGCGTCACCGGCAGGCGCTGCTGCAGCGCAACCCACTCACTGCGGAGGGCTTCGACCTGCCCCTCCTCACGGCCCTCACCAACCTGAGCCACAACACCGTGCTGCCGCCGCCCGCGGGCAGCGCCGGCGGCCTGCGCCACCTGCGCGACCGCATCAGCGTGCCGCGCGACATGCCGCTCCATGCCGGCCGACTGCTGCGCCGGGCCCTGGAGCACACCGCCGCCCTCGATCCCCTCGACCCAGCGGGCCAGGGGCAGGCGCTGGCGGAGCAGCATCGCCGCGACCAGGATCCCCGGCCATTCCTGCAGGCCGTCCCTAGCGTCTGAGCAGTGCTGATGGGTTCAGCAACGATGCGCTGTACACGCGGGACCCTGGCGGGGGTTGGCATCGGCCTGGTCACGCTGATCGGGCTGGGGGCCTTTCCCCCCAGGCAGGCCGCCCTGGAACTGCGTGGGGCCACCTTTTTCAGGCGCCCTCCCTGGCAGGTGGAGCTGGTGAGTTACACCACCGATGTGGGCCAGCTGCGGGCGGAGTACTTCCTCACCGTTGAGCTCCCCGATGAGGCAGGCGCATCGCTGGGAGAACTGCAGATCCGCCAGACCCGGGGCGTGGACCGCAATTTCCAGTTCAGCCCCGAGCGCACGGAGGCCTTCCTGGGGCGCCCCCGTCGGCGGGGGCCTTCCCTGCCCGTGGAGGCCAGCTTCTCCCAGGAGGAGCGGCTCATCACCGTGCGCTTCCCAGAGCCGGTGCCACCGGGGACCACCGTGACAGTACGGCTCAAGCCCTGGTCCAACCCAATGATGGCGGATACCTACATGTTCCAGGTCATCGCTTTTCCGGCCGGTCCCAACCCCACGCCGGCCCAGCTGGGTTTCGGCACCCTACGGATCTACCGGCAGGACTGGCGCTGAGTCGGGCAGCAGGGAGGAATGGTGGTGGAGCAGCTGCCACTGCTGGCCGTTAAAGCCATACACCAGGGTGTAGCGGGCCTGCACCACCGTGTCCTGGCCGCTGCCGGGAGCGGGAAAACGGAAGCGGTAGAGCCCCGCATCCACCAACTGGTTGCAGGCCGGATACACCGTGTGCTCCACCACCTCGGCCTGGGGGTGACGGGCGGCGAAGCCGCTGAAGTAGTCGGCAATGGCCCCGTGGGTGTGGCGCGGGCTGGCTGAGAGGGTGGGCAGCAGCAGGGCATCCCCTGCGTAGAGATCGGCCACGGCCTCCGGATCACCCGCCTGCACCAGCTCCGCCCAGTGCTGGAAGAGGGAGTCGACCAGCTGAGGTGCGAGCGGAGCACAGGCCCGATCCGCGGGGGCCTCAATCTCGGGGGGAACAGCCGCCGGAGGCAGGGCTGCAGCCATTCCGGGCAGGCCAATCAGCAGCAGCAGGGCCAGCAGCGGGGCGATCAGCTGCCGGGAAAGCGCAGGGTGCGCCAGTCGCCACTGGCGGTGCTCACCTCCACGCCGATCTCCACCGGCTCCTGGGCGCCGCCGAACTGCTGCTGCCACCAGGCCATCGCTTCCGACCAGGCGGCGTCGAGGGAGTCGTAGAGGTCGTCGAGCACCGGATGGGGTTGGCCCTGACGGTCCACCAGGCGGTAGTGGCGCTGGTGATGGCCCGCCATCTTCATGGGCTGAGCGGACTGCCGGGACTGGACAGAGGCTGATCGCAGAGAAGCTGACTGGACAGAAGCCGTTTGAACCGGACCCATCTCTCATTCCACCGAACTCAAACATCATGGCCGCTGTGCCAAAGAAGAACTGTCACCTTCACAACAACTTCCTGTGTCGGAGGCCTTGACCCAGGGGCAGACACGCGCGAAGAAAGAAAGCTGTGCAAGAGCAGGGCTGCTTCCCCGGTGCCTCAGTGCACGAACCATCAGCTCAGCAGCCCTCAGCGCACAAACAGCATTTCGGCGAAGGTGGGCAGGGGCCAGAGGGCGTCGTCCACCAGCGCTTCCAGGCCATCCACCGCCGAGCGCAGCTGGGCCATGCGCGGCAGCAGGGTGTCGGCGCAGTGGCGCAGGTGCTGCTCCGTGGTGTCACCGGCCGGGTGGGCGAGGGCCTGATCGAGGGCGTCACAGCCGTCATTGAGGGCGCTGAGCAGCTGGGCCAGCTGGTCGCGCACCGCCAGGCGGGGCTGCAGGCCCATGGCCTGCTGCTGCTGCAGGGCCTGGCCCAGCTCGCTGAGGTAGCGCACGGCGGCTGGGTACACCTGGGTGCGGGCGATCTGCAGGGCCAGGCGGGCCTCCACCTCGATCGCCAGCACGTACTGCTCGCCGTACACCTCGAAGCGGCTCTCCAGTTCCACCGGGCTGAGCACGCCGTGGCGGCTGAACAACTCGCGCACCTCCGGCCGCCGCAGCACCGGCAGGGCATCGGCACAGGTGCGCAGGTTCTCCAATCCCCGTTCCTGCACGGCGAGGCGGTGCCACGCATCGGAGTAGCCGTCACCGCCGAACACCACGGCGCCGTGGTCGCGCATCACCTGCTGCAGCACCACGAAGGCGGCGTCGCCGATCGCCGCGCCAGAGGCGAGCTGGGCCTCCAGCTGGCTGGCGATCCACTCCAGCGAATCGGCCAGGATCGTGTTGAGTGCCACCAGTGGGCCCGCCACCGACTGATTGGAGCCCACCGCCCGGAACTCGAAGCGGTTGCCGGTGAAGGCGAAGGGGGAGGTGCGGTTGCGGTCGCCGGGGTCCTTGGCGAATTCCGGCAGGCTGTCGACCCCCAGCTGCATCACCCCGCCGCTGGCCGACCCCTGGGGCCGCCCCTCACGGATCTGGTTGAACACATCCTCCAGCTGGCTGCCCAGATACACCGAGATGATCGCCGGCGGGGCCTCATTGGCCCCCAGGCGGTGATCGTTGCCGGCGGTGGCCACCACCGAGCGCAGCAGGGGGCCGTAGGCGTGCACGCCACGGATCACGGCGCCGCAGAACAGCAGGAACTGCAGGTTGTCGTGGGGCGTGGTGCCCGGATCGAGCAGGTTGCCGTGGCTGGCGTTGCCGATCGACCAGTTCACGTGCTTGCCGCTGCCGTTCACGCCGGCGAACGGTTTCTCGTGCAGCAGGCAGGTGAAGCCATGCTTTTTGGCCGTGCTTTTCAGCACGGTCATGGTGAGCTGCTGGTGGTCGGTGGCCACGTTGGCCGCCTCAAAGAACGGGGCAATCTCGAACTGCCCGGGCGCCACCTCGTTGTGGCGGGTCTTGGCGGGGATGCCCAGCCTGTACAGCTGGCGCTCCACGTCCTGCATGAACACCTGCACCCGCTCGGGGATGGCGCCGAAGTAGTGGTCATCGAACTGCTGGCCCTTGGGCGAGGGCTTGCCGAACAGGGCCCGACCGGTGAGCTGCAGGTCGGGCCGCAGGGCCATGAAGGCCGCATCCACCAGGAAGTACTCCTGCTCGGCGCCGCAGGTGGAGTTCACCGGCGCCACCTCCTCGCTGCCGAGCAGGTGCAGCAGCCGCTGGGCCTGGCGGTTCATCGCACCGATCGAGCGCAGCAGGGGGGTCTTCTTGTCGAGGGCCTCGCCGGTCCAGCTCACGAACACGGTGGGGATGCAGAGGGTGACGCCGTTCGGCGTCTCCATCAGGTAGGCCGGACTGGTGATGTCCCAGGCGGTGTAGCCCCGGGCCTCGAAGGTGGAGCGGATGCCGCCGTTGGGGAAGGAAGAGCCGTCCGGCTCGCCCTGCACCAGCAGCTTGCCGGTGAACTCGGTGATCACCCGGCCGTCCCCCTGGGGGGAGATGAAGCCGTCGTGCTTCTCGGCCGTGGAGTTGGTGAGCGGATAGAAGACGTGGGCGTAGTAGAGGGCGCCGCGGCCGGTGGCCCAGGTCTTCATCGCCTCGGCCACCACGTTGGCCACCGAGAGATCGAGCTTGCCGCCCTTCTCGATCGTGCTGCGCACCGACTTGTACACCCGACCCGGCAGCACCGCCTTCATCCGATCCAGCGTGAACACATCGCTGGCCCAGAGGTCTTCGAGGGAGGCCGCAGGGGCGGTGACCACAGGCCGGCGCCGCTGGATCTGCTGCAGGGCGGCGAAGCGCTGGGGGCTGGGCATGGCCGGGACAGGGCAGCAAAGAACAACGGCCCAGCGACCCATGGCCCTGGTATCCGCCGTTACAAAGCTAGGGCCCAACCGCGCGCACTCAGGTGAGGTAGCGGCGGATGCAGGGCCGGCACCAGTACACCAGGGCAGCCGTCATCGCGGCCGTGAGCAGGGCCGCCAGAGCCGCCGTGGGGACACGGCCCTCAGCCACCAGGGCCAGCCGCACGATGGCGTACGGCAAGCCGATCGCCAGGCCCAGCGCCAGGGCCACGATCGCCAGAATCTGCCCCCAGGCCCGCCACTTGAGCAGGGCCACACTGGCCACGATGCCCAGGGCCGCCGCCGGCAGCACCGCCCCGGCCCCCACGGCAATGTTCACCGTGCGCCAGGTGGGCTGCCAGAGGGTCACCGCCATCACCGACGGCAGCAGCAGCACGTTGCTGACCAGGCCCAGCCAGGCGAGTGGGCGATAGCCACGCGGCGGTTGCAGCAGGGCGATCGGCGACAGCGGAGGAGCCTGGGTGGGGGACTGGCGCAGCACGTCGGAGATGCCGTCGGGAAGGCTGGACTGAATCGCAAGCCGGCGGAAGGCGGGCGCTGAGGTCCTGGTCGTTTCGGTGGCTGAAACTAGCGCGCTGGCCGTCGGTGCACCCGGTCAGTGGGGCTGCTGGCCCAGGTCAAACAGGAGCAGGTCGGCTCCGCGCTCACCGGCCACCAGCTGATCGAGGGCACCACTGGCCAGGCCGAGGCCATCACCCTGCTGCAGCCCGAGCTCTCCCGCCTGACCCCTCACGCTCGCCTCGCCGCTGATCAGCTGCAGCCAGCCGAGGCTGCCGGCGCCGATCTCCAGGCTGAGGCTGTCACCGGCCGCCGGCTGGGCCCGCCACAGGCGCACGGGCCGGTGGATGGCCAGGGCGCCGCCGGCCTGGTGGGGATCGAGCAGCGGCGTCCAGCCGGAGCCGATGGTGAAGGGCTTCTGCCCATAGGCCGGGGCAATCCCTGCGTTGCTGGGTTCGATCCAGATCTGCAGCAACCGGCAGGGCTGGACGCCTTCATTGATCTCGCTGTGCACCACACCGGTGCCGGCGCTCATCCGCTGCACCTCGCCGGCCCGCAGCACCTCAGCGTGCCCCATCGAGTCGCGGTGGTTGAGCTGGCCCTCCACCATCACCGTCACGATCTCCATGTCGCGGTGGGGGTGCATGCCGAAGCCGCGGCCGGCGGCGATCGTGTCGTCGTTGATCACCCGCAGCGGCCCGAAGCCCATCCAGGCCGGGTCGTAATGGGAAGCGAACGAGAACGTATGCCAGCTGTCCAGCCAGTCGAGCTGGCTGTGGAAGCGCTCGGCGGCCGGGCGGAACACCAGGGCACTGGCGGTGGAGGAGTGGGAGCTGGGGGCCATGGCTTGCTCAAGAAGGCGGCAAAGCTCGGGCTTGCCGAGCCGGGTTGGCAAGAATGGTCTCGCCCGGGCTGGCCGCAGGGCACCTGCTAGGCAGAATGACGCAGACGCCGCTGTTCTTCCACGGCTGTCCATCAACGGCGTCCTTCGACCATGGTTCAGCCACGCCGGGAACCGCGATACATCGTTCCCGCCATCAGCGTGTGCATCGAGGTGGAGTTCCTGCCCGAGGGCAGGCCCCTGATCGGCCGGCTGTGGGACGTGAGCCAATCGGGTGCCTGCCTGCTCTTTCCCAGGCGCCACGCCGTGGCGGTGGGCCACAGCGGCCCGTTGATCCTCAAGCCCCCCGGCATCGGCGAACCGATCCGCACCCGGGCTGAAATTCTCTGGGTGGACCGCCTGCGGATCGCCTCCTACGCCGGTGCCCGGTTCCTGGAGAGGATCCATTTCGAGAGCACGTTCCTGGCCATGCTGATGCGCGGCGATGCCCGCGCCAATGGCGCCCTCTCCAGACACGACCTGCTCGGAGAGCAGGATTCCCAGCGGGACCTGGGTCCATGAGGCTGCTCAGTCGCTGCTGGACGCTGATCACGCTGCTGGCCCTGCCGCTGCTGCCGGCCAGCGCCGCCATCGCTCCCAAAGATCTACCGGTGGCCGTGTGCGTGATCTCCCCGCGGGTGGAGCCAGTGGAGGCCGTGGACGGCTTCGGGGTGGTGCCGACCCCCACCCCCCGGCTGGTGGTGCTGGAGCCCTTGCTGGAGCTGCGCATCCTGCGGGAAGGCCAACCGCCCTGGCAGCGCAGCGGCAGCCCCTCCAGGCCGATCCTCACGCCACTGGACTGGCCCACCACCCCGATCGCCCCTGGGGAGTTCGTGCTGCTGCAGCTGCGGCCCAGGGGGGCAGCGACCGGTGCCTTCGCCCATGTGCAGCTGGCCGGAGGCTCCGAACAGCGCATGCGGGCCACGGAGGCGTTGCTCGCCCGGCTGGGTCAGGACCCCGCTGCCTGGTTGGAGGCCTTCGACAGGGCCCTGGAGTACGGCGATGTGCCCCTGGCCTGGACTCTGCTGTTTCATCCCCGCGCCCCCCGCAGTGGCGAGCTGGACGGCCTGCGCGCCGAGGTGATCCGGCGCGGTTGCGGCAGCTGAGCGGCGCCGCTCACCAGAATCCCTGGGAGCGCAGCCAGAGTCCAAGCCCAAGCATAGGAACGAACACGGCGGCCAGGATCTGCAGTTTCACCACCCATGGGCGGGAGGCCGGGAGGCCGGGAGTAGGACGGGGAGTTCTGACCGGCATCGGCGGGCGACGGAGAGCTGAACAGCGCCACTCTGAGCCAGGCGCAATCAGGGGCGCGCGGCCCCCCCTCTGTGCGCGATTCCGCACAGGCTGCAACTCCAACGCCAGTCCGGACAGGAGGGTCATGCAGGGATTAGGCCGACAGTGAGCCAACTCCCACAACAGGCCTGCGCGCCAGGGCGAAAACTCCTGCAGAATTGGGAGATGGAACAGCCAAGCTCCCGGCCGAATGTCCCAGCTGCTTCTGAGCTGAACGCTCCGGGTCGCTATCGCGTGCGGCCTCAGATAGCGCGCGAGCAGACCGTTCCCCAGCAGGTGAGCGCAGTGCGGTTCAACAGCCGCGACGATGCCGAGACCTTCGCCCACCTGATGGCCCAGGAGCGCCACCAGGCCGTGGTGGTGGAAAAGCTGGCGCCAGCGGGCTGCTGGCTGCAACTCTCCACCGTGGCCGGCTGGGCTGCCTGATACGGGTCTCCTCAGCTGCCGCTGCGCGGATCCCGGGTGATGGCCACGATCTCCGGGGCAAACACGAACGTGAGCTCGTCCAGACATTGGGACTGCCCGTCCATGGCAGCCACCCCGCCGGCCACAAAGTCGATCAACCTCTGGGCTTCCTCAGGGGCCATGGCAGCGGCGTGCACCAGCACGGTCTGAAGGTCGCGGACGGCCAGCACGATCGACTGGGCATCGTCAAAGCGGGTGGGATGGAAGACCACCACCTCCGGCAACCAATCTCCGAACGGTCCCTGCATGGGCTCACGCTAATCAGCATGGCGCCCCCCGCCAGCAAAGGCAGCAAAAAGGGGCCGGATCGGCCCCTTTCCGGGCAAACCCCCTGCGGAAGGGGCCTTGACCACCTCGACCCGCGGAGACTAACCAGGCCCATTCGCCAGCTGGGGGGCCAACCGGCCGGCCAGAAGCTCGGCACTGCGCAACGCCCCTTCAACCCGACCGAAGCCCTCAGCGGCGATGACATCCCCGCAGAAGCCCACCCGACTGGCCTCACAGACCATCAGCTCGGCCGGCAGGCCGGGCGGCTGGGGGAAGGCCGCGCCCCAGCGCATCAACTGGGGGGGGACCTCGCTGGGATCAATTCCAGGAACCCAGGGGGCCAGGCACTGGCGCACCGCTTCCAGCAGCGACCGGATCACCGCGTCCTCCCGGGAGGCCTCCACCGGCACCTGCAACAGCCGGGACATGGCCGATCGGGCTCCGTACACATCCAGATGGTCGGCGGCGAAGGTATGGCTGGAATGGGCCACCACGGCACAGCGGCCATCGGCCTGGGGCTGAATGCTGAGGCGTCTGAGACCCCAGCGCTGCTGGGCGGCCGCGTCGAAATTCAGCAGCCGGAAGGGCAGGGCCAGCCACGGCCGGGCCTGCTCCTGCGCGAAGACCAGCAGCAGGTTGGAGCGCGCCTCGAAACGCACCCCGGCCAGGGTGGTGAGCACGTGGTCGAGCTGCCAATCGCCGAGGCTGGAGGCCGCCTCGACCAGGGGCACATCGGGCCAGCCCAGAATCAGCTGACAGCGCGGGTGGGCCAGCAGGGTGCCGCTGAGCACCAGCCAGCGGGCCTCCCCAAGCAGTTTGCCGTCGCCGCCGCGCAGCTGCCACCAACCCTCCGGGCCCAAGCCCAGGTGCCGCACGAGCGTGCCGTAGCGGATGTCCAGGCCGGCGCCCCCCGCCAGACGCAGCAGCCCCTGGCCCAACTGATCCATGCCACCGCGCCCCTGGAACAGCCGTCCCAGGCCCAGGGCATCGGGCCGGCCGATATTGAGGCGGCGCTCCCCCTCCAGCATCGCCACCGGTCCGGCCCAGGACTCGAGCACGCCAGCGGCCAGCAGCGGTTGCAGCAGGGCGGGCTCCGGCGCGCCGGTGATGTTGAGCAGGGGAGCGCCATGGTTGATCACCAGGCCGGCGTCCGTGCGACTGCGGCGCGAGCCGGCGCGCCCGCCAGGGCCGCGGCCGGTTTCCCACAGGGAGATCGCTCCGCTGAAGCCCAGGTGGCGGAGCTGGGCTACCAGCGCGCAGCCCGCCACGCCAGCCCCGATCACGGCAACGGCGGCACGAGCTGGGGCCGGCATCCCTGGAGCCACACGCAGTAGCGTCTTATCCAATCAAAAGCCCTATGGCCCGGTTTCTGCTGGTTCTGCAGCCCCCATGCTCAGCGGCAACCGGTGAACCGAGTGCACCGGGCTCCGAGTGCGAGGCCGCAGCCATCCTCCAGCTCCTGGAGCCAGTGCTGCAGGCGCTGAACGCGGAAGTGGACCACCGCACCAGTGCCCATCTGGGCGCACTGCTGCGGCAGGGGGGCGACCAGCAGCGGATGCAGCTGTTCGCCGACGTGCAGTCCAGACCAGGAGGCGGCAAGACCCTGGAGCTGGTGCTGCTCAGCCGCGAATCGATGGGGCTGGGGGCACCCCAGACCCTCGCGGTGCTGGAGCGGCTGGTGGCCCTCTGCCAGGAGCACCTGCAGGACACCCGCCTGGCGTTCCGCTCCGACCGCGACGGCCCCCTGCCCCAGGAGCGCAGTGGCGCCACCGCTTAAGAATCACTTAAGATTGCGGGCATCCGCCCAGGCCTCTGTGAACGACAACCATCCGGTGCTGTTTGCCCTCGATGCGGAATGGCAGAACCTGCGCCTCGCCTACCAGCAGTCGCCCAACGAACAGACCCGCTACCAGCTCACCCGCCTGGAGAGCCTGATCGCCCAGTGGGCCCCCGATCGCCTGGCCAGGACCTGAGCCCTAGGGTTTGGGACTCCGAATCACCAGAGGCTGCATGCGCAGAGTCGGTTGTGCCCGCCGCACTGCTCCTGCCTGAATGAAGTCCCTCCCCCTGTCCCGGCGCTGGGGGGCGCTGCAGTCCTGGCGTCACCAGCTCACGGTGCCCCAGTTCACCGTGATCACCGGGCTGATCGTGATCGCCCTGGGCACCCTGCTGATGGCCAGCCCGCTCTGCTCCCAGGACAGCGTGGGACTCTGGGAGGCCCTGTTCACCGTCACCTCGGCGATCACGGTGACCGGCCTCTCGATCATCGACGTGGGCCAGGAGCTCACCCTGGTGGGCCAGCCGCTGCTGCTGGCCCTGCTGATCACCGGCGGGCTGGGACTGATGGCGATCACCACCTTTCTGCAGGGGTTCGTGCAGGGCCATGCCGGTCTGCGCTCCCGGGTCGACAAGGGCCGCGCCCTCGACGAGTTCGGCGTGGGCGGGATCGGTCCCACCTTCAACGGCATCCTGATCACGGGCAGCTGCGTGATGCTGCTGGGCACCCTGGTGCTCTACAGCTTCGGCTTCACCGACATCAGCAATCCGCTCCGACGTTTCTGGGCCTCGCTGTTCCATGCCATCAGCGCCTACAACAACGCCGGCTTCGGCCTGTGGAGCGACAGCCTCAGCCGCTACCGGGACAACACGGTGGTGAATGCCACGGTGGCCGCCCTGGTGGTGGTGGGCGGCATCGGCTGGCGCGTGATCAACGACCTCTGGGGCAACCGCAACCGGCTCAACAGGCTGAAGCGCCTCAGCCTGCACACCCGCCTGGTGCTGCGCAGCAGTGGCCTGCTGATCGTGGTGGGCTGCCTCGGGCTGCTGTTCACCGAGCAGTTCGCCACGGGCGGTGTGATGCAGCCCCTGCAGTGGATCCAGAAACTGCAGGTGAGCCTGTTTCAGGCGATCAGTGCCCGCACCGCCGGGTTCAACACCGTGCCCCTGTCCACTGCCACCTTCTCCGATGCGGGGCTGTTGCTGCTGATCGTGCTGATGTTCATCGGCGCCAGCCCCGGCGGCACCGGCGGCGGCATCAAGACCACCACCTTCGCCACCCTGATGGGGGCCACCCGCTCCACCCTGCAGGGCCGTCAGGAGGTGGTGATCCATCAGCGGCAGATCCCGGCCACCGTGGTGCTGCGGGCGATCGGCGTCACCATCGCCTCCCTGCTGTTCGTGCTGCTGATGGCCCTGCTGCTGGGCCTCGGACCCACCTCCTCCGGCACCACTGGCCTGGAGCGGTTCAGCTTCCTGGAAAAGCTGTTCACCTGCATGTCCGCCTTCGGCACCGTGGGCCTCGATCTCGGCGTCACCGCCCAGCTCAACCGCTGGGGTCAACTGGTGCTGATGGTGGGCATGTTCGTGGGCAGACTGGGCATCCTGCTGCTGCTCTCGGCGGTGTATGGCAGCAGGCCCCAACCGCGGGTGGGCTACCCCCGGGAAGAGCTCTACATCTGAATCCGTTCATCGCAACCCGTTCATCGCACCCCGTTCATCGCAGAAGGAGACCGCAGATCCATGGGCAACTGGTGGCATTGGAACCCCGCCGAGGGCACGGCCCGGGGCGGATTCGCCGTGATCGGCGTGGGCCGCTTCGGCACCGCCGTGTGCAGCGAGCTGATCAAGGCCGGTGCCGATGTGCTGGCGATCGACAGCAGCCAGAAAGCCGTGGATGCCCTGCGGCAGGTGGATCCGGCCATCCAGGCCCGGGTGGTGGACTGCACCGACGAGGAGGCCCTGCGCGAGGCGGGCGTGCTGGATGTGGAGACGGTGGTGGTGGCCATGAGTGAGCCGATCGCGGCCAGCATCACCGCCACCCTGATCGCCAAGGACAGCGAGGGCAGCCGGGTGAAACAGGTGATCGCCCGCGCCACCAACGACCTGCACATGAAGATGCTGCAGCGGGTGGGTGCCGACCGGGTGGTGTTCCCCTCCAAGATGCAGGGCCATCGCCTGGGAATGGAGCTGGTGCGGCCCAACCTGCTGGAGCGGCTGCGCCTCGACGACAAGAACTTCATTGAGGAGATCCGGGTGCCCAGCTCCTTCGTGGGCCGCTCGCTGCGCGATCTCAATCTGCGCAAGAACTTCAACGTGAACGTTCTGGCCGCCGGGCCGGACAACCACCTCACCGTGAATCCGCCGGCGTCCCACGTGCTGGCCTCGGGGGAACTGCTGGTGGTGATGGGCAGCAGCGAGGCCCTGGCGGGCCTGCCGGGCAGCTGATGCCCACACCGATCTCGCCAGCTGAAACTCCCAAATTGCTGCGGCCACCGGTGGCACTCACCATCGGCGGCAGCGATTCCGGCGGCGGTGCGGGCATCCAGGCCGACCTCAAGACCTTCACCGCCCTGCAGGTGCACGGCTGCAGTGCCATCACCTGCCTCACTGCCCAGAACACCTGCGGCGTGGAACGGGTGGATGGCCTGCCGGCCGCCGCCCTGATCGCCCAGGTGGAAGCGGTGTGCCGGGATCTGCCAGTGGCGGCGCTGAAGACCGGCATGCTGCTCAACGCCCCGTTGATCGAGGCCACCGCCGCCGTGATCGGCCCCATCCAGGCCCCGCGGGTGATTGATCCGGTGATGGTGTCCCGGGCGGGGGCGGTGCTGCTGGAGCCGGAGGCGGTGACGGCCATGGCGGGCCTGCTGACCCTGGCCAGCCTGATCACGCCGAATCTGCAGGAGGCCCAGCTGCTCAGCGGACGTACCCTGAGCAACCCGCGGGAGATCGAGGACTGCGCCCGGCAGCTGATCCAGCTCGGTTGCCGGGCGGTGCTGATCAAGGGGGGCGGCCTGACCGCGCTGCGGGGCCGCGACCTGCTGTGTTTCGACGACCAGCTTGAGTGGCTGGTGAGCCCGGCGATCGACACCCGCCACAGCCACGGCAGCGGCTGCACCCTGGCGGCGGCGATCACCGCCGGCCTGGCCCAGGGACTGGCGTTGAGACCGGCCATCGTGGCCGCCAAGACCTACGTGAGTGGCGCCCTGCGCCGGGGCCTGGCCATCGGCGCCGGTGCCGGCCCGCTCTGCCACTGGCATCAGAGCCTGTCGCCCGGGAGCGGCCCATAGACTCCCGGCACCGGCGCCCGTAGCCCAACCGGTAGAGGCAGGTCACTTAAAATGACCCCAGTGCGGGTTCGAATCCCGCCGGGCGCACCATCTTTAGTTTCACGCTCGTCCACACCACCCTCCGCCAGATCGCCGTGCCCGGGTTCCTCCAGCCGCTTCTCGACACGCTCACCCCCGATCTGCTGCTGCTGCTGGGCCTCTACGGCGCCCTGGCGGTGGCCTATCTGGTGGTGGTGCCCCTGGCCCTCTACGCCTGGATGGTGAAGCGCTGGACCACCATGGGCAAGCTCGAGCGCTTCGGGGTGTACGGACTGGTGTTTCTGTTCTTCCCGGGCCTGATCCTGTTCGCCCCCTTCATCAACCTGCGCATGGCCGGGCAGGGCAGCCGGTGACCAAGGGTCAATCGCTGCTTCTCGGCCTGGCGGCGCTGGGGTTCGGCGCCCTGGGCTACGGCCTGTTCCAGGCCGGTGGCCTGGAGGGCTTCAACGCCGGCATCGCCGCCTCTGCCCTGCTGATGGTGCTGGTGCTGGGCTGGACGGCCTCCTATCTGCTACGGGCCGTGACCGGCAACATGACCTACATGCAGCAGCGGCGGACCTACCGCTCCGCCTACGACGCCCACACCAACGAGGTGCTGGAGCGCAAATTCGCCGCCCTCAGCCCCGAGGAACAGCAGCGACTGCTGGAGCAGGCAGCCGCCGAGCAGGAGCAACCGGGCGAGGCATAGGCTCGCTGCCGAACCCGCCCGAGCCCTCCAGCTGCTGTGACTGCCGCCGCCACCTTGATCCAGCAGCGTTTCCAGCAGCTGCGCAGCCAGGGCACCTGCGCCCTGATGCCCTTCCTGATGGCGGGCGACCCCGACCTGGCCTCCACCCGCTCGGCCCTGCTGGCCCTGCAGGCCAATGGCGCCGACCTGATCGAGCTGGGCATCCCCTACAGCGACCCCCTGGCCGATGGACCGGTGATCCAGGCGGCCGCCAGCCGGGCCCTGGCCAGCGGCACCACACCGGCGCGTGTGCTGGAGATGCTGGGCACCCTCCAGGGCGAACTCTGCATCCCGGTGGTGCTGTTCACCTACAGCAACCCCCTGCTCAACCGCGGCATGGAGGCCTTCTGCCGCGATGCCGCCACCGCCGGGGCCGCAGGCCTGGTGGTGCCCGACCTGCCGCTGGAGGAGGGCGAGAAGCTCTCCACCATCGCCGCGGGCCACGGCCTGGATCTGGTGCTGCTGGTGGCACCCACCACGCCTGCCGAGCGCATGGCCCGCATCCACCAGGCCAGCCGCGGCTTCACCTATCTGGTGAGCGTCACAGGCGTGACGGGTGTGCGCACCAGCCTGGAATCGCGGGTGGGATCCCTGGTGCAGCAGCTCAAGGGGCTGGGCGACACGCCGGTGGCCGTGGGTTTCGGCATCTCCGGGCCCGACCAGGCGCGCCAGGTGCGCCAGTGGGGGGCCGATGGCGCCATCGTGGGCAGTGCCCTAGTGAAGGCGATGGCGGCGGCGGCGGCGGCGGGCCAGCCGGTGGGTGAGGCGGCCGGCCGTTTCTGCGCCGAGCTGCGCGCCGGACTAGATGGCTGATGTCCCCCGTCAGAACGGCGCGTCAGCCGTCCATGCTGAACGCAAGCCAACCTGAAGCCATCGGGACTTCGTCGCCCATGGCGCTGGCCCTGTAGGCCGGACCGCAGGCCGCGAGGGCAGCAGCCACCAGCACGAGGGAGAGGGCGAAAGACAGTCGAGACGCCAGCATGTTCATGTCCCTTCCCCCTGAGGTCCACAACATCGACCCCATGATGACGACGGTCAGGATTCCTGTTGCGCAGCCCTCCCCTCCCGTGCCGCCAGCTCCCGCCTGTGAACGCAACAAGGAACCGATCCTGGCGGTGCTGCAGGACTGGCTGCCCACCCCTGCCCGGGTGCTTGAGATCGGCTCGGGCGGCGGCCAGCACGCCGCCTTCTTCTGCCAGCGGATCGCCGGCCTGAGCTGGCAGCCCAGCGAACGCCCCGCAGCGCAGGCCCAGCTGCAGGCCCAGCTGCAGAGCGTGCCAGCCAGCACCCTGGCGCCGGGCTCCCGGCTGCTGGAGCCGATCCCCCTGGATGTGACCCGCAGGGAGCAGTGGCCGCAGCCCGCTGAGGGCGGCCTGTTTGATGCCCTGTTCAGCGCCAACACCTGCCACATCATGCCGGCGGCGGCGCTGCCCCAGCTCCTGGCCGGGGCAGGGCAAGTGCTGCGGCCCGGGGGCCTGCTGCTGCTCTACGGACCCTTCCATGACGGCGGCGTCCACACCGCCGCAAGCAACGCCGCCTTTGATGCCCACCTGCGCAGCCTCGATCCGGCCATGGGCGTGCGCGATGCCCGGGAGCTGCAGGACCATGCCCGGGGGCTGGGTCTCGAGCCCCTGGCCGATGTGGCGATGCCCGCCAACAATCGCACCCTGGTGCTCAAGCGGCGGCATGCAGCAGACCGTTGATGGGCTGCTGGGTCAACGTGCGGCCAACAGCGCCTTGATTCCGCCGAACAGGCGCCCGAGGGCCTCCTGCAGATCGTCCGTATCCAGCAGGCCGTAGCTGAGCCGCAGCACCGGCCCCCGAGAGCCACCGGCACCATCGGTAGCCACCCCGCCGTTGGCAGCCAAGCCAAAGCTCTCGCCGCACACCGCCGCCACCCGGTGCTCCAGCACCAGCCGCCGCATCAGCTGCTCGCCAGTGAGCGAGCCGGCGGCTGAGGCCTCGACGGCGAGCAGGCCGTAGAAGGCGCCATCGGGCTCCGCCAGCAGACGCAGCGGCAGGCCATCGGCGCGCGCCTTGGCCACTGCGGCCAGCAGCTGGGCACGACGCTCGCCCAGTGCCGCAATCCGCGGCCGGCACCAGGCGGGCCCGGCCGCCAGCGCCGCCACCGCCGCCTGCTGGATCAGCCGCGGCGGGCAGATCAGCACGGTGTCCTGCACCTTGGCGAGCGCCGCGCTCAGCGAGGCGGGCGCGGCCATGAAGCCCACCCGCCAGCCGGCCATGCCGTAGGCCTTCGAGAGCGACTGCAGGGTCACCGTGTGGGCGGCGGCGCCGGGCAGGCTGCCGGGGCTCCAATGGGGCTCGGCGCCATACACGAACTGGCCATAGGCCTCGTCGCTGATGTGCAGCAGGCCATGGCTGGCGCAGAGGTGATTGATCGCCTCCAGCACCGGCCGGGGCATCACCACCCCACTGGGGTTGTTGGGGGACACCGTGACGATCGCCCGGGTGCGGGGGGTGATGGCCGCCGCCAGCTTCTGGGGATCGGGCACCAGGCCGGCATCCACCGCCACCGGCCGGCCACCCGCCAGCTGCACGGCCATCACGTGGTTGAAATACCAGGGAACCGGCAGGATCAGCTCGCTGGGTTCGGCGGGCGGACCATCGCAGAGCACCTGGGCGATGGCGTTGAAGGCCATGTTGCTGCCGGCCGTCACCCACAGATCGGCGCCGTGGAGATCGATGCCCTGCTCCTGCCCCAGGGCCACGGCCAGCATGGCCAGGAGCTCCGGATCCCCCTGCACGGGCCCGTAGGCATCCCGGGTCGGGTCGGCCGCCCCGACCGCCCTGCCGGCAGCGGCCAGGGTGGCCAGCACCTCCCGGGGAGGTCCCCAGCCCACCATGCCCTGGGCCAGGGAAAGGGTGCCCGGAGTGGCCCGCACCAGCGATCCCAGCTCTGGAATCACCGGATTGAGCACTCCGTCCAAGCGCTGGGCCGGGCCGGGCGATGGCGGGGTCACCGGGGCAGGAGGGGCAACGGACAGCTCGAGATGACTGGGCGCTGGCGCCGGCAGCTGGCGAGAGCGGCCGGCCTCAGAGGTTGAACTTCTTGGTGGCGGCCGCCTTGCAGGTGACGGACGCCTGCTGCTGCGACTGGCCCCTGCGCATCTCCTGCACCACGCAATTGCAGGTGTAGTCCTGCATGCCGGCAGGAGCGGGCTTGCCGGATGCTCGGATTTCGTTGTTCACCGCCTGCAGGCAGAACTTGCGGATCATGCCGTCCACCATGTTCTGGGCCTGGGCTGGCTGGGCCAGCGGCAGCAGCAGCACGCCGGCGAGAACGGCCCGAACTCCGGATCGGGAGAGCAGGTGGGGGCGGAGCATGGCACTGAAACCAGAACAGTCCTGTCCTACCACCAACAAGCGGAGGCCTAGGGTTCGGTCCGCCATTTTCCTTGCAGCCCGCCATGGCCCGCTTCGTGCTCTGGGGTACCTACTGTCCAGATGCCCTGGAGAAGCGCACCCCCTTCCGG
>JBBASN010000044.1:0-18123 GCA_040399225.1 Prochlorococcaceae cyanobacterium | reverse complement strand
GGCGGAATCCACCGTGATCTTGCGGCCCATGCTCCAGTTGGGGTGGCTGGTGGCATCGGCCACGGTGGCCTTGTGCAGATCAGCCGGGTCCCAGTCGCGGAAGGCGCCGCCGCTGGCGGTGAGCTGGATCCGGCGCAGGCCCGGCGTGGGGGTGCCCGTGGAGAGGCGCGCCGTCTCGGCGTAGGGGGTGCCCTGCAGGCACTGGAAGATGGCGGAGTGCTCGGAGTCGGCCGGCAGCAGGCGGGAGCCGCTCTTTTCCAGCTCGGGCAGCACCACCGGGCCAGCGGCGATCAGGGTTTCCTTGTTCGCCAGAGCCAGATCCTTGCCGGCACGGATCGCGGCCAGGGTGGGCAGCAGGCCGGCGCAGCCCACGATCCCGGTGACCACCAGGTCGGCGCTCGGCCAGGCGGCGGCGGCGCAGAGGCCTTCGCTGCCACCCAGCAGCTCAGGCAGACGGGCCGGGCGGGCGCTGGGCTCCAGGGCGTTGAGGCGCTCGCGCAGTTCGGCGACGCGGGCGGGATCGGCCAGCGCCACCACTTCGGGGGCGTGGCGCCGGATCTGCTCCACCAACAGATCCTGGTTGTTGCCGGCGGTGAGGGCCACCACCCGGAATCGATCGGGAAACTCCTCGGCCAGCTCCAGCGTCTGCGTGCCGATTGAGCCTGTGGAGCCGAGCACGGAGAGGGCTTTCACGGCGGGGCTCCAGATTGCGGGGGCACCAGTGTCCCACCGGGCGCCTCCGCCCGGCAGGATGCCCCCCAACCACAGGCCTCCTGTCATGGCAGACGACCCTCGCCACTCCCCCGCGCCCGGCTGGCCCTACGTGCTCGGCTGCGGCCTGGCCATGGGCGCCGCCGATGTGGTGCCGGGGGTGAGCGGCGGCTCGATGGCCTTCATCATGGGCATCTACGGCCGGTTGCTGGAGGCGGTGGCAGGCTTTGACCTCCAGCTGCTGCGCCTGCTCGCCCAGCGGCGCTGGGGAGAGGCCGCGGCCCGGGTGCACCTGGGTTTTCTGGTGCCGTTGCTGGCCGGGATCGCCGGCTCGGTGCTGTTGCTTGTGCGGCCGATCACCTGGCTCTATGACGCCCATCCGGTGTGGCTGTTCGCCTTCTTCTTCGGGTTGATCGTGGGTTCGATCGTGCTGATCGCCCGCCATGCCCACTGGGGCGCCAGTGGCCTGGTGGCAATGGCAGTGGGGGCAGCGGCTGCCCTGGTGTTCGTCACCCGGGTGCCGGTGACCATGCCCCACGACGGCTTCACCATTTTCTGGAGTGGGGCTGTGGCGATCATGGCGATGATCCTGCCGGGGATCTCCGGTTCGTTCCTGCTGCTGGTGCTGGGCCAATACCAGCACGTGATGGAGGCGGTCAAGGCCCTGGATCTTGGCACCCTGGTGCCCTTTGCCCTCGGCTGCGCCATCGGTCTGGCGGCTTTCGTGCGGCTGCTGCGCTGGCTGCTGGAGCGCTGGCACGGGCAGACCGTGGCCCTGCTGGTGGGGGTGATGGCCGGCTCGCTCTGGAAGATCTGGCCGTTCCGCACCGTGCTGGAGAGCACCACCAACGCGAAGGGAAAGCTCGTGGTGCTGCGCGATGCCCTGGCGGCTCCCCCCGATGGTGCTGCCCTGCTGGCGGCGTTGCTGCTGGGGGCGGTGGGCGTGGCTCTGGTGGTGGGGCTGGAGTGGCTGCAGCAGCGGGCAGGCGTGGCGGAGATGGGTGGCTGACGGGCCGCTGGATCCGCGCCTGGAGCCCCAGCTGCTCTGGAGCGATCCCTGGCTGCTGGCCCTTGCCAAACCGTCCGGTTTGCTCAGCCAGCCCGGCCTGGGGCCCGAGTTGTCCGACTCCCTGATCAGCCGCGCCCAGCGCTGTTGGCCGGAGGCCCGGCTGGTGCACCGCCTCGATCGCGACACCTCCGGCCTGATCCTGCTGGCCCGCGATGCCGAGAGCCACCGCCGGCTGAGTGCGGCCTTCGCCGAGCGGCGGGTGCGCAAGACCTACCTGGCCCGGGTGCACGGGGTGCCGGCCGCGCGGGGAGGCTGGATCGAGCAACCGCTGGCCCGCATCGCCACCCGGCCGCCGCGCTATGGCGTGGTGCCTGAGGTCCTCGGGGGCAAGTCGGCCCTCAGCCGCTGGCGCCGGCTTGACCGATGGGTTCAGTTCCAACCGTGCCAGGGGCGGGGTGGACCTGATGGGCCCTGCAGCAGCGGTTTGGGCTGCTGCACCCTGCTGCTGCAGCCCCACACCGGCCGCTCCCACCAGCTGCGGGTGCATCTGGCCTGGCTGGGCCATCCCGTGCTGGGGGATCCGCTCTACGCGCACACCTGCTTGGCATCCGGTCCACCGATGAGCCGCCTGCAGCTCCATGCCGCCGGTCTGCGGCTGCAGCATCCGATCACGGGCCGGTCCCTGCGCTTGCGGTGTGCCGGAAACTGGGGCGATCTCTGACGCCGCAGCCATGCCCTGGATCAGCAGCACTGCCGAACGCGGCCAGCCACCGGAGCGCTGGGGGTCGGGCCTGGGCTTTGTGCTGGCGGCGGCGGGCAGCGCCGTGGGCCTGGGCAATCTCTGGGGCTTCGCCTACCGCGCCTCCCAGGGGGGCGGGGCGGCTTTCGTGCTGCTCTACCTGCTGATCGTGCTGCTGGTGTGTCTGCCGGTGCTGGTGGCCGAGATGGTGCTGGGCCGCAGCACCGGCCATGCCCCCCTGCTGGCGCCGATCACCGCCGGTGGGCGCCGCTGGCAGCCCCTGGGCTGGTTGTTCCTGGCCGCAGCGATGGGGATCCTCTCGTACTACGCCGTGCTGATGGGCTGGACGGGCCGCAGCCTGCTGCACGCCCTGCTCAGCCCCCTGCCAGCCGACATCGACGCCGCCCAGGCCTACTTCGCTGCGATCAGCAGCGGTGGCGATGCGGTGCTTGGCCACCTGTTCAGCCTCGGTCTCACCGGCCTGGTGGTGGCGGCCGGCATCCGCGGCGGCATCGAGCGGCTCAGCCGCTGGGGCATGCCGCTGCTGTTTCTGCTGTTGCTGGGCCTGGCCCTGTGGGCGGCCGCTCTGCCGGAGGCGCGCCAGGGTTACGCCACCTTCCTGCTGCGCTGGGACGCCGCCAAGCTGCTGGATCCGGCCACGATCCGCAATGCCTTCACCCAGGCGTTCTTCTCGATCGGCACCGGCATCGGCGCGATCCTGGCCTACGCCGCCTACCTCGACCGGCGCAGCGGCATCCCTGGCGAGGCCGCTGCGGTGGTGGGCATGGACACGGCCGTTGGCTTGATGGCCGGCTGCGTGACCTTCCCGGTGGTGGCCAGCTTCGGATTGGGGGATGTGGTGAGCGGCAGCACGGTGGGTGCCCTGTTCATCGCCTTGCCCACCGGCCTGGCCTCCCTGGGGGGCGCCGGCCGGCTGGTGGCAGTGCTGTTCTTCGCGCTGGCCTACATCGCTGCGATCACCTCCTCGGTGTCGCTGCTGGAGGTGCCGGCCAGTTCACTGATGGACCGGCTGGGCTGGAGCCGCCGCCGGGCCGTGTGGCTCTGTGTGGCGCTGATCGCCGTGCTCGGTCTGCCCTCGGCCCTGGATGTGGGGGTGCTGGAGCGCATGGATGCTCTGTTCGGCGGCGTACTCCTGCTGGCAGGTGGCCTGGCGATGGCCCTGTTGCTGGGCTGGCAGGTGCCGGGCCGCTACCGCACTGATCTGCTGCAGGCGGGCAGTGATTCACACCAGGTGCGGGCCCTGCTCTGGGCCCTGCGCTGGATCTCTCCGCCGGCGATCGGTCTTGGCCTGGTGGTGTCCCTCACCGATCTGCTGCGCAGCTGGGCGGGCTGAGCTTGGGCACTCCGCCTGCGCGAAGATGCCGCCATGAGCATCTTTCAACGCTGGAATTTCATCGAGCGGGCCCGGCTGGAGCGCCAGCTCTGGGAAGCCTTCGAACGGGGCGAGGATCTGGAGTCGCTTGTGCAGGAGTGCCGCGATGCCGTGGCGTCCGGTGACCGCGAGCGCAGCTTCCAGCTGGAGGTGTGGACCTTCACCCTGGCCCGGATCCGCCGGATCGAGCGCACGATGAAGGATCAGCAGCGGCCTGGAGGCTGATGCCGGCCCCTGGCTCAGCTCCGCAGCCATTCGCTGACGCCGCCGGGCCTGTCGATCAGCTCGATGCCCTGCTCCTTGAGCTGGCTGCGGATCCGGTCGGCCGTGGCGAAGTCGCGCTTGGCCTTGGCGGCCTGGCGCTGGGCGATCAGGGCCTCGATCTCGGTCTCGCTGGGCCCACCTGCCCGATCCAGGGCCGGGGGCTGCTGGGGCTCGACCCTGAGACCCAGCACCGCCGCGAGTTCCTGTAGCAGAGCCCCCTGGGCGCCCAGGGCGGGCACCTGGGCCTCCTCGGCCGCTACTGGATCGCCGCGCTCCAGCCGGTTGGCCAGGCCCCGCAGCGGGCGGGCGAGCTCGAAGAGCACCGCCAGGGCGGCCGCGGTGTTGAGGTCGTCGTCCATCGCCGCCACGAAGCGTGCCCGGGCGGCGGCCAGGTCGGCGGAGAGCCCGGCCGGATCGCTGGCCCGCCGGGCAGGGGTTTGCACGTCGGCAGGGCGTGGTTCGCGATCGGCAACGGCCGCCCGGGTTACTCGGTTGGTCAGTTCCAGGGCGGCGTTGATGCCCTTCCAGCCCGTGGCGGCCGCCTCCAGGGCCTCGGCGGTGAAATCCAGGGGCTTGCGGTAGTGGGCCTGGAGCACGAACAGCCGCAGCGTCATCGGCGAGACCCCGGAATCGAGCAGGGCGCGGATGGTGGTGAAGTTGCCGAGCGACTTGCTCATCTTTTCGCCGCCCACATTCACCATGCCGTTGTGCAGCCACACGCGGGCCAGCTCCCGGCCCGTGGCCGCCTCCGACTGGGCGATCTCGTTCTCGTGGTGCGGAAACACCAGGTCGGCGCCGCCCAGGTGGATGTCGATCGTGTCGCCCAGCTCCTCGCGCACCATCGCCGAGCACTCGATGTGCCAGCCGGGTCGGCCGGGGCCCCAGGGTGATTCAAAACTGGGCTCTCCGGGTTTGGCCCCCTTCCAGAGGGCGAAGTCGAAGGGGTGCTGCTTGCGGGCCTCTTCCTCGCTGGCCACTCGGCCGGAGGCGTTGTCCTGCTGTTCGGCCAGATCGCGGCCTGAGAGCTTGCCGTAGCTGGCGTGCTTCATCACGGCGAAATACACATCGCCATCCGCTGAATAGGCGGCCCCTTTGGCCTCCAGCTCCTGAATCAGGGCGCGGATCGCCCCCAGACTCTGGGTGGCCCGTGGCATCCGGTCCGCCGGCAGGATGTTCAGCCGGGCCATGTCGGCCACGAAGGCCTCGATGTTGCGCTCGCTCACCGCCTCCATCGAGCTGCCCTCCTCGGCGGCGCGGCCCAGGATCTTGTCGTCGATGTCGGTGTAGTTCTGCACGAACGTCACCGCGTAGCCGCTCCAGATCAGATAGCGGCGCAGCACGTCCCAGTTGATGTAACTCCGGGCATGGCCCAGGTGGCAGAGGTCGTAGACCGTCACCCCGCAGCAGTAGATGCTCACCTTGCCGGGCTCGAGGGGCCGGAACTCCTCCACGCTCCTGGTGAGGGTGTTGCTGAACTGGAGGGTCACGGGCGCCGGCTGGCTGAATCTGGATCGTGCCACAGCGGGCCGTGCGGCCCAGGATGGGCACGGCTGATCTGTCCGTCCCTCCCTCCTGACCGCCATGTTCCTGCTGAGCAAGCTGCTGCCCCTGCTGGTGCTGCCCCTGGGCCTGGCGCTGCTGCTGCTCCTGTATAGCGTCCTCCGCCCAAGGCGCTGGCCTGCCTGGGCCGCCCTGCTGATTCTCTGGCTGTTCGCCACCCCGCTCACGGCCGAAGGGCTCTGGCGCAGCCTGGAGTGGCCGCACCGGCGGCAGACGGCGGCCGCGGTGCTGGCCGCTGCGCCCCGCCTGCGCTTGGCGGCGGTGGTGGTGCTCGGGGGCGGGCGCCATCCGGCGCCGGGTCCGGCCCGGGTGAGTGAGTGGGGCGATGCCGATCGCTTCTTTGCCGGTATCGAGGCCTATCAGGAGCTGCGCAGGCGGGGCCAGAGTCCGCTTCTGGTCTTCACTGGCGGTTGGTGGCCCACCATGCCCGATCTGCCTCCGGAAGGGGATGTGCTGCGCCAGCAGGCGATCGCCCTCGGCCTGCCGCCGGTGGATCTGCGCAGCACCGCCCGGGTGCGCAACACCGCCGAGGAGGCGCAGGAGATCGCCGCCCAGCTGCCTCCCGGCAGCGCCGTGGTGCTGGTGACCTCGGCCTTCCACATGGCCCGCGCCCAGCGGCTGTTCGAGCGCCAGGGCCTGCGCGTGCTGCCGCTGCCGGTGGACTTCCAGGCCACGGGGCGCTGGGCGGGCCAGCCGCTGGCCGATCCCCTGCGCTATCTGCCGTCGGCCGGGGGGCTCGACAGCAGCAGCCGGGCCCTGCGGGAGTGGATTGGGCGGCTGCTCTACGGCGTGCGCTGAGGACTTGGGCAGCTGGCGAGGCTTCGACCTCTGTTTGGCTTCCGTTTGGGCCCTGTCCCTATTTGGCGTCCATCCAGGTGTCGCCCGTGCCGGTCTCCACCACCAGGGGCACGCTGAGCGTGACGGCCTGCTCCATCGTGTCGCGGGTGAGGCGGAGCACGGCGTCGAGGACCTCGGGGGCAGCCTCCAGAACCAGTTCGTCGTGCACCTGCAGCAGCAGTCGCGCCGGCAGGCCGCCCTCGCCCAGGCGCTGGTGCAGCTGCACCATGGCCAGCTTGATGATGTCGGCGCTGGAGCCCTGGATCGGGGCGTTGGCCGCCGCCCGCAGCTGCTGGGCCTCCATGCCGCCGCGGCGGGCGGTCTCGAGATCGATCTCCAGCGGATCCTTGCCCAGCAGCCTTCCCAGGCCACCTGGATCGAAGGCGAAGGGCCTCCGGCGACCCAGGATCGTTTCCACGTAGCCCTGGCTCAGGGCCAGCCGCTCCTGCAGCTCCAGGAAGGCGAACACCTTCGGGTAGCGCTGTTTGTATTTGCTCAGGAAGTCCTTGGCCTCGGCCTGGCTGACGCCCGTTTCCCGGGCGAAGCGCTGGGCGCCCATGCCGTACACCACCCCGAAGTTGATGGTCTTGCCCAGGCGCCGCTCATCGGGGGTCACGCTGTCCTTCTCCAGCAGCAGCCGGGCCGTGAGGGCGTGTACGTCATCGCCCGTGCGGTAGGCCTCCACCAGAGCCTCCTCGCCACTGAGGTGGGCCAGGATGCGCAGCTCGATCTGGGAGTAGTCGGCGCTGATCAGCCGCCAGCCCTCTTGGGGCAGGAAGGCCTTGCGGATGCGCCGCGAAAACTCGGTGCGCACCGGGATGTTTTGCAGGTTGGGGTTGCTGCTGCTCAGGCGGCCGGTGGCGGTGACGGCCTGGTTGAAATCGGTGTGCACGCGGCCGGTTTCCGGCTCCACCAGTGCCGGCAGGGCATCCATGTAGGTGCTCTTGAGCTTGCTGAGGGTGCGGTGCTCGAGCACCAGGGGCACCACGGGGTGGTCGCCCTCCAGCTTCTCCAGCACGGCCGCATCGGTGCTCCAGCCGGTCTTGGTACGCCGGCTCTTCTTGCGATCGAGGCCCAGGGTGTCGAACAGCAGCTCGCCCAGCTGCTTGGGGGAGGCGAGGTTGAACTCCAGCCCGGCGGCGGCCCGGGCCTCGGCCTCCAGGCGCTCCAGGCTGGCGGCCATCTCGGTGCCGAGCTCGGCCAGGTAGGCCGTGTCGATGCGGATGCCGGTGGCCTCCATCGCCGCCAGCACCGGCTCCAGGGGCAGTTCCAACTGATCCAGCAGCAACGGCAGCCGCTCGCCCAGCGCCGCCAGCTGCCCGCGCAGCAGGGGTGTGAGCCGCCAGGTGAGGTGCACGTCCATGCCGCAGTACTGGGCCGCCGCCTCGATCGGCACCGCGGCAAACGTGGCCCCCTTGGCCACCAGTTCGCCGTAGCTGGTGGGCCGGAAGCCGAAGTTGCGCTCCGCCAGCTCCTCGAGGCCGTGCCTGGCGTTGGCGTCACGCAGGTAGTCGGCCAGCAGCGTGTCCATTACCACCCCCTCCAGGGCCAGGCCGTGGCGCAGCAGGATCAGCCGGTCGTACTTGGCGTTCTGCAGGGTTTTGGGGTGGGTGGCGCTGGCCAGCCAGGGGGCCAGGGCGGTGAGCACCGCAGCCAGGGGAAGTTGCTCGGGCGCCGCCGGGGGCTTGCTGAGCAGATCCTCGGCCGGCGTAGGCTGGTGAGCGATCGGGATGTAGGCCAGCTCGGCGGGGCCTTCGCCCCAGGCCAGGCCGATGCCCACCAGCTCGGCCTGGAAGGGGTTGAGGGCGGTGGTCTCGGTGTCGAGGGCGATCGGTGCGGCCGGATCGGTGGCGGCCAGCAACCGGGCCACCAGGGCCTCAAGCGCCGCGCGGGTGGTGATCAGCGCTGGCGTGAGCTGGGGCGGTTGCGCCGCGCTCTGCTCTGGGCTGTTTCCGTCAGCGTGGGTTCCGCGACCTGTGGTCAGGGGGCCAGCGGCAGTTGCAGGCGTCGCCTCAGCGCTGGCTGCCTCCTCGGCGGCTGGGATCGCCGCGCCGCCCGCCGGGCTGGCCCCCTCGCCGGGCTCCGGCGGCGTGGCTGAGAACAGCTGGGCGAATTTGCCCACCTGTTTCGCCAGGGAATGGAGTTCGAGCTCCTCGAGGCTGCCGGCGAGGACCGCGCTGTTCACGGCGCCCAGCGCCAGGCGGGGCTCCTCGGGCAGGGGGATGTCGACCAGGATCTCGGCGAGCATGCGCGAGCGATAGGCGTTGTCCCGGCCCTCGCGCAGCTTCTGCAGCAGGGCGCCCTTGAGCACCTCCTTTGGATCCTTGGCCTTGGGCCCGGCCTGCTCCAGCTCCTCCAGCGCTGCGTAGATGCCGTCCACGTGGTCGTAGGCGGCCAGCAGGTTGATGGCGGTCTTGGGCCCGACACCGCGCACGCCTGGGATGTTGTCGGAGCTGTCGCCGGTGAGCGCCTTGAGGTCGACCACCTCCTCGGGCGTCACGCCCAGCTTGGCGAGCACCCCCTCGCGGCGCATCTCGGTAGGGCCGCTGTTCTTCGCGTAGGGGCCGCCACCCATGTAGAGCACGGCGATGTCACGCTCGTCGTCCACCAGCTGGAACAGGTCGCGGTCGCCCGAGAGGATGCGCACCCGCCAGCCCTGGTTCGCGGCCCGATTGGCCAGGGTGCCGAGCACGTCGTCGGCCTCGTAGCCGGGGGCCATTGCCAGGGGGATGTCGAGACCCTCGGCCAGGATCCGTTGCAGGTTGGCCAGATCCTGGAAAAACTCTTCCGGCGCCTCGTCGCGGTGCGCCTTGTAGGCCGCGTCGGCCTCGTGGCGGAAGGTGGGCTCGGCCGTGTCGAAGGCCACCACCAGGCCATCGGGCTGCAGCCCCTTGCAGTTGTCGAGCAGGGCCTTGAGGAAGCCGTAGGTGACGCTGGTGGGGATCCCCGCCTGGGTGCTCAGGCCGCCATCGCCCCCCTTGGTGAAGGCGTAGTAGCTGCGGAAGGCCAGCGAATGGCCGTCGATCAGCAGCAGCAGGGGCTTGGGGCTGGGGGCCACGATTTCAGGGGCCACGGGTTCAGGGGCCACGGGTTCAGGGGCCACGGTTTTGGGCGCCAGGGTTCGGGGGCTGGGGAGCGGCGCTGGCGTGGGGGTCAGCCTGCCAGAGCTCAGGGCTGCGGTCGGGTCGCTGCGCTCCCCATCGGAGCGTCCAGACTGGAGACGGCATCGGATCCGGTGCGATGAACCAGTTGCCGCTTGCCGTGGGCGGGGCCGCCTTCAGCCCCTGCGGCCACTACCGCTGGTGGCTGGAGCGGGTGTGGGCCCATGGGCGACCGCGGCTGATTTTCATCGGCCTCAATCCCTCGCGGGCCGACGGGCGGCGCGACGATCCCACCCTCAGGCGGCTGCAGGGCTTTGCCCGTTCCTGGGGCTACGGCGCCCTGGAGGTGCTCAACCTGTTTGCCCGCATCAGTGCCTCGCCGGCGGTGCTGCGCCGGGCCGCCGATCCCGTGGGGAGCGAGACCGACGCCTGGATCTTCGCCCGGCTGGAGGCCCAGCCGCAGGCGCACGTCTGGCTTGGCTGGGGCAGCCAGGGGGGCTGGCGTGGCCGCGACCTTGAGGTGCTGGCGTTGCTGGAGAAGAGGTTGGTGGCGGAGGGCACTGGGCGTGCCTGCCTCTGCCTGGGGCACACCGCCAGTGGCCGGCCCCGCCACCCCCTCTACCTGGCCGGGGATCTGCAGCCGCAGCACTGGCCCTGGTCGCTGGCCGCACCCTTGGGGCATCCTGAGGGCTGCCCTGGCCAGGAGCCATGTCGCGCATCCCCCGGCGCTATGCCGTCCACCTCCATCTCAGCGGAGGCCAGACGGAAACCGTGATGTTCGCCACCCTGGATGCCTTCCAGCAGTGGTACGGCGGGGTGCTCACCGCCGCCGCCACGGCCGACACCTACGTGAACGTGCCGATCTCCGAGCTGGAGGGGGAGTACCTGGTGGTGCGTCCCAGCTCGGTGATCGCGATCCGGGTGGAGCCCCGGTTCAACGCCCTCGACGATGAATGACGCCTGAGCGGCTGGGGCTGCTCTGGGGCGTCACCGTGTTTGCGGGGGCGCTGGCCCAGGCCCTGGCCTGGCTCACGGGCCTGCCAGGGGTGGTGCTGCTGCTCAGTGCCGGGCTGCTGATCGGCCGGGCGGGCCTGGGCCTGGTGGAGCCGCTCGACCTGGGCAATGGTCTGGGCACGATCACCGGCCTGCTGGTGAGCCTGGTGCTGTTCGAGGGCGGGCTCAACCTGCGCCTGCCCGCCGACGGCACCCGCCAGGCCGTGCTGCGCATCTGCGCCGTGCGCCTGGTGCTGGCCCTGCTGGGCGGCCTGGTGCTGGCCCACTGGCTGGCCGGCCTCAACTGGGCCCTGGCCACCGTGTTCAGCGCCATCGTGCTGGCCACAGGCCCCACGGTGGTGAACCCGCTGGTGCGCCAGATCCGTCTCACCCCCCCCCTGGGGGATGTGCTGGAGGGGGAGGGGCTGGTGCTCGAACCGATCGGAGCGGTGCTGGCCCTGTTGCTGCTGGAGCTCACCCTCGGCGATCTGCAGGGCTGGCGGGGGCTGGCCACGGGGTTGCTGGTGCGACTTGGTGGTGGGGTGGCGATCGGGGCGGCCTCCGGCTGGCTGTTGGCCGAGGCCCTGCGCCGCATCCCTGCCCAGCAGGCCAGCGCCCTGCGGTTGCAGCTCACCCTGGGCAGCCTGTTCCTGATGTTCACCGGCTGCGAGCTGCTGCTGCCGGAGTCCGGCCTGCCGGCGGCCGTGGCGGCCGGGGTGGTAGTGGGCCGCCGGCCGGACATCGATGCCGCCGGGCTCGATGACCTGATCCGCCAGCTGGCCCAGCTGGCGATCACCATGCTCTTTCCCCTGCTGGCCGCCGACGTGAGTTTCGCCCAGCTCAGCCCCCTGGGCTGGGGCGGCGTGGCCTGCGTGCTGGCGATGATGGTGCTGCAGCGCCCCCTGACGATCGGACTGGCCACCTGGGGCATGGGCTTCTCGCTCAAGCAGCAGGCGCTGCTGGCCTGGCTGGCGCCCCGGGGGGTGGTCACCGCGGCGGTTGCCAGCCTGTTCGCCATCCGCCTGGAGCAGGCCGGCGTGCTGGGCGCGGGCCGGCTTCAGGGTCTGGTTTTTCTCACCATCCTGCTCACCGTGGGCCTGCAGGGCCTGACGGCCGGGCCGTTGGCCCGCAGGCTTGGATTGGTGGAGCGAGAGGCAGCCGGCCCTTCAGAGGCAGCGCTGGATGCGGGGCAGGGCGTCGCCGCTGCGCTGCAGCAGCCGCAAGGTGGTGAGTAGGTCGGGGCCCTGCAAACTGCCCAGCAGGGCGGCGCGCAGGCTCTTCATGATCACCCCCTTCTTCACGCCGGCGGTCCCGGCGGCTTCGCCCAGCAGCGCCTGGGCCTGATCGGCGCTCAGGGTCTCGGCCGGATCGCGGGCCTCCAGGGCCGTCGCCAGAGCCGTCAGGGCCGGCAGGGCGCCCTCGGCGGCGAGCTGGCCCTCGGCCGCCGTGTTGAGCGGTGGGCGCTCGAAGAAGGGCTCCGCCTGGTCCACCCCATCAGCCAGCAGGGTGAGCGAGGGGGCCAGCAGGTCCACCAGCTCCAGCTGCCAGGCCGGATCGGCCTGCACGGGATTGGCCGCTCCCGGCTCGCCCCAGCCCCGCGCGGCCCACAGCGGCAGCAGCTGCTCACGCAGTGCTGCAGCCCCTTGCTCGCGCAGCACCTGGCCGTTGAGCCAGTTGAGCTTGTCCCAGTCGAAGCGGGCGCCTGCCTTGTTCACCCGCTCAAAGCTGAAGGCCGCAGCTGCCTCCTTCAGGGAGAAGCGCTCGCCCATGCCCTCCGGCGGCGACCAGCCCAACAGGGTCATGTAGTTGGCCAGGGCTCCGGCCGTGTAGCCCATGGCCCGGAAATCGCTGATGGAGGTCACGCCGTCGCGCTTGGAGAGCTTCTTGCCCTCCTTGTTGAGGATCAGCGGCGTGTGGGCAAAGAGCGGGGCGGAGTGGCCAAGGGCCTCGTAGAGCAGCAGCTGCTTGGCGGTGTTGGCGATGTGGTCCTCGCCGCGGATCACGTGGCTGATCGCCATGGCCGCATCGTCCACCACCACCACCAGGTTGTAGAGGGGATCGCCGATCCGGTCGGCGGGGGCCCGGCGGGCGATCACCATGTCGCCGCCCAGATCACTGCCGCTCCAACGCATCGTGCCGCGCACCAGGTCGCTCCAGCTGATCGTGCGGCTGTCGTCGATGCGGAAGCGGATCACCGACTCGCGGCCCTCGGCGATGAAGGCCTGCTCCTGCTCGGGGCTGAGGTCGCGGTGGCGGTTGTCGTAGCGGGGGGCCTGCTTGCTGGCGGCCTGCTGCTCGCGCATAGCGGTGAGCTCGGCCTCGCTGGCGTAGCAGCGGTAGGCGTGGCCCGAATCGAGCAGCTGCTGGATGGCGGCGCGGTGCAGCTCCACCCGCTCGCTCTGGATCACCGGCTCTGCGTCCCAGTCCAGGCCCAGCCACTGCAGACCATCCAGGATGTTGGCCGTGTATTCCGGTTTGCTGCGCTCTTTGTCGGTGTCTTCGATGCGCAGCAGGAAGGAACCGACGCAGTGGCGGGCAAACAGCCAGTTGAACACCGCCGTCCGGGCCGTGCCGATGTGCAGGGTGCCGGTTGGACTGGGGGCCAGGCGCACGCAGATTGCACGCCCCTGATTGGCCTCAGCTGCCACCGCTGGCTCTCCAGATAAAGAAAACGGGACTGACGGGGCTCGAACCCGCAACTTCCGCCGTGACAGGGCGGTGCTCTAACCGATTGAACTACAGTCCCAGGTCTGGCCTGAACCAGGAAGTGTCCTGGTAGCCAGCCATCCAGCGGTTGAAGGCAGCTGAATGGGATCGAAAGATCCTGCTTGGATCAGGTTGAACGCCGCTGCTGCGCTGCGACCAAGAAAGTATCCATTGCCGCCCCCCCTCTCGTCAACTGGCCGTGTTGTGGGCTGCTGCAAGGCGATCCCGACCAGAAAAAAACCACCCCCGAGGGAGTGGGAGCAAGGCCACAACGGACCTCGCTGGGAACGACGATGGATGGTGCGAACACTCAGGGACGAAAACCGGCGGGCTCGATCAGGCGCACCTGATTACCCCGGGCGGTGAATTCCCTGCCCTGATCACTCTGCACAACGACACGGCCACCGGATTTGACCCGGATCACACGGGCTCGAACCCAGCCAAGGGCTGCGGACTCGAGCACCTTGACCACATCTCCGGGTTGAAGATCCAACTCCATGTTCGGGAAGGGAAAACAGCAGGGCAAACAAGGACGGGAGCAAAACAATCCAAGCTCAGAAACCCAGGTCTGGGTGTCAGGAATGGAGGTTGAATCCGTCTGCTGGGGACATCGAACGCGCCGTGGAGGACTTGAACCCCCGACATCAGGTTTTGGAGACCTGCGTTCTACCAACTGAACTAACGGCGCAGAGCCCGATATCCCCAGTTGGAGGTGGTGAAGCCAGCTCCTTGTGGAGCTGATCTCAGCGATCGAAGCGCTGCTTGACGCGGGTGGCTTTACCCACACGGTCGCGCAGATAAAAGAGCTTCGCCCGGCGAACCTTACCGCGCCGCTCCACCTTCACGGAAGCGACCTGGGGGCTGTGGAGCATGAACACCCGCTCCACCCCCACACCCTGGAAGATGCGGCGCACGGTGATAGTGGCGTTAAGGCCGCCATGGCGCTTGGCGATCACCACGCCCTCGTAGGGCTGCACGCGTTCCTTGTTGCCCTCGCGGATGCGCACGCCCACCTTCACGGTGTCACCCACATAGATGTCGGGGAGCTCAGACTTGAGCTGTTCGGCTTCGAAGGCCCGGATCAGCTCGGCTGCGCACAACTTGCCAGTGGTCACGGCCACGGCGGCAGGGCTGGCTTCCGCGGTGGAGGGCTCGGAGGCCGAAGGCTCAGCGGTCGATGCCTCAGTGGCCTGCTGTGCTGCGTCAATTGCCGCATCCACGGCGGGCTCTACGGTTTCGGGTGTCATCGACGTCAGGGTCTCGCTTGGGACGGCTGGGCTTGCGCAGATTGGGCGAACTGGCTGCGGCGGTGCCGCAACAGTTGTCCAAACCGCCACTGTAACGGCTGGGGGGTCAGCCCACCCCTCGGCGCCAGCGCTGCACCAGCAACGTCCCTCCGCTGGCCAGCATCCAGAGCAATCCCAGGCCGTTCAGCAGGACATACACCGTTTCGCCGTTGCTGCCGAACCAGCGCGTGAGCCACTCACCCTCGTGCAGCACCATCAGCAGGTGGGCCCGATCCCGCCCCAGCCCGCCCCAGTCCCGCAGGAGGCGATAGCCGAGGCCCGTGACCACGGTGATCAGCAGGGGCAGCACCACCAGTGGGGCCAGGGCCGCGTGGGCCTGGCGCAGCCTCAGTGCCAGCGGTCTGGGTTTGGATGCGGGCACAGGGGGGCTGCAACCGTTGATAGCTTGCCTGGAGTAGCCAGTTGCCCGCAGGCCGTCCGATGAACCTCTTTGCCGACCTGCTTGCCAGCACCACCGGCACGGGCCGCAGCCAGGCCGGCGGCGGGGGTATGGGTCAGGACAGCAGCCCCAGGCCCCTGGTGCAGGCTGGCCCGAGGATCCAGAAAAGTCGAAGGGGAGTCGAGGTCAAGAGCGCCCGTGAGATCGAGACCATGCGCCAGGCCAGCCGGATCGTGGCCACGGTGCTCCGGGAAATCATCGAACTGGCAGCCCCCGGCCTCTCCACCGGCGAGCTGGACGCCCATGCCGAAAAGCGCATCCGCGAGATGGGCGCCACCCCCAGTTTCAAGGGCTACCACGGCTTTCCGGCCAGCATCTGCGCCTCGATCAACAACGAGGTGGTGCATGGCATTCCCAGTGGCAAGCGGGTGATCAAGGCCGGCGACCTGGTGAAGATCGACACCGGGGCCTATTTCGACGGGTACCACGGCGACAGCTGCGTCACCATCTGTGTGGGTGAGGAGACCCCCGAGGAGGCGCGCCGTCTCTCCCGCGTGGCCCAGGAGTCGCTGATGCAGGGCCTGGCCCAGATCCGTGCAGGCCACACCCTGTTCGACATCGCCGCTGCGGTGCAGGACCACGTGGAGGCCCACGGCTATGCCGTGGTGGAGGACTACACGGGCCATGGGGTGGGCCGCAATCTGCACGAGGAGCCCTCGGTGTTCAACTACCGCACCCGCGAGCTCCCCAACATGAAGCTGCGGGCGGGCATGACCCTGGCGGTGGAGCCGATCCTCAACGTCGGCAGCAAGGCCTGCCGCACCCTGAAGGACCGCTGGACGGTTGTGACCGTGGACGGCAGTCTCTCGGCCCAGTGGGAGCACACCATCGCCGTGACCAGCGATGGCTGTGAAATCCTCACGGATCGCGATTTCTAGCCCCGGGTAAGGGCCTTGAAATAGAGCCAGCGGCTGAGGGTGGCCATCGGCATCAGCACATAGGTGAGCGGGTTGGGGGTGACGATGATCAGATTGCAGCCCAGCCGGGCCTGACGGAGGATCTCACCGGCCACGAAGTCGGCACCCATCAGCCCCACCGGGTTGAGGGCTGAGCGGAACGGCCCCAGCACCAGTCGGCGGATGCGCAGCTGGGGCCCTGCCAGATCCAGGACCCTGAGGCTCACCAGCTGGCCGAGCAGCCGTTTGCTGAGTTCATAGAGCGGGCTGAGCGCAGGCTGGATCTCGGCTTCGGAGGTGTTGATCCACACCTCAGCCCGGGGCCTGGGGGCGGCGGGGTCTGCGGCGGTCTGGCGCTCGGCCACCACCGCCGCGAACAGCTCCAGCAGCCGCCAGCTGCTCAGGGCGTTCACCTCCAGGGAGCGGTGGCAGGCGTCTTGGCTGCGGTTGCCGTACACGTTGATGCCGTGGTTGAGCACCAGGATGTCCACCTCAGCCAGCAGGGGGCGCAGGCGCTCCTCATCGCCCACGCACCAGGTTGCGTCCCGCAGGGGGATGGCCTGGCCGCTGCCGTCCAGCAGCTCCAGATCCCGGGGGCCGCAGCTCAGTGCGATCAGGCGGGCTCCCCGGTGATGCCAGCGGCGCAGCAGGGCCTGGCCCAGGGCTCCGCTGGCGCCGGTGATCGCAACGCAGGGACTGTTCACCACCGCCACACCCCTCTGCCAGGGCCTCAGTCCCCACTATGGGCGACGCCCCCAGGCCGTTCTGCCGTGGTGGCCGCGGCTAGGGTCTCGGGTGTGGGCTGGTGCCGTGCCGCGCTGCAACCAAGCCCTGTCGGGCACCCCATCCTGTCGGGCACACCATGACTTCCGCTGCGGACCTCGTCCCCACCCCCCCGGAACTGGAGCCCCAGGTGCTCCTGTTCGCCCCCTATTGCGGGGGTGTGGCCTACCGCCACCTCCTGCAGCCGGCGGTTGCCCAGCTCCACCAGGGGGAATGGCAGGGGGAGCGGCGCCTGGCCGATGGTCGCAGCCACCCGTTCATCCTGGGGTGGCAGGGCGAGCCGGCGCCGCTCGAAACCCTGGCCTGCACGTTGCAGTTTCCCCAACTCCCTGATTTCGGCTACAGCTTCACCATCCCTGCCTATGAGGTTGTGTATTGGTTGATGCAGCGAGAGGACGGTCAGTTCCCTGACAGCTTCTGGCGCTGGTTGCTCACCGGCGAACAACCGGGCGGGCCTGAGAGTGACAGCTGAATCGATGCAGTGGGTCATCTAATTTGTGCTGAGCCGCAGCTTGCTTCATGGCCCCGATTCTGCTGATCGGCTCCTGTGAACCCTTCAGCGGAAAGTCCGCCGTGGTGCTGGGGCTGGGACGCCAGCTGATCAAGGCGGGGGTGCCCCTGCGCTTCGGCAAACCGCTGGCCACCACACCCGAGCCCGGCATGCTGCCCCCAGGCGATGCCCTGCTGGATGCGGATGTGCGCTTTGTGGGCTCCACCCTGGGCCTGGCGGAGGAGCGGCTGATTCCCTCGCTGCACGCGCTCGAGCCCGGGGCGGCGGAGCGGCGCATGCTCAGCGGTGATCTGGCACCGGGCCCTGGCTTCGAGCAGTTGCGCCTGCAACTGACGGCGGGGCCTGCGGATTCCCTGGCCCTGCTGGAGGCTGCGGGGAGCCTCTATGAAGGCCTGCTCTATGGCCTCAGCCTGGCCGAGTTGGCCAGCGGCCTGGGGGCCGACGTGCTGCTGGTGCATCCCTGGAGTGACAGCCGCAGCCTCGATGCCCTGCTGGCTGCCCGGCGGGAACTCGGCCAGCGGCTGGCCGGGGTGGTGCTCAACGCCGTGAACCCCCATGCCATCGGCCCGATTCGCGAGCAGGTGGCACCGGCCCTTGAGCGGTTGGGACTGCCGGTGCTCGGTGTCATGCCCCGCAGTCCCCTGCTGCGCAGCGTCACGGTGGAGGAGCTGGCACGGCGCCTGGAGGCCCAGGTGCTCTGTTGCCACGACCGGCTCGATCTGCTGGTGGAAACCCTCTCGATCGGCGCCATGAACGTGAATTCGGCGATGGAGTTCTTCCGCCGCCGCCGCAACATGGCCGTGGTCACCGGTGCCGACCGCACCGACATCCAGCTGGCGGCCCTGGAGGCCTCCACCCAGTGCCTGATCCTCAC
>JBBASN010000043.1:0-18260 GCA_040399225.1 Prochlorococcaceae cyanobacterium | reverse complement strand
TGCGCACCACGTACTTGTAGATCATCACGTTGTCGGCCGCGCTGATCAGCTCGGCGAACTTCATGCCCAGTTCGTGCTGGGCCGTGGCCACCTCGTGGTGGTGCTTCTCAATCGGCACCCCCAGGGTCGCCATGGTGAGGATCATCTCGGTGCGCATGTCCTGAAGGGTGTCGTTGGGGGCGACGGGGAAATACCCCTCCTTCAGCTGGATCTTGTTGGCCAGGTTGCCGCCCTCCTCCAGCCGGGCGGTGTTCCAGGGCGCTTCGATCGAATCGACGCTGTAGAAGCTGCTGCCGTTGCCGGAGCTGTAGCGCACGTCGTCGAACACGAAGAACTCCGGTTCCGGACCGAAGTAGGCGGTGTCGGCGATGCCGGTGTCGGCCAGATAGGCCAGGGCCTTCTCCGCCAGGGCCCGCGGGCAGCGGTCGTAGGGCTGGCCGCTGCGGGGCTCCTGGATCGAACAGATCAGGCTGAGGGTCTTGTGGCTGTAGAAGGGGTCGATCCAGGCCGTGTTCGGGTCGGGCACCATCGCCATGTCCGACTCGTTGATCGCCTTCCAGCCGCGGATCGAGGAGCCATCGAAGGCCACGCCATCCGTGAAGGCATCGGCATCCACCAGGTCCTTGTGGACCGTGAGGTGCTGCCATTTGCCGTGGAGATCCACGAATTTGAGGTCGATCAGCTCGATGCCCTCGTCCTGGATCTGACGGAGGACGTCCTGGGCTGTTTTGGCCATAGCGAAGAACGGAAGATGGACCGCCCCGATGGCGGATGGGCGGGACCGTACGGAGCGACCGGGGGCTGCTTTGTATCAGACGTAACAAAAGCCTTGGCTGGCGGCGGAGGCCGTTTGCGTAACCGTTTCTGTCAGATCCGCCAGAAGCCACCTCTGGCCTGGGTTTTCACCGTTTGCAACTGCTAGGTTCCCAGCCAGGCTTGTGCGATCCAACTCCACACCATGCGGGATGCCATCACCGGTCTGATCGGCCGTTACGACCAGCTCGGCCGTTACCTCGATCGCGAGGCGATCGATCGCATCCAGACCTACCTCGCGGAGTCGGAGCTGCGCCTGGCCGCCGTGGAGCTGATCAACCGTGAGGCGGCCGCCATCGTGCGCGAAGCCTCCCAGCGCCTGTGGCTGGCCGACCCGGAGCTGATCCTGCCCGGCGGCAACGCCTACACCACCCGCCGTCTCTCGGCCTGCCTGCGGGACATGGACTACTTCCTGCGCTACGCCAGCTACGCCCTGATCGCCGCCGACACCGCGATCCTCAACGAGCGGGTGCTCAACGGCCTGGACGACACCTACAAGAGCCTCGGTGTGCCCACCGGCCCCACCGTGCGCAGCATCGCCCTGCTGGGGGATGTGGTCTGTGAGCTGCTGGCCGACCAGGGCGACGCCGATCCGGCCCTGCTCAATGCGGTGGTTCGCGCACCCTTTGACCATCTCTGCCGCGGTCTGGCGGCATCCGACGTGCGGGCCCGCTGAGCGGTCCCGTCGGCGCAGCTCGCTGCGTAGGCTCAACCCCCACTCATCCCTCCGGTTCAGGCTCCTTGTCCGTCCTGCCTCCCATCAACAGCGCCCACCGCAGCACGATCGCGCCGATCAACACCCCCGATCGGCTGCTGCTCGGACCAGGACCCTCCAATGCCCATCCGATGGTCTTGCAGGCCCTCAGCCGCACACCGATCGGTCACCTTGACCCCCTGTACGTGGAGTTGATGGGGGAGGTGCAGGAGCTGCTGCGCTACGCCTGGCAGACCGACAACCGCCTCACCATCCCCATGAGCGGCACCGGCAGTGCCGCCATGGAGGCCACCCTGGCCAACACCGTGGAGCCCGGCGACAAGGTGCTGGTGGCGGTGAAGGGCTACTTCGGCCTGCGCCTGGCGGACATGGCCGGTCGCTACCGCGCCGAGGTGGTCACCATCGAGCGCCCCTGGGGCGAGGCGTTCAGCCTGGAGGAGATCGAGGCTGCGCTGGAGCACCACAGGCCCACCATCCTGGCCATGGTGCACGCCGAAACCTCCACCGGCATCCGCCAGCCGATGGACGGCATCGGTGATCTCTGTCGCAAGCACGACTGCCTGCTGTTGCTCGATACCGTCACCTCCCTCGGAGCCGTGCCCCTCTTCCTTGATGACTGGAAGGTGGACATGGCCTACAGCTGCAGCCAGAAGGGCCTGAGCTGCCCGCCGGGCCTTGGCCCGTTCACGATGGGCCCAAGGGCCGAGGCCAAGCTGGCCGCCCGTCCCGACAAGGTACCTAACTGGTACCTGGATGTGTCCCTGCTGAACCAGTACTGGGGCAGCGACCGGGTGTACCACCACACCGCCCCGGTGAACATGAACTTCGGCATGCGCGAGGCCCTGCGCCTGCTCGCTGAGGAAGGGCTGGACAATGCCTGGGAGCGGCACCGGCTGAATGCCGAGCGCCTCTGGGCCGGCCTCGAGCGGCTGGGGCTGGAGCTGCATGCCCCCGAACACCTGCGCCTGCCCACCCTCACCACTGTGCGCATTCCCGAGGGCGTGGATGGCAAGGCCTTCTGCCTGCACCTGCTCAACAAGCACGGCATTGAGGTGGGCGGTGGTCTCGGCGCCCTTGCTGGCAAGGTATGGCGCATCGGCCTGATGGGCTACAACAGCCGCGCCGAGAACGTGGACAAGCTGCTCAACCTGTTCGAAACCGAGCTGCCCGCCTTCCGTCCCCCAGCTGCCCGTCCCACCGCAGCCGTCAGTGCTGCCGTCTGAGTTGGCAGTCTGACCTGGACGTCTGCCGGTCCTGTCAGCTGTCCCGCTGGCGGCGGCGGCGGAACCACCCCTCCAGCTGCCTGCTGGCGGCCTCCCCGGCTACCCCGGCGACCACCTGCATGTGGTGGTGGGCGCTGGGGTGGCTGGCCAGATCCAGGCAGCCGCCCAGGGCCCCGCGCTTGGGATCGCCGGCGCCGAACACCACCCGGCCCACCCTGGCCTGGATCGCCGCCCCGGCGCACATCCCGCAGGGCTCCAGGGTCACCACCAGGGTGCAGCTGTTCAGCCGCCAGTCGCCCAGCAGCCGAGCCGCCTGGGCCATGGCCGTGATCTCGGCGTGGCCCAGTGGATCCTGGTGGCGTTGCCGCCGATTGCTGCCCCAGCCCACGCAGCGCCCCTGGCCATCGAGCACCACGGCCGCCACCGGAATCTCACCGCCCTCGCCCACGGCGGCAGCCCGGCGCAGCAGGCGCTCCATCCAGAGCAGCAGCTGGGCATCGGGATCCTGGGCTCGCCTGTCCATGGCGTTCTTGTAGCCGATCGCTGCCCGGCGAGGCCACAGGCCACAATGCATGTGTGTATCCGTCCGCCGTTGGCTTCTGTGCCATCCGCCCAGCGGGCGATTCCGCCCTTGCCCTTCGCTTCGGCTGACCAGCAGGACGACGGCCTGCTGCAGCTGCTGGAGCAGGCCAGTGAGCGCCTCTGCCGCTGGCTGGGGTCGGCCGCCAGCCGGCCGCCCCTGCCCGGCATCAGCCTGATGCCGGCGATCGAGCCCCAGCCCTTCGGCCTCGGCCCCGAGCAGCTTCTGGCCGACCTCGACCTGGTGATGGATGGGGCCTACAACCCCGGCCACCCCGGCGCTCTGGCCCACCTCGATCCGCCGCCGTTGGCCGCATCGATCGTGGGCGATCTGATCTGCGCCGGCCTGAACAACAATCTGCTGGCCGAGGAGCTCTCCCCCAGCCTCAGCCGGCTGGAGCGCAGCCTGATGGCCTGGCTGGCCGAGAGCCTGGGCATGCCCACCGGCAGTGGCGGCGTGCCCGCCAGCGGCGGCACCCTCTCCAACCTGATGGCCCTGGTCACGGCCCGGCGTGAGCGCGGCCTGGGCTGCAGCGGTGAGGCCGTGGTGCTGGCCAGCGCCGATGCCCACGTGTCGATCGGCAAGGCTCTGGCGGTGATGGGTCTACCGGCCTCAGCCCTGCACCCCATCCCCACCACCACCGCTGGCGGCATGGATCCCGCGGCCCTGGCGGACCAGCTGGACAGCCTGCAGCGCCAGGGGGTGCCGGTGATCGCCGTGGTCGCCACGGCCGGCACCACCGTGCGCGGGGCTGTTGACCCCTTGCTCGCCCTGGCGCCGATCTGCCGCCGCCACGACGTGTGGCTGCACGTGGATGGGGCCATCGGTGCCGTGTTCGCCCTCAGCGAGCAGCACCGCAGCCGGGTGGCCGGCATCGAGCTGGCCGACTCGATCACCGTGAATCCCCAGAAATTGCTGGGGATCACCAAGACGTCATCGCTGCTCCTGCTGGCCCGTCCCCAGGCCCTGGAGCGCAGTTTCGCCACAGGCCTGCCCTACATGGAACCCAGCTGGGGCGGCGGCCATGGCGGCGAGAGCGGTCTGCAGGGCACCCGTCCCGCTGAGGTGCTCAAGCTCTGGCTGGGTCTACGCCAGCTCGGCCTGGAGGGCATCCACGCCCTGCTCGACGGGGCCATCGCTCGCCGCCGGCAGCTGCAGCAGCTGCTCGAGCTGCAGCCCGGTCTCGCCCTGGTTGGCGGTCCGCTGCACCTGCTGGCCTTCGCCCCGGCCAACGCCACTGCGCTCCAGGCCGAGGCCTGGAGCCAGCACACCCGCCAGCGCCTGCTCGATGCCCAGCTGATGCTGTCGCGGCCCTTCTACGCCGGCCGCTTTCATCTCAAGGCCGTACTGGGCAACCCCAACACCGGCTGCGGGGAACTGGAACGCCTGGCGGCCCTGGTATCCGGCAGTGTCGATGGGGCCGGCCTGCCCGTCGTCGCCCCATCCGCCTGAACGCCCTATGGCTGATCCCACGCCGCCCAGTGCCCCCATCCCGCCCGAGCAGCGCCGAGGGCGCTGGGTGGCGATCGTCACCGGTGCCATCTCGGTGCTACTGGCCGTGCTCTACCTGATCCTGATCGCCCTGCTCGACAGCCGCGGGCCGCTGCTGCCCCCACCCCCTGAGGCCCTCGGCCAGCTCAGCGCTCCCGCTCTGGCCGGGGCGGGAGCTGCCGCTCCCGGGCCCGCAGCGGCTCCACCACCCGGCTGAAGGCGGCCTCCAGAAACTGACGCAGGGCCCCATCGCGGCGGCCCAGGTTGTAGTGCTGCTGCACCACCTCCTGGATGCCTCCGTCGCCCCAGTCCTGGTCACGCTCGAAATAGGTGATGAAGCTCGATCCAGCCACCCGGGTGAGCCAGGCCGCACTCACCGCCTGCAGTGCCCGGCTCACCAGTAGGGCCGGCAGATTCACGCTCAGGGCCGCCGAGAGCAGGCCCACACCCCCCTTCACCAGGCCGAGGGCGGCCAGGGTGCGCCCCACCGACACGGCCAGTTCCTGGGCGCTGGCGCGGCTGAGGCTGATGCCGTACACCCTGGCGATCTCCACCACCATCTGGGCGTTCACCGCCGCGGCACCGAGCAGATCCAGGCCCGGCAGGGGAGTCGCCGCCAGGACGCCGGCGCCGATCCACATGTAGCGCTCCACAATCGTCTCGGCGTCGCTGCGCCGCTGTTCGGCCAGCAGGCGGCGGCTGGCCTCGCCCAGCTGGCGCGATTGCAGCAGCAGGTTGTCGGCGATCAGCTCCTCGCCATCGGCGTGGAGCACGCGGGCAATCCGGCCCAGCAGCGCCTCCACCTCCGGCTGCGGCTGCAGTGGCCGACCGCCGGGCTGGGGGATCGACTGGGGCGCCGCGCTGGCCGGCACCACATCGGCGGGGTCCAGCGGCCCGGCCGTGCGCCGGCGCAGCAGCTGCAGCAGCCGGGCCTCCTCAGCCTCGCCGCGCAGGTCGCACTTGTTGAGCACCAGCAGCATGCGCTTGCCCAGCCCAACCAGCGCCTGGTAGAGATCGGTCTCGGCAGCGCGAAGATCGCCATCCACCACCAGGATCAGCAGGTCGGCGCTGGCGGCCTGCTGGCGGGCCAGCCTTTCCCTGTCCGTGCCGTCCTTCCCCGCTTCGAGGATGCCCGGGGTGTCCACCAGCCAGATGCCCCGCTCCAGCCCCTTCAGGCGCAGCCGGTAGCGCTCACTGGCCGTTGTGGAACCCATCGCCGCCCCCACGCTGCCCACCAGTTGCCGCAGCAGGGCGCGGATCAGGGAGGTCTTGCCGCTCGATCCCACCCCGAACACCACCACCACCAGATCGCCCCGCTCCAGCTCGGCGGCCATGCGCTGTTGCTGCTGGCGCAGGGCCTCTCGGGCCACGCTGTCGCGCACGCGCTCCAGGGTCTGGTCGATGCCGGCCAGCTGACGGGCGGCGGCATCCCGGCGGCTGCTGGGGGGTGGTGGTGCGGGCCTGCCGGCTTCGCGCGGCCCGCCACCGCCCGCCCCCCAGGGCCAGCCTCCCGCCCCCAGGTCGCGCAGCCAGGGCCAGGCCAGCTGGCCCAGCAGCAGGGCTGCCGCCAGCACCAGCAGCAGGGCCACCGGCCCCACCAGGCCGTAGGGCAGCACGCTGCTCAGCTGCCAGATCAGCTGGTTGAAGGCCTGTAGCACCATCCCCACCACCAGCAGGGCGAGGAGCGCCAGGGCGAGGGCAAGCCAGAGGCGGGTGCGCTGCTTCAAGGGAAGGGGATCTCTAGGAGCCGCTGGCGCGGATGATCTCGCCCCACAAGCTCGCCGCAAGGGCACTGCTGGCCCGGGTGGGGCTGTTGTCGTCGTTGCCCAGCCAGATGCCCATCACCCACTGGTTGCGGGGGTCGTAGCCCACGAACAGCAGATCGCGGCTGTCGTTGGTGGTGCCGGTCTTGCCGCCCTCCTGGCCCCCGACCGAGGCGGCCTGGCCCGTGCCGGCGCGCACCACGCTGCGCAGCAGTTCCTGCATGCTCCGGGCCGTGGCCTGCTGCATCACCCGCCGTCCGGGGGCAGCGGTGGCGGCAGCGGCGCTGCCCTGGCGGCAACGGGTCCGTTCCTCCTGCTGGCAGGTTTCGCCGTCCGTCACCTGGCGGATCGTGGACGGGGCATACCAGGTGCCGCCATTGGCCACGGCCGCGTAGGCGGCGGTGAGTTCCAGCAGCGTCATCTCGCTCTGCCCCAGGGCCAGCCCCGGTACCGCGGCCAGGGGACTGATGATGCCCAGGTCGCGGGCCTTCTGCACCACTGCCTCCAGGCCCACCCGCTGGGCCAGGCGCAGGGCGGCGGTGTTGCTGCTGCGGGCGAAGGCGCTCACCAGCGAGAGGGTGCCGCCGCAGTCGCTGCTGAAGGTCTGACCTCGCCACTGGAGCTGTCCACAGGCCACCGGATCGGTCACCCGGATGCCCCGCTCCAGCGCCACCAGGTAGGGGAAGAGCTTGAAGGTGCTGCCGGGCTGGCGCTGGGCCATGGTGGCCCGGTTGAACTGGCTCTGGCTGTAATCGCGGCCTCCGGCCACCGCCAGGATGCCGCCGTTCCGGGCGTCGAGCACCACCACCCCCCCCTCGCTCACCCCCAGGCTGCTGCTGTTCTGGATCCGCTGGCGCAGCAGCCGTTCCACCGTGGCCTGCAGCTGCGGATCGAGATGGGTATCCACCAGGAAGTTGCCCTCAGCCGCCACCTCATCCCCCACCTGGCTCTGCAGATCGCGCCGCACCTGGTCGGTGTAGAAGGGCGCCCCGCGGCGGCGCTGCTGGTCGCGGCAGGCTTCCGCACTCAGGCGCACCGGGCTGCGCCGGGCCCGGCGCCCGGCGTCCGCGGAGATGCGGCCGGTGTCCACCATCTTCGCCAGCACCCGGTTGCGGGCATCAAGGGCGGCCTGGGCATCGAAGCAGGGGTCGTAGCCGTTGGGCGAGGGCAGCAACCCCACTAACAGGGCGGCCTCCGCCAGTTCCAGTTTCCCAGCCGACTTGGCGAAGTAGTGGCGGCTGGCGTCCTCAAAGCCCCAGCCGGCCCCCAGATACACGCGGTTCAGGTAGCTGAGCAGCAGGTCGCGCTTGCTGAAGCGGGCCTCCAGCTGCAGCGACACCAGCAGTTCCCGCCACTTGCGTCCCAGGCTCTCCCCCTGGCCCACCTGGTCGGGATAGAGGCTGCGGGCCAGCTGCTGGGTGAGCGTGCTGCCGCCCTCCAGCACCCGCCCGCCCAGCAGGTTGGTGAGCAGGGCGCGGGCCGTGCCGATCGGGTCCACCCCCGGATGCCACCAGAAGCGGCTGTCCTCACTGGCCAGCAGGGCATCCACCAGCACCCTGGGGAAGGCATCCAGCTCCGCCAGCTCCCGGTGACGCTTGCCCTCCGCACTGGCGATCGGCTTGCCCTCGCGGTCGTAGAGGGCCAGAGGGCCACGCACCGGCGCCAGGCTGCCGCGGATCGGCAGCTGCAGCACCCCCAGGCTGAGGGTGGCCAGGCCGATGGCGGCCACGGCCGCCAGGCCGAGGCTGCTGAGGCGCGCCAGCCGCTCCAGGCGGGTGAGCTCCCGGCAATGGAACTGCAGTTCCGGCACGCCGGCCAGATGCTCGGGGCCGAAGCGCACCGTGTCCCCCTCGTTGAGCAGCAGCTCCTTCACCCGGCGGCCGTTCCACCACAACCCATTGGTAGAGCCGTTGTCCAGCAGCAGCCAGTGGCGCCCGCGGCGCTCCAGCAGACCGTGCTGCCGGCTCACGGTGGGATGGGGCAGGCAGATTTCGCAGTCGCTGTCCCGTCCCAGCCGGTAGGCACCGCTGTGCAGCTCCACCCGGCGTGGGCCCTCTCCCGGCAGGTGCAGCACCAGCAGGGCCTCAGCCATCGCTGGACCGCTGCTGCTGAATCACGTCCACCAGAAAGCCGAGCACTGCCAGGTTGATGGCCACATCGGCGATGTTGAACACCGGGAAGTTCACCGGCACCAGGGCCAGGAAATCAATCACCGCCCCCAGCCGCCAGCGATCGATGCCATTGCCGATGGCGCCGCCCAGCAGCAGGCCCAGGGCCAGCGCCCTGCTCAGGGGCAGACCGCGGCGGCCGCTGCTCAGGATCCACCAGGCCACGGCCAGGGCCACCAGCAGGCTCACCGCTCCCAGCACCCGGGTGGAACCGGTGAACAGACTGAACGCCGCACCCGTGTTGGTGGTGTAGTACAGGTCGATCAGGCCGGGGATCAGCGGCTGGCTGCCGGTGCCGGGCAGGGCCTGGGCAGCCCACGCCTTGCTGAGCTGGTCGGCCAGCACCACCAGGGTCGCCGTGCTGAAACACACCCACCTCCTCACATGCGCGGCACCGGCGGGGGCAGGCATGGTGGGGGGAGCGGGCATGGCAGCCCTTCAGGGTTGCACAAACAGCAGCCGCCGCAGGCCGGCGGCCAGGGCTGCCACGGCACAGCAGAGCAGCAGCAGGGAAGGCAGGGGCACGAGGCTGTAGCGCACCAGCAGCTCCTGGAAGGGCTGGCTCCAGCGGCCCGCCAGGCTGCCCAGCACCAGGTTGATCAGCCCGCACACCTGGATCACCCCGAGGCCCACCACGGCACTGGCCGCGAGGTTCAGGGGATCATTCATGCCCGGTTGGCGGGCCAGCTTGCCCACCAGCCAGCCGGCGGGCAGGAAGCCGGCCAGATAGCCGAAACCGGGATCCAGCAGATAGGAACTGCCGCCCCCGCCGTGGAACACCGGCAGCTGGAAGAGCCCCAGGCTCAGGTAGCCCACCGCCGCCAACAGGGCGCTGCGGGGCCCACACACCAGGCCCGTGAGCAGCAGGGCCGGCACCTGCAGGGTGATCGGCAGCGGGGCGATCTGCAACTGGCCTCCGCCGCTGGGCCAGGGAAGTGCAGCCTGGACCAACCCACCCACCAGGATCAGCATCAGCCCGGCCAGGGCTCCACTCCAGTTGGCTAGTGCCCGCAACAACCAAGTCTCATGCTGCCGACAGTCTGCCGCCTGGAGCCCCGCTGGTCACCAGCCCGGGCTCCCCTAGCGTTGCTTGATCCTGCGCCGCCGTGACCTCCCGTGCAGTCCGATCGCCTGGCCCTGGGCACGCTGGTGCGGCTGCGGCAGCGCCCCCCCTACCTCAAGACCGCCGACCCGATGCCGATGTTGCGGCCTCCGGATCTGATCGGCGTTGAGGAGCAGGGCCAGGTGGTGGAACAGCGGGCCCTGGGGCAGCTGGCGGTGCGTTTCCGGCGGGGCACCTTCCTGCTGGCCGCCGACCAGTGCACACCCGTTTCAGACTGACCCATCCGCCAGCACCAGCTGGCTCTGCCGCCAGGCCCGCTCGGCGGCCTGAAGGGCGGCGGCGGGCCCGCAGAGGCTGAGATGGGGCCTGGCCAGCCAGCGCCGGGCCGCCGCCAGCAGCTGCTCGGGCTGCAGCTGCTCCGCCAGCCGGAGCGAGTCCTCCACATGGGTCTCGCCGAGTCCGTAACCGAGCACCAGGGCCTGACGATCCGCCAGCTGGCCGCAGGTCTGGCGCCCCATCGCGTCCTGCCCGCGGAACTTGGCCCGGGCCAGATCCAGCTCCTGCTGGCTCAGGGGTTCCTGGAGCAGCCGCTGCCATTCGTCCAGCACACAGGCGCAGGCCTCCTCGGCCCGCTCAGCCGAGGTCGAGAGGTGCCACACGAAGGGGGTCGCTCCGCAGCGGGCCGGCATGTGCACCCCCACGTCGTAGGCCAGACCCCGCTCTTCCCGCAGCAGCACGAACAGCCGGCTGGACATCCCCAGCCCCAGATGGGCCTGCAGCATGCGCAGGGCCAGGGCGTCCCCATGGCCCAGGGGCACGGTGGCGCAACCCAGCATCAGCACAAGCTGTTCGGTGTCCTGTTCCTGCACTCCCAGGCGTTCGCCCGGCTCGGCACCAGGGCCCTCCTGCCGGCGGGTTGCGCCGGTGCGCAGGGGGTGCGCCTGCAGGCTGGCTTCCAAGGGCGCCAGGGGGGCCTGCTCCAGATCGCCGCAGAGCACCAGCAGGGCTCCTTCCCGTCCCAGGCCTTCCACCAGGGGCTGGAGCTGGGCGGCCTGCAGGCCCTGAAGGTCGTCCTCCACGCCGAGGGGATCGTGGCCATAGGGCCCCTGGCCATAGAGCTGCTGGCGCAGCCGGTCGTGGGCCAGCTGAAAGGGATCCTCCTGCTGGCGCTGCAGGTTCTGCAGGTTCAGGTCCCGCTCCAGGTCCACCTGGGCCGGCTCCAGAGTGGGGGCGCTGGCCATCAGCGGCAGCAGCGGCAGGAGATCGGCGGCATCGTTGCTGGCGCACTTCAGGCTGATCACCAGGGCGTCCTCGCCGGCTTCCGCCCGCAGGGCTGCCCCCCGCCCCTCCACCAGCTCCGCCAGGCCGTCCGCATCCAGCGCCCCGGCCCCGCGGGTCATCGTGCCGGCCAGCAGCTGCATGGCGCCGCGCTGCCCCTGGGGGTCCTGGCTGCTGCCGCCGCGGATCCACAGCCGGGCGGCCAGCAGGCCCGCCCCAGGCCGCTCCAGCGTCACCAGGGGCAGGCCCCCCGGCAAAGTGTCGCTTCTCCAGGCGCTGCTCATGCCGGCACCGCCTCCAGCACGCAGGCCCGCTCGGGGGCCAGCCAGGGCCCACACTGGCGCTGCAGGTCATCGCTGTGCCACTGGTCCAGGGCCTGCAGGGGTTCTTCGAGGCTCCACGGGTGTTGCCACAGCTGGTTGCTGGCCAGGGCGGCGGCCACCCCGCCCGCCGACTCCAGGGCGAAGCGGTAGCCATTGGCCACCAGGCGCTGGCTGCGCTGCCATTCCGCGGCCGGGATCTCTGCCTCAGGCAGCTGGCGCAGCACCGCCTCCACCTCTCTGCGGATCGCCGGCAGATCCTGCGGATCGCCGATCGCCTCCAGCAGGGCCAGGCTGCCGCACTCCAGCACGTGCAGATCCAGGTCGATGCTCTCCACCAGGCGCAGCTGCTCGCGCAGGCGGTCCACCAGCCGGCTGCGGCGGCCCTCCGCCAGCAAGCTGGTGAGCAGGTCGGCACCCATCACCTGGCGCAGGTCGTGGGCGGGTGGCAGGCCCCAGAGCATCAACAGCCGGGCCGACTCCAGCCTCGGCAGGGCCAGGCGGTGTTCCCCCGGGAGCACATCCAGGGTCGGCAGGGGGGCATCGGCGCTCCCCTGGGCGAGGCGGGCCAGGGGGCTGGCGTCGATCGCGGCGGCGATCGCCTGGCTGTGGGGCAGGTCGGGATCCAGGGGGCCAGCCAGGCTCAGCACGCACCGCTCGCCCCGATAGAGCCGCTGCTGGAAGGCTGCCATGGTCGTGGGGGTGTGGCTGAGCAGGGCCTCGCGCCGTCCCAGGATGGCCTGCCCGTAGGCATGGTCGCCGCAGCCGGCGGCCAGCAGCCGCTGCAGGGCCACTTCCTCGGGTTGATCCTCGCTCTGGGCCAGCTCCTCCAGCACCACCTGCCGCTCCATGGCAAAGGCCTCGGCGTCCAGCCTCGGCTCGAGCACCAGATCGAGCAGCAGGGTCACGGCCTCAGCGGCCGCCTCTGGCGGGATCAGCAGGTGGTAGTGCACGTCGTCGAAGCCGGTGGCCGCATTGCTGCTGCCGCCGAGGGCCTCGATCCGCCAGTCAAATTCTCCCGGCTCCAGCTGGCGGCTTCCCTTGAACACCATGTGCTCGAGGAAGTGGGCCAGGCCGCTCTCCGCGGCTGTTTCAAAGAGGCTTCCAGCCCGGCACCAGAAGTCCACACACACCAGGGGCGCATCGGCCAGGTTGAGGGTCACCACCTGGGCGCCGTTGGCGAGACGGCGGATGGCGGGCGCCTGCAGACCGGGCAGGCGGGCCGGGGGTGGGGCCAGGGGCAAAGGGGCTGGACGTGGCAGGATCCGCATTCTGCTGGCTGGTGCGGCTGTGGCGACGTTCCCGATGGCCCAACCCCCGGAGCTCCATCCGCTGGCTGAGGCGCTGGCCGAGCGGATCCGGGCCGCCTGGCTGCCCCTGCCCGAGATCGAACCGCTGCACGTGGCCGCCGACCTGGAGGCAATCAGCGCCACGCTCGATGGCGAGCACCTGTTCATCCGCAACGAGCTCTGGCGCTGCCGGGGGCTGCGCAAGTTGCACCTGGAAACGGCCCGACTGGGTCTGGGCCTCCAGATCCTGCACTGCGTGTGGTTCCCCGACCCCCGCTACGACCTGCCGGTGTTCGGCGCCGACATCGTGGCCAGCCCGGCCGGGGTTTCGGCGGCGATTGTCGATCTCTCTCCGGTGCGGGGCGTGCTGCCCGAGGCCATCGACGCCGCCCTCGCCGGCCGTGCCCCCCGTAGCTACAGCCATCCCCGGGAGTTGCCCCCCTGGGGCTCGATCTTCTCCCCCCACGTGCGCTTCGTGCGGCCGGCGGATCCAGGCGAAGATCGCCAGTTCGTGGAGGAGGTGGGCGAGATCCTGGCCATCCTTGGCCAAGCCTGCCGCAGCACCCCCGCCGAAGCGGCCGATGCCTCGACTACCGTTGAGCGGTGGCATGGTCAGCTCCGCTATTGCAAGCAACAGAAACAAAACGACAAGACCCGCCGGGTGCTGGAGAAGGCCTTCGATCCCGCCTGGGCCGACCGCTACATCGAGGAGTTGCTCTTCGACGATCCACCGCGGCCGTGACCAGGCGCAACCCTCTCGCGCTGACGGCAGCGGCACTCGGGCTGGTTGCTGCCTCTGTCGCCGTGACCCGGCTCACACTCCGCCCCCCTGCTGCCACCCAGCCTGCGGCTGCGGTGGCTGTGCCGGCAGCCAGGACCCCAGAAAAGGTGGCAGCCCTCGGACGCCTCGATCCCCAGGGGGAGGTGCACAGCCTGGCGGCGCCGATGAGCGGCATGGGTGGTAGTCCAAGGCTGGCCCGACTGCTGGTGCAGGAAGGAAGCCGGGTACGCAGTGGCCAGTTGCTCGCAACCTTTGACAATGCCCCCCCCTTGCTGGCCGAGCGGCGTCAGCTGCAGGCCCGCCTGGCCAACCTCCAGGCCCGCCTGGCGATCCAGCAGCGCGATATCGAGCGCTACCGGCGACTCGGGCGCAGCGGAGCGATCGCCACCGCCGATCTCGATCGTCGAGAGACCGAGCTGCTCTCCCTTCAGGGTGAGCTGCAGGAAGCCCGTGCCCAGCTGCAGAAGATCGAGGCAGACCTCTCCCTCAGCGAGCTGCGGGCACCCATCGACGGTGTGGTGCTGAGGGTCCGAGCACGGGTGGGTGAACGCCCCGGCGACCAAGGTGTGCTGGAGCTCGGCGCCAGCGATCGAATGGAGGCGTTGATCGAGGTCTACGAGAGTGATATCGACCAGGTGCGCCCTGGGCAGTTGGTCACGCTGACCAGTGAGAACGGAGGCTTCGGGGGAGAGCTCCGGGGCCAGGTGCTACGCATCAGCCCCCAGGTTCGCCAGCGCACGGTGCTCGCCACCGACCCCACCCAGGACGCCGATGCCCGCATCGTGGAGGTGCGCGTGGGTCTGCAGCCGGCCGATGCCGATCGGGTGCGGAGCCTCAGCGGCCTGAAGGTGATCGCCCGAATCGGTCCCTGATGCTGGATCGTCTCTGGCCGTCGCGCCGCATCCCCCTGGCGCTGCTGCTGCTCTGCCGCCAGCCCGGACGGCTGGCAGTGGCTCTGGCGGGCATTGCCTTCGCCGGCATTCTGATGTTTATGCAGCTCGGCTTCCGCGACGGACTGTTCGACGCGAGTGTGACGGTGCACCAGCAGTTCGATACCGATCTGGTGCTGATGAGCCCGCGCACGATGAGCTCGATCGGCATGGCACCCTTCCCCCGCCGCCGTCTCGTGCAGGCCATGGCCGATCCCGCCGTGTCCGGAACCACGCCGGTGCACTGGAACCTGCTGCTCTGGCGCAACCCCGACACCAGGTCCACCCGCTCGATCCTCACCCTCGGCTTCGAACCGGGTGATCCTCTGTTTCTGGATCCCACCCTGGCCGCCAAGGCCCGGCTTCTAACCCAGAAGGGCAGGGTGCTGTTTGACGAGCGCTCCAGGCCCGAGTTCGGGCCGATCGCCGAGCGCTTCCGCGCCGGCCGCGTGGTGGAGACGGAAGTGGCCGGCAAGCGGGTGCGGGTTGCTGGCCTGGTGAGCCTGGGTCCCTCGTTCGGGGCCGACGGCAACCTGCTCACCAGCCGCGAGACTTTCCTGCAGCTGATGCCCCAGACCCCCCCCGGCAGCATCGAGCTTGGATTGATCCGGCTGCTGCCCGGCTCGGATTCCGCCGCCGTGGCCCAGCGCCTGAAGCGCCAGCTCCCCGACGATGTGCGCGTGTTCACCAAGGCGGAGTTCGAGGAGTTCGAGAAGACCTACTGGCGCACCAGCACTGCGATCGGCTTCATCTTCACCCTCGGCGCCGCCATGGGCTTTGTGGTGGGCTGCGTGATCGTCTACCAGATTCTCCATTCCGATGTCAGCGACCACCTGCCCGAGTACGCCACGCTGATGGCGATGGGTTACCCCCTGCCGCGGCTGCTCGGGGTTGTGGGGCGCGAAGGTCTCCTGCTGGCCCTCTTCGGCTACGTGCCGGCCTACCTGGCCGCCCAGTGGTTCTACAGGCTTGTGGAGAGCGGCACGAACCTGCCGGTATCGATGAATGGGGAGCGGGCGCTGCTGGTGTTCGCGATGATCCTGGCGATGTGTCTGGCATCGGCCGCCCTGGCGATGCGGCGTCTGGCAGACGCCGACCCGGCTGAGATCTTCTGATGAGCTCCGCTCCCCATTCAGCCTTGACACCTGTGCGGAGCCCTCCTCTGCCATCAGCAGCCGTTGTGGCTCGAGGGCTCTGTCATAGCTTCGGCCGCGGTGAGACCCGGGTGGATGTGCTGCGCCAGGTCGACCTGATGATCGCCCCTGGGGAGGTGGTTCTGCTCACCGGTCCGTCCGGTTGCGGCAAGACCACCCTGCTCACCCTCGTGGGGGCGCTGCGGCAGATGCAGCAGGGCAGTCTCCAGGTGCTTGGTGAAGAGCTGAACGGCGCCGACCGCCGCGCTCGGCAGCGCCTGCGAAGGCACATCGGCATGATCTTCCAGGGTCACAACCTGCTTCGCTGCCTCACGGCTGAGCAGAACGTGCAGATGGGTGCAGACCTGCTGAACGACCTGAGCTACAGGGGTCGGCGTGATCGGGCCAGGCAGTGGCTGCGGGCCGTGGGCCTGGGTGAGCACCTCGCCAAGCTGCCCCACGACCTCTCCGGCGGCCAGAAGCAGCGGGTGGCCATTGCCCGGGCCCTGGCGGCCGAGCCCCAGCTGCTGCTCGCCGATGAACCCACGGCTGCACTTGACTCGCGAACCGGTCGCGAGGTGGTGGAGCTGCTGCAGGGCCTGGCCAGGGAGCAGGGCTGCGCCGTGTTGATGGTGACCCACGATCCCCGCATCCTCGATGTGGCCGATCGCCTGCTGCGCATGGAGGATGGCCGCCTGCTGGTGGCCCAGCCATGAGGGATCGATCGTCTCTGCCAGGCCCCGATTCGGTATGGTGAGATTTGGACATCCCTACTGGAACGCCACTGCATGGCAAAGCGCAGGAATCTGAAGAAGGAAAAGCAGGAGCGCAACCGCGCCTACGCCCGCAAGTTCAAGAAGCGCAAGCTGCGCAACGATGGCCGCGGTGAAGGGGCCGGCAACGGCGTGACCGGCACCGCCAACAATGGCGGCGCCGCCGACTGATCAACTCCACGGTGCTGTCGCAGCGTCCAAGGGGATCCTCATGGGTCCCCCTTTTTTTGATCGTGAGCACTCACCTGGGGGCTGAACTGGGCGTGGACGCTGCCGGACCTGCAGAGCGATGTTCCTGAGCGTCGTCATCCCCACCTACAACCGGCTGCCGATCCTGCGCCAGTGCCTGCAGGCCCTGGAACGGCAGTGCCAGGATCCTCCGCTTGAGGGCTATGAGGTGGTGGTGGTGGATGACGGCTCCACCGATGCCACCGTTGCCTGGTTGGAGGGCGCCATCGCTGCGGGTGAGCTCCCCCACCTGCGGCTCATCCGCCAGGAGCATGGCGGTCCGGCCCAGGGGCGCAACCGCGGCGTTGAGGCAGCCCGCGGCGACGTGATCGTGTTCATCGACAGCGACCTGGTGGTGGGCCCCCACTTCCTGCTCAGCCACGTCCGCAGTCTTGAGCAGGACTGGCGCCGCTCGGGCGATCGCCTCAGCTTCACCTATGGGGCGGTGATCAACACGGCTGATTTCCACAACCCCACGGCTGAGCGCCACAAGCTGCGCGACCTCTCCTGGGCCTATTTCGCCACCGGCAACGTGGCGATCGAGCGGGCCCTGCTGGAGCGGGCAGGCCTATTCGACACCGCCTTTCACCTCTACGGCTGGGAGGACCTGGAACTGGGTGAGCGGCTGCGGGCCCTGGCGGTTCGCCTGGTGCGCTGTCCCGCCGCCGTGGGTTACCACTGGCATCCGGCCATCAGCCTCGAGCAGATTCCCCGCCTTGTGCAGGTGGAGCAGGAGCGGGCCCGCATGGCCCTGGTGTTCTTCCGCAAGCACCCCAGCTGGCGGGTGCGCTTCATCATTCAGTACACCTGGTTGCACCTGCTGCTCTGGAATCTGCTCACCCTCGGGGGCATGCTCAACGAGCGCAGCCTGCGTCCGCTGCTTGGCTGGCTGATCCGCAGCGGCAAACCCGCTCTGGCGATGGAGCTGCTGCGCCTGCCGCTCAACCGGATCGGCGTCCATACCCTCTTCCAGCTGGCCCGGCGCCCGGGGAGCGACGGCATCATTTGATAAGGTCTCAGGGTCCCCTAACACCGCACACCTGCGCGTTTCGGGTGATCTGAGTGCTGCGCCTTCCCCGGGGCGGCAGGTCGGTCCCTGGCAGGTGGAGGCAAACCCGAAACCCAATTCACCATGGCTGTTGTCACCCTCGCCGAAATGATGGAGGCGGGTGCCCATTTCGGGCACCAGACCCGCCGCTGGAACCCGAAGATGTCGCGCTACATCTATTGCGCGCGCAACGGTGTTCACATCATCGACCTCGTGCAGACCGCCGTCTGCATGAACAATGCTTACAAGTGGGTGCGCAGCGCCGCTCGCAGCGGCAAGCGCTTCCTGTTTGTGGGCACCAAGAAGCAGGCCTCAGAGGTGATCGCCCAGGAGGCGACCCGCTGCGGCGCCGCCTATGTGAACCAGCGCTGGCTGGGCGGCATGCTCACCAACTGGACCACGATGCGCGCCCGCATCGAGCGTCTCAAGGACCTTGAGCGCATGGAGAGCTCCGGCGCGATCGCCATGCGGCCCAAGAAGGAGGCCGCCGTGCTGCGCCGCGAACTCGACCGTCTGCAGAAGTACTTGGGAGGTCTCAAGACCATGCGCCGCCTGCCCGACGTGGTGGTGCTGGTGGATCAGCGCCGCGAGACCAACGCCGTGCTCGAGGCCCGCAAGCTGGATATCCCCCTGGTGTCGATGCTCGACACCAACTGCGATCCCGA
>JBBASN010000042.1:0-18300 GCA_040399225.1 Prochlorococcaceae cyanobacterium | reverse complement strand
GCAGTTCAGCTAGGTAGGAACCATCTTGGCCGGTGATGCCGGTGATCAGGGCTGTTTTGGTCATCGACAATTTCTCACCTGCAGTACACATTAAAGTCAATTAATGTTACCATGCCTAGAACAACTCGCCTCGATACATCTTTACCACGATCTCTTGGGTAGAACGACTTGAGGACCAGCCAAGGTCTCGCTTAATACTGCTTGGATCCACGGCGGAGTAACTTAAATCAGCCGGACGCTTGAAAAAGTCATCAGACTCCAAATAATTGTCAATCTCAAGTCCGGCCACATCGAAGGCGCTCTGCACGAAGTCTCGCAATGATGTCGTCGCCCCAGATGCGATGAGATAATCCCTTGGCTTCTCAGCCTGGAGCATCAGATGCATCGCCTTGACGTAATCAGGCGCCCATCCCCAGTCACGCCACACTTCAAGGTTACCTAGCCTGAGTTTCTCAAGCAAGCCTGCCTTGATTGACTTGACCCCTTCAATCACTTTCTGCGTCACAAAGCGCTTAGGACGAAGCGGCGACTCGTGATTGGCAAGGATACCTGTGCAAGCAAACATCCCATAGGCTTCACGATAGGTCGAAACTTGCCAGAATGATGCTGCTTTTGCTACGGCATAGGGGCTGCGGGGATGCAGAGGCGTATCTTCAGTTGCAGGCTTTTCCCCGCTATCACCAAAGCACTCTGAGCTGCCCGCACTGAAGAAACGAATGCCTTCACCAAGATAACGAATCACTTCTAGAAGATTGAGCGTGGCCACCGAGATTGACTCCATGCATTCCACCGGCTGCTCGAACGAAAGACCCACGCTGGTTTGACCAGCCAAATTATAGATTTCGTCAGGCTCTGTTCCTGATACCACCTTAAGCACACTTCGAAAGTCATTTGGTGCCAGAGACATAATCTCAATGTCATCAGCCACTCCCAACCTCTGCAGTCTTGAAGTGTCGCACATCTGGGCATCACGGCTGGTGCCCACCACTCGATAGCCCAGAGCCAGTAGGTGGTGGGCCAGATAGGCGCCATCCTGGCCAGTGACGCCGGCAATCAGTGCTGTCTTGCTCATGGGACTACCTTCGCACTGATAGGGGCAGTGGGGTTCATCAAGTCACAAGGATGCCGGCCTCTGGGGCCGCCAGCAGCTACAGCAGGTAATCCTCCTCCTTGTCCGTCAACTTCAGAGCCGCCAGCTTCAGAGCCGCCAGCTTCAAGGCCGGGTCGGATGCGACCGATCTGCTCCTGAAGGATGGCTGCCGGCACCTCGCTGATCTGGCGGATCGCCTCGGCCACGCAGCCCACTGCTTCTGGAGAATAATAGAGACCGTGGGCCTTCCGGCAGATGCGCGGCGGCGCCGACAGCGCCCGCTGAGTCTGCCCTCCTACCCCCGCCAGCCGCCAAAAACTGGTGCGCGTACCCCCACACAGAGTGACCGGCATCCATGAACTCCTTGTTGCGTATGGTCGATCCGGGTGAGGCAACGGAGAGAGCCAACTCCTACTCCCCATTCAACCATTTCTCCGCTATCCCCGTTGGTGTGGAGACAGACCAGTCTGGACTACACGGGAAGGACTATGCAGATCCTGCATGGAAGATCAACGATCGTGGTGGTCAACGACGGCAAGCGCTCCGCGCGGCTTGTGCCGCTTGAGCCGACAGGTCCCCGGCGCCGGCCAGGTGTGCTGGCAGGCCGGATCAGGCCGCCGCCGCCGACGGTTCTGCGCGAACCGTTGCCGGAGGAGGTCATTGCTTGCCTGGAGCAGACCTTGCCATGAGCACCACCTCCCCACCCATCTGCTCCTGCAGATAGCCCAGGCAATCGGCCAGCACCACATCATTGCCGCCGCGCTTGTTGATCGAGAGGAACAGTGTCTGGCCGATCGGCTGGCCGGGCACCCCACGCTTGAGGGCCACGCCCTGGCTGCTCAGCTCCACGAACTGCTGGCTCATGCTGTGGTGCAGCAGCAGGCTCGGCGTGGCGGTGAGCAGGGTATGAGTCTTGAACCAGAGGTCGTCGGCATGGCCGGCGATCGCTAGGGCCCGCTCCACGTCGCGCACCCGCCAGTCGAGCTGGCTGAGCCGGTAGCAGATGCCGTCCTTGCCCGTGGGCACGGTGAGCAGGCTGGGCTGCAGCAGCCGCTCGTCGTTCACCCGCCAATCCCGGTAGGGCACCACCTCCCCCTCCTCCAGAACCATCTGGCGCCCGCGGAAGGCCACCACACAGCCCCAGCGCTCCTGGGCGGCCACCAGCCGCCGCAGCCAGTCGCGCGGATAGAGGGTGTCGTCATCGGCGGTGATCAGCAGCGGATCGCGGGCCTGCTGCTCCGGCGTGAGCCGCTCCAGCAGCGGCAGCAGTTTGCGGTAGGGGCCCCAGTTCGCCGTCCAGTGCACCTGCAGCCGCAGGCCCGGCCCCAGCCGCGAGCGCCAGATCCGCCGCCGCAGGAAGCCCGGCAGCGCCCCAAAGCCCCGATCGAGCAGGTAGGGCTCCCGTGAGAGGAACAGGTGCAGCTCCACCGGCCGGCCACCCGGGGGCAGCTGCTGGGCCAGCAGGGAATCCAGCGTGCGCTTGAGGGCCCCCTCGCGGCCGCGGATCGAGGTGAGGCCGATGAACACCGGTGCCAGCTTGCTCATGGCGACAGGCTTGTTCATGGCAACAGGCTGGCTCAAGGCAACAGCCCTTGCCGCATCAGCCGCCGCCAGCTGGACAGGCCCAGGCTGCAGCCGTATTCGTAGGCCGACGACACCGTGGCCGCCGAGCCGCGCATCAGATAGAGCGGCTCCTCCAGGCGCACCACCCGGGCCGCCCCGTAGCACTGCTCCAGCCGGCGGCGGAAATCCACGTCGCCGCGGGAGCGCACCGGGTAGAAGCCGCCCAGCTCCAGCGCCGTGCTGCGCCGCAGCAGCAGGGTGGTGATCCCGTCGCCGAAGAAACCGCCGCCATCGCCGTCGGACTGGGGGGCGCCGCTGGCCTCATCGAGGCGCACATGCCGTCCGTACACCGCCGCCGCCCCCTGCTGCAGCGCCTGCCACTGAAACTCCAGCCGCAGGGGATGGGAGAGGTCGTCGTCGTCGTGAATCGCCAGCACCTCGCCCGCCATCTGCTCGATCGCCAGGTTGCGGCAGGCGTACTGGCCCTGGTTGCGCGCCTCGCGCAGCAACCGCAGCGGCAGCTCCAGCTCGGCGGCGGCCTGCTCCAGCAGCGCCGCCAGCGCGGCCGCCTCGGGTTCCGGTGTGCCGTCGTCCACCACCAGCACCTCCGCCACCGCCACCCTCTGCAGGGCCACCGATTCCAGGGCCTGGCGCAGCAGCGCCAGCCGGGGCCGGTGGCAGGTGAACAGCACCGTGATCGGCAGGGTGGGACGTTGCTCCGGCGGCTGCAGCTGCTGGCGCCAGAGGGCCAGGCAGGCGGCAAATACGGCCTGCACGCCACCGCTGGTGGGCAGCAACACGGGCAGCAGCTCCGGCACGCCGGCCCGCTCCGCCGCCAACCGCGCCAGGCCCACCGCCCGGCTCGGCAGTCCCGCAGCCACGGCCAGGGCCAGGGCCTCCTCGTCGTCGCCATCGAGCAGGCGCAGCAGGGGCGTCTTGCCCGCCGCCCCGGCCAGGCGCAGCAGGGCGCCGCGTTCCTCCTCGCCGCGCACCAGCCGCAGCAGCAGGGTGAGCTGCAGGCGCAGCAGCCGGCGCGGGTCCTCCGGTTCGCCGGGCAGCTCCTCCGGCGCCAGGGGCCGCAGCTGCAGGGGTTCCGGGCCGTGATCCGGCGGGGGCGGCGCCACGCCACGGCTGTGCAGGAGCACCAGGGCGGGCAGCAGCTCGGCGTTGTCGTCGTGGAGCCAGGCGGTGTGCAGCGGGAAGCGGCGCAGATCGTGCAGCAGCTTCTGCAGCAGATCCGCCTGCCACCAGATCCGCGGCAGCCCCCGCTCCAGCAGCGCCAGCAGGGCCCGCCGCCAGGGCCGATCCAGCCGGCCGATCGCCGGGTCGCCCAGCAGCAGCACCCCCTTCACCAGCACCAGGCAGGCCGAGGGGGGCAGCAGGGTTGGCAGGCGGTAGCCGCTCTCGGGCGCCAGGGCCGGCAGCAGGGCCTGCAGCAGCGGCAGGTTGGTGGCGCCGGCGAGCACGGTGGCCTCCAGCTGGCGCTGCAGAGCCCGCTTCTGCTCTTTGTCGCCCTCTTCTGCGGCGCTGCCGATCGCCGCCACCAGGGCATCGATGGCACGCGCCAGGCCGGCCAGCCAGTCCGGCTGCTCCTGGGCCAGCGGCGCCTGCAGCAGACGCATCAGCACAAGGCCCCGCTCGCCGGGATCCGCCAGGGCCGCCCCCCGCGCCAGGCCCGCCCGGCGCAGGCGCTCAGCCACGGCCACCAGCTGGGGCTGGCGGCTGTTCATGCCGCCCACCAGCGCCTCCAGCAGCCGCAGGCTGGGCAGCGGATCGAGCTGCTCCAGCCCTGCCAGCAGCAGGGGCTCCAGGGCCTCGGCCATGGCGGGTTGATCCGCCGCCGGCAGCAGGTGCAGCAGCGCCACCAGCTGGTCGGCCAGGCGCTGCAGGGCGGGGGCTTCCGCAGGCAGCTCGGCCAGCCAAGCAGCCAGGGGCAGGGGGCGACCGATGGAGTGCGGGGCTGGCCAGCAGGCCGGGGCGAGCTGGCGACGCAGCTCGCGCTCCAGCTGCAGCAGCTGCAGAGCGCCGGCGGGCGCGATGGGTTCGGTGGCAACCAGCAGGGCGCGGTAGGGGGCCAGCAGGTCCGCCAGGGAGGAGGCGGGGGCCGGTGGGGCTGGCTCGATCCCTGGCCAAGCCTCGAGCGTCCAGGCAGCGGCGCCGGCCTCCAGCAGCGCCTGGAGGGCAGGCGCCTCGGCTGGTTCCACCAGGCCCCGGCTCCAGGCCAGAGGCAGGGCCAGAAGCAACGTGGGATCGGCAGCGACCGGACCATCCAGCCCGATCAGCCCGTCCCCCAGGGATTCAGACCAGCTGGCCGCCTGCGGGGCCTTGAGCAGCAAGGCCTGGTCGCAGCCGCCCACAAAGCCATAGCCAGCCACCCCTGGCAGCGCAAAGCACTGTCGCACCAGCTGGCGCCGGTTCAGATCCCGGTGGATCCGCGGCCCGGCCTGGAGCGCGGGCAACGGGCTGGGCTGGGGCGCAGAGCTGTGCGGCATGGCAACCGGGCCAGGCTGGAGAATAGGCAGCACCAGCCACGCCTTTCTCCATGGTTCAGCCGATTCCGATCTTCATCGGCTTTGATCCCCGGGAACGCGCTGCCACCAATGTGCTGATCGACAGCCTGTATCAGCACAGCAGCATGCCGCTGGCGATCACCCCACTGGTGACGCCCCAACTGGAAGCCCAGGGCCTCTACTGGAGGGAGAGGGATCCGCGCCAGAGCACGGCGTTCTCCTTCAGCCGCTTCCTGGTGCCCAGGCTGATGAACTACGACGGCTGGGCCATCTTCATGGACTGCGACATGCTCTGCCGCAGCGACATCGCCGAGCTCTGGTCACTGCGGGACGAGCGCTATGCCGTGATGTGCGTGCAGCACCAGCATGTTCCCAACGAGGAGGTGAAGTTCCTGGGGGAAGTGCAGAGCCGCTATGAAAAGAAGAACTGGAGCTCCCTGTTGCTCTTCAACGCGCAGCGCTGCCAGGCCCTCACCCCGGACTATGTGAACACCGCCACGGGCCTGGAGCTGCATCGCTTCCACTGGCTCAACGACGACAGTGCCATCGGCGCCCTGCCCCTCGAGCGCTGGAACCACCTGGTGGATGTGCAGGATTCATCCCTCGCCCCCGGTTCCGCCCTGCTGCACTGGACCCTGGGTGGACCCTGGTTCCGCGACCAGCGCACCATGGGCGGGCCACTGGCGGCGGAATGGTTCAGCGCCAGGGACGACATGGCCCGCCTGTGGGATTGAGCCACATTCATGGGCCATGTCGATCTGCTGATCGCTGCCCCTGCCGCCCCCGAGGCCCATGCTGGCTGGGGTGATGTGTGGTTCGCCCGGGGCCTGCAGCTCGGCCTGCAGGGGCTGGGTGTGACCTCCCGCCTGCTCTACCGCGACAGCCACAGCAGCGCTCCCGCCCCGCCGCCCGGCAGCAGCCTGCTGGTGCTGCGCGGCAAGTACGCCCCACCAGCTGGCTGGCTGAACCGCCAGCCCTACACCTACAAGGCGCTCTGGCTGATCAGCTGGCCCCTGGATCCCATTCGCGCCGAGCTGGCCGCCTACGACCGACTGTTCGTGGCCAGCGCTCAGGACACGCCCCGCATCGCCCAGCTGAGCGGCAAACCCACCAGCACCCTGCTCCAGGCAACGGGCTTCTGGCATGTCGGCCAGCCCCAGCCACCCAGCGGCGGGCTGCTGTTTGTGGGCAACACCCGTGGCGTCAGCCGACCGATCGTGCGGGCCTTCCACCAGGCGGGCCTGCCCCTGGAGCTGATCGGCGCCGGCTGGGAAGAGCTGGGCCTGCAGGCCCAGGCCAGCAGCATCGCCAACCACCAGCTGCCCGCCCGCTATCGCCACGCCTTGGCGGTACTCAACGACCACCACCAGGCGATGGCCGACTACGGCTACCTCAACAATCGCGTCTTCGACGTGCTGGCCTGCGCCGTGCCGGTGATCACGGACGTGGCCCCGGGCTGTCCGCCCGAGCTGGAGGCCGCCGTGGTTCGCCACCCGGACGGAGCCGATCCGCGCGCCAGCCTGGAGCGAGCCTGCGAACTGCGTGCCCAGCCACTGCTGCTCAGCCGCGTGGCCCGCTGCGTGCGCCAGCAGCACAGCTTTGTGGCCCGGGCCCGGGAACTGGTCGGGGGCCTCGGGCGATGATCAGCTGGTATCAGGCTTCCACCTTGCGGCCCTTGCCCTTGCGAGCCTGTCGCTCGTCCGGCGGCGGCGGTGCGCTCAGGGGCGGGATACCCACTTTGTCGAACAGCTGCTCCAGCTCATCCACGTAGGCGCTGAAGGCTTCGAGCTGCAGCGCTTCCTGCTTGAGGTCCTTGGGCAACTCGGCCCAGGGATCCTTGCGTCCCGCCTTGATCCGCCGCTGGCGCCGCTGCTCCACCGCCTTCTTGAGCAGCTCGTGGTAGGCCGGATGATGGGGGTCTTCCAGCAGGGCGCGGGTGAGCTTCTTGATCGCCGGCACCGGCTGCTGCTCAGCCAGATGGGCCTTCACCTCGGCAGTGGTGCGGCGGCGGAGCTCCTTCCACTGGGCCAGGGTGCGCTTTTGCCCCCCCAGCGCCAGGGACGCGCGGGCGGCGGCTTTGACCTTGCCGGGCTTCCGGGTCCTGCCCAGCAATCGCTTGAAGGGGACGGCCAGGCGACTCCAGAGGCTGGGCTTGCGCGCCCGAGGACTGGGTGAGCCCGCATCGGGATTAGGCGTCTCGGACAGGGGCTTCTTCTTCCGGGGACGCTTGCCGCTGGGCATGCCGGACCTTGAGTTTGAATAATCCTACGGTCCATGCACGGGGCCCACTCCCGCGGCCGCCAGCCGGCGGCGCACCGCCCGGACCAGGGCCGGCACCAGAGGGTCGCTCCAGGGCTCAAAGCCCTCCTGCCAGGGGCCGGCCTCGGCGATCAGGTCGTCGCCCTCGGCCAGGGGAGGGCTGAAGGGCGCCTCGATCAGCAACCAGCGCCACTGGGCTCCGGCTGGGATTGACAACCCGCGCAGGGCCGGCTCCCACTCCAGCGGAGCCCACAGCTGCAGGGGCGACTGCGGGGAGGCCAGGGCCTCGAGCGCCGCCGGCCAGCCCTCAGGCCAGCAGGGCTGATCCGGCCAGCCCGCGCCAAAGAGCTCTGCGGCGGCCAGCAACAGGTGGCCGCTCTCCTCGGCGCCGCACTGGTGCAACAGGGCGTGCGGATCGCTGGCCAGGCGAGCTGGCCCGGGGGGGAGGGGGGGAGCGGCGGCGGTCTGCTCGGCCAGCAGCTGCAGGCGCCAGGCCATCAGCTGCTGGCGGTAGATGCGGTTCCAGAACAGGTGGTCACACACAGCCCCGGGACGCTGTTCGCCGGGGTCCGGCTCCACCCAGGGCCAGGTGAGCCAGGGCTTTGGCCCGGCGAAGTGCACCACCGAAAGGCCCTCCGCACACCCCCCCAGGAATTGCACCAGATACTTCACATTGCAGTTGAAATTGAGCGGCAGCAGTTCCAGCGGCTGATCCGCCAGCAGCTGGTTCCACACCTTCTGGTCGGCGAAGCGATCCAGCAGTGGACACACCGGCTCGGCCGCCCGCCGGATCAACCCCTCCAGCCGGGTCTGGAGTGCCGGCGTGAGCGCCGAGCCCGGCAGCGAGAGCACGCCCGAATTCAGCACCGGTCGCCCGGTATGGGGCGACACTGCCGCCCAGGGACGGTCCCCGCAATCAGGCACAGCCCGGAAGGCCTCCCCTTCCGCCCAGAGGGGATCGAGGGCACCGGTGATCAGCAGATCGGAATCCAGCGCCAGCACCCGCCGGTAGCCACGCAGGTTGAGGGCATGGCTGTTGAGGTAGCCCAGCACGCCGATGCGCCGCCGGTTGCGTGAATCGCGGGGCAGATCTGAAGCCCAGGCCGGCTCGGGCCTTACGAAGGTGAGCGACGGATGAATGGCCTGCAGCCGCCGCTGAAGAAACGGGCCAAGGCTGCCGTCATGGGCCACCACCACCGCGGCGCTCAGGCTGGGGTAGACGGCCCGCAGGCTGAGCAGCAGCGCCTCCAGACCACGGCTGAAGCGGTCGTTGGCCACAGTGAAAAGGGCCACCTCCGGGCCCGGATCGTGGGCCTCCAGCAGGGTGTGATGGCGCTGGGGCCAGTGGAGCTGCCCGAGCAGCTCCTGGTCGCTGCGGCGCAATCGCCCCCCGCGGCCGCGCACGAGACGGGCGCGCTCCCGAGCGACGATCTCGAGATCCCGCCGCCGCAGCCAGCCGTAGGGGGGATCAGTCAACGCCGGTCAGCAATACCAAGCACAAAGGAACTGATTCCCCAGAGCACCACCAAACCGCCAAGACTGGCGAGAAATCCTTTCCAGCGCCAGTCCAAGTACTGCATTTCAGGAAGCACTGGATCAGCCAGTCGTACTAGAAACTTCACCTGTTGTTGCGTCCGTTGGCGGCTGTTATTGGCTGCCGTAATGGCAGATTTCAAAGCTTCAGTGGCAAGGAGAACTTCGGTTTCCAGCTTGGAACCGTCAGCCACCAGGCGATTGAGATCTCGACCTTCGGGATTAACCAGACGCGCCCGCTCTTCGCCTATCTCACGTTCAAGTTCACGCACCTGATCAGTAACGTAGGCCACTTCAGGCGTGCTGGGGTCTTTGAATTGACGTTTGAGACTGGCCTCCTGGACCCTCAGGTCAACCAATTTACTTTCAAGGGCTGTAATGTAAGCGTTGGTACCAGATGCTGCTTGGGCGGGATCGAGCTCACCGTATTGGTTTTTAAATCTGTTCAAAGCAAGCGACGCAACATCCAAACGCCCACGGGCACGCTGAACCTCTTGCTCAGCAAAGGCCTGCTGAGTTGCGCTGATGTTCTGATTAACTTTATTCAGAAAGAGTTCGGCTTCTTCCAGCAGCAAGCGATTAAGCTGAAAAGAGGGCTCAGGGGCAAGTCCAATGGTCGAAAGATTGATTACGCCAGTTAGGTCCTGAGGCACAACATAAACCTGACGGCGGAAAAACTCTATTTGCTGATTGACATTGGCATCGGCAGCCAAGCCAGCAAATGGGTCTCGACCATCCCGAGCCCAGGTTTGCTCAGGATTCAAGCGCAGGAAAACACGTCGCATCACCTCAGGCGAGGTTAGATAGACAGCAAGGAAGCGACCATCTTCCAGCGAACCCAACATGGTGGGCCCTGCCAGGGTGGCCCCGAGAAGACTGGATCCGGTACTCGCTGGAGTTTCCGGTAAGCGCACAATAAAACTGGACTGAACTTGATAGCGATTACGGCCAATCCCAAAAAAATAGAAGGCCGAACCAAGCACGACTATTCCACCCAGGATCAAAGGCCAGGGCAGAGCGATCACCGGCTTGATCGGAGCCCGCAGACGACGACGCAGGTTTAAACCGGTGAATGAACGCTGGCCATCGCCGGACTCAGCCATCTGGTGCTCTGCGCTGCTCACCAACAATGGTGCAAAGCCAGTTTTCCACAGACCGCGGATTCGACGCAAAGGAGACAGCAGGACCTGGGATGCGCGACGCCTTATGGCTGTGTGAGGCCGAACAGGAACTCGAGGGCGGCGAGCCACGAAAGACATCTCACAGCCTGCTCAATGGAAAATGCATGTTACCAGCCCGAGACTGAGTGACAAGCTTTGCAACCTGAGATCAGCGTTGGCAACTCAATCATCATCAAGGGGATCGGCGGGCGAGCCTTGGTTGTCAACAGCGAACAAAAGCTCCTCGTTGTTGCCATAAATGAAGAGCCCAAGGCCAACGGAGCCCACAACCCATGCCCAAAAGTACAAAGGACTGACATCGGGAACAGGATAGTAAGGATTGACAGCAGTCCGCATCAGTTCGACCCCGTGGGCAATCGGATTCCAGAGAATCCATGGACGCGCGACATCAGGAACGATACTGATCGGAAAGAAGATACAGGATGTCCATAGCAGGATTCGCCGTAAAAACAGTTTCATGATCCAAGCCACAAACGGCAAACGGTGACCGACAATCAACGTGACTAGGCCAACACCAAAGCCAAGCATGGCAATACCAACAAAAACAAACACCGCCAAACCAATGTTCTGAAGGGAAAACCGCCAGTCCCAAAGGGATACGCCCAGCACAAACACCACCAGCAAACTGCCAAAGATCTGGGAGAGAAGCAATACATTTCCCAGCAGGGAGTCCAACGGCTTGAGTCTTCTATAAAAATACAGCTCACTATTTTTTTCCACGCCACTGATGGCCTTAATCGCAATGTCAGCAAACATGAAAAATGGCACAAATCCCATGGCGAGCCAGAGCACCACATTCATGTAAGTTCCTTCACCGCTCCCACGCAAGAAGATGCGTAGGGCTAGAAAGGTGGCGATCAGGGCAAGTGGTTCAATAAAAACACCAAGCACCCCAAATGATCCCTTGGCAGCACGAATCTGCATTTCCCGCCGTGCTACAGCTTCAACAAGGCGAAACTGCAAGAGCACTTGCGCCACCAGGCGGGCAGGGGAAAAACGGGACATTATCGATGCCTCGATGGGACCGACCTGGAGCTAGCCAGTTGGGACTTGGACGACGCCAACACTCGGGCTAAAGGACGGCTGTGACGGGCGAGATCAAAGAGTGCACGATCAACCAAGGCTTCCAACCGTTGCCTTTCCAATCCATTGGAAGGGGGCTGGTACTCGAGCCGACGCATGGCAACCGCAGGCATTCGATCTCTCCAGGAACAGTTCCAGGCTCGTTCAGCAAACGCTGCATTGGAATCAGCAAAAGACTCGAAAACATGAGCCGCTGATTGATCATCAAATCCACAATATCGATCAGCTTGCCAGCCCTCCTCTTGGGCAATACGGCGGACAACGCCACCGGTATTGCGCAGCGATCGACCTGAGACTCCCAGTTGCTCAAGCCGCTTGCCGATTTGCTGCGCCAACCAAACGCCCTGACAGCCAGGCTGAACATTCCCTTTGTTCGGATCTGCAGGGCGCCATCCCGATGGGGGGGCAGATCGATCCAATAGCTCCATAAGACGTTCGAACGGATCTCCAAATTGACTGCCATAGGGAAAAAATGTTGACGCCACAGCCCTGTTGTCTATTAATGCAGAAAACAAAGCATTGTAATCGTAGATGTGCTTCCGTTCCTGCGAGAGCTGAAGCGAAACGTACTCAGCAAAAGACTGATGATGATAAAGCCTGCGAGTTGAATGCACAAAGCGAGCATTGATATAATCAGCCTGGTCACGCAAGAAAAAAACGACCTGCAACCTGAAGCCTTCGGTTGCCAGCAAATCAGTGAGAGTACTGCAACGATCAGGACAAGCCAAAGGCTGTGTGAACTGCTCACCACTGATCAGAACCAGTGGTGATGACTTTGGTAAAGCCCTCAGGTAGCGGCGCCAGACAGGCCAATTGCCCTTCTGCAGAGCCCGGGAGAGGGGTTTGTGCTTGCGCCCGGAAGCCCCTGGATAGCGGAGCAGGACACCGGCCCGCTCAAGATGATCGCGGTTTTTGGCCATGCGGCTCTGAATATAAGAGCTTGCCGTTTTATGGGTGCCTGCATGGATAACAAACAATCGACCTTGATCCATCTTCATCATCAACGCCTTTCAGTTCCAAGTGACTGAGCCTCAAAATCATCATCCTCGTCATCATCCGATGAATCATCGCGCGCAGCGATAATTGTGGCGAGACGACGACGCAAGCGTTCTCGGCGTTCTGCTTTCAGACGCTTGGACTCTTCCTTGACCAACTGAAGACAAACTTCAGGGTCGCCACGATAGGCAAGTTTACCATTGACAAGGGCAAGCCCTTCATAACAGTAATCCAGTGCAAGCATATTTTGCCCATTGGCACTCATCACCAACGTGCGCCCGTGAATGCGCTGTTCAAAGCACTTTCGAATACGCACAGCCTGTGGGTCAATGCTGCGATGGTCCCAGCCCTTGAGCCGACTCACGGCAAGGACATCGAAATCGAAAACCATTGATACTGCCAGCTTCAATGCATCCTTCATGGCTGTCGGCAGATCAGACAGGGGTTTGTGGAAGAGTTGATCTGTCAGCCCGGAGAGCTCCCGGATCAGACGCAGATTTGAATCTATCTCACCAGGCAGACTGTAAACTTCAGCGGCAAACCTTGCATTCACATAGCCGCTTAGCTTGTTCGAAAAAGCTTCATTGGTTCCCAGGGGCCAGGACACTGACCCTTCCTGCACGAGCCTGCCGGAGTCGAGCGATTCAACCCCACTCAAACAACCTACCAAGGCTCTGGATTCAGGTCCATTCACTGCGAAAATGGCCAGCCGATCACCAGGGAAGATCTGGAGCGACAAATTGCGAAAAGCTGGATAGGTTTGGTTGGCGCCTTCCACCACATCTTTAGAGGCGTTATGCAATTCAACAATGGGTGCCGGCTGCTGGGGGGGCAACCCTTGAGCCATGGCTTCGGCGACCGTGTTCATCACCCTTGCAACCTAGCGTGATCTCTCCTGCCGAGAAGACTGTGAACCGCGTGTCTCGTCGCCAGGTGCTCTGCGGCATGGGCGGAGCTGGCATTGCCGCCCTGCTGGCCGGCGAACAGCTTGCACAGAGCAGCCCCAGCGGCATGAATGGTCGGTTGATCAGCCTGCCGTTCGAGTCTGGGGAGGGTGGCTACAGCTGCTACCGCACGCCGGGGCTGGCGGTGAGTGAGCGGGGCACGGTGCTGGCCTTCTGCGGCGGGCGGGTGGACAACTGCCGCGACGAGGGCAACATCGACGTGGTGCTGCGCCGCTCCAGCGACGGCGGCCGCAGCTGGGGGCCCCTGCAGGTGCTTGCCAACGACGGGCCCAACCCCTGCAAGATCCCCCTGCCGGTGGTGCTGCCGGGCGGGCGGATTCTGCTGCTCTGGCTGTGGAATGCCTCGGTGCAACGGGAAGCCGACCGGGGCAAGCGCTTCCTGCGGGTCACCCACTCCGATGACGACGGGCTTAGCTGGGCCCGCTCGCGCGACATCACCGAGCAGGTGCGGCTGCCGGGATGGAAGCCGTGGTATGGAATCGGCCCGGGCCATGGGATTGTGAAGCGACTGGCGCCGGCCGCAGGCCGGATCGTGGTGCCGGCGCGCCACAGCGTTCCGGGCACCGGCAGTGCCTCCCACCTGCTGCTCTCCGACGACGGCGGCCAGAGCTGGCGGGTGGGTGCGATCGCCGGTTACCGCCCCTCCAGCGAGTGCACGGTGGCCGAACTGGGCGATGGCAGCCTGATGCTGAACAGCCGCAGCGACGGCCAGCGGGTGGTGAGCATCAGCCAGGACGGGGGCGAGACGATGGCCAGCAGCGCCCCCGACCCGCAGCTGATCGAACCGGCCAACGGCTGCCAGGCCAGCCTGCTCACCTATGCCTTCGGGGCCGACCGCCAGGCCACGCTGCTGTTCGCCAACCCCGCCGATCCCCTCCTGCGCACCAACGGCCGGCTGCGGCTGAGCCGGGACAACGGCCGGAACTGGAGCCGGGGCTTCGGCTACAGCCAGGGGCCCGGCAGTTTCAGCGGCTACAGCGACCTGGCCCGCTTTGCCGATGGGGACGCGGCCCTACTGGTGGAGTCGGGTGCCAGCCATGAAAAGCGGCGTGGCAAGGACCGCCGCCACGACGGTATCGCCTTCCAGCGGATTCCCTTCGCGTTGCTGGCTCAGTCCTGATCCTCACCGGAGACCTGCTGCAGCCCATCGGCGAGCAGATCGTCCGCCAGGGCCAGCAGGGCCTGGCGTTCCTGGGGAGTGTGGGGGCGCAGGGGGCTGCGCTGGGGCGCAGGTTGGGGGAACAGATCGCGCCAGTTGCAGCCCCACACCCGCTGGGCAAAGCGGTCGTTGCTGGCGGCATAGCGCTGCTCAATGCTGGTGAGCAGGCCGGCATCAAGCCCCTGGAACGGATCGACTGGCCACCCCTGGTCTCCGGCAAGGCGCTCCAGCTGCTCGCGGATCCTGGCCTTGCAGGTGGAGCTGGCCCAGGCCTCGGGGTACTGCTCAGAGAGGCGACGGGCAATGCGGCGGGCAATCCACACCGCCTGCCAACCGGGCTGCACATTGGCCTGCTGCAGGAGCGGCCGCAACCCATGGCGATCGGCCACGCCCACGGCGGCCAGCAGGCGCTCGCAGGGATCGGTTTCGCCGGCGCGAAAGGGCAGAAAATGGCAGTGCACCTCAGGCCGGTCGAGGGCTTCCCCGAACAGCTCCAGATAGTCGCAACTGCTCTCGCCAGGCTGGCTGATGGTCTGGCGCACATAGCGCCGAAAGGAGATCGACAGGTAAAAGCGCTTGAGCAGCTGGGTGTAGCGGGAATTGAGGTAGCTGGGCTGGTCGCGCACAAATGCCACCAGTTCCAGCGCCACCCCCTGGCTGTTGAGCAGGCGCAGCAGATCCTCCAGCAGGCTGCCACAGCCAGAGGGGCTGGGTTCAGCCAGCACCAGCGAGAGGATTTCGGCCGACACCAGGGGCCGGCATGCCTGGCGCTGGGCCTGGTGCAGCAGCTGCTCCCAGGGCTGGCGATCACCGCCGCGCAGGGCCTTCACCAGCTGCAGGTGCTCGCAACGACGCCTGGGATAGAGCAGGCCCTGCTGGCGCAGAAAGGATTGGTTGGCCTTGAGCCGGTGCTGGATGTAGGTGGAGGCCGTCTTGTGGATGCCCACATGCAGCACCAAGGAGCGTGGCGCGACCAACCCGTGTGGCGAGCGAAGTGGGTTCAAGCTAACCGCGCCGTTCCAGCCAGGCTTCTGCCCGGCCGCGCAGGCCCAGCTGGCAGCGACGCTCCAGGCGGTCGAGCAGTTGCTGCAGGCCGAGCTTGAGCACCGGGCCGGCCACCACCACCGCCGCCGCCGGCAGCTCGGCCCACACCCGGGCCTCGGCCTCCAGCACGGCGCTGCCCCGCTCGGAGTCTTCCCCGGACCGGATGCGGGCCTCCAGCCCGAAGCTGAGCCGGTCCTGCCAGGCCCCCAGCCCCTGCACCCGCGATTCGAGCTGTTCGATCAGCAGCTCACCCTCGGCGTAGCGGGCGCGCAGTAGCACCCGGGGCTGCAGGGTCCAGCCGGCCACGCCATAGGGCCTGGAGGTGTATCGATAGGTGTCGCCACCGGGATCAGCGCGCTGCAGACGGCTGGGATCGAGCAGGCCCCGCAGGGGGCGCAGGGGCTTGGCCAGAAACAGGTGCAGCTGCTCAGGGGTGGCCGCGGGCGTGAGGGGAATGGGGGTGAACCGGCACTGCTCGAGCCTCATGGCACCAGATCCACCAGCTCGCACACCGGGAAGCGGTTGATCGCCTTGAGGGCCCGGCGGGCGTTATCGCGCAGCTGCTGGCTCACCACTTCGCAGTAGGGAATCTGGGCGAGCAGATCCACGGTGCGGCGCAGCACCCGCACCACGTCGCCCTCATCGAGAGAGGTATTGGCAATCACCTCGCTCCAGTTGGCCCCGCAGGCCCAGGCATGCACCAGACCGGTGAGTTCGGGCTCCCACCAGAGCGGGAAGGCCACCCTGGCCCGCTCCTGCTGGCGCTCCAGCTGGCGGCGGATCGCGCGCAGGTCGTGCAGGGCCTCCTCCACCGCCGGCTGCGGCGACCAGGCGCACCACAGATCCGGACGGTTCACCTCGGTGGAGATCGCCTCCAGCACGGCCGCCAGTTCGGCGGGATCGAGGGCATCGAGGTGGCCGCTCATCAGGGCGAGACCCAGCCACAGCTCGTTGTCGCCGCGCAGTGCCGCCACGGTGCGCCCCACCTCGGTGGGCTCCAGGCCTTCAGCTCCAGCCAGGGCACCGAAGTGGCGCAGCACCTCGATCAGGGTGAGGAAGGTGTCCCAGTGGCGGTTGGAGCGGAAGTGCAGCAGCCGCTGGCGCTCCTCGATCTCCTGCTGGAGCTCCTCCATGCGGCGGCGGTGCTTCTTGAGCTGGCGGCGGTCGCCCCAGCGGTGGGCCGGGTGCTGCTCCAGCTCCTCCTCCAGCCGCTGCACGAGCAGCGCCTGCTCCTGCACCTCGCCGGCCAGGTCGTACTGGGGGGTGGCCATGTCGTGGCGACGGGCTATCGAGGCCACCGCCAGGGCCAGGCCGCCACTGGCCTGGTTGCCGTGGTGGTGCTCGCCGGCGCGCTGCAGCTCGGGCGGCTCCACCTGGCTCACCTGCAGGCAGCTGAGCTCGGCATGCAGGCTCACCACCGCACTGCAGGGCAGCAGGATCCAGAGGTTGTCGTCGGTGAGGCACAACAGCAGCGGGAACTGGCCCGGACCCTTCACCTTCGCCACCAGCACCGCCGGGGTGATCCGTCCCTTCAGCGCGGGCGCCTTGAGGCTGAGCAAGGAGCCCTCGCTGGCGAACTGCAGGGCCAGGGTGAGCTCATGGGCCACGGTTTCCTCGGCCTGGTGCTGGAGGGTGCGCAGCAGGCGCCGCTCCTCGCGCAGGCGGCCGCGCCGCTTTTCATAGTCCTCGAAGTCGTCCCAGGGCACCTCGCCGCCGTCGGCGCCCGCCTCCAGGGAGGCAAGCTGCTGCTGGAGCTGGGCGATCGACTCCTGATCGCCCTTGAGGTCGAGGGTGGCCAGGTAGCGGCCGAAGCTGCGCTCCACCAGCTCGCGGGCCTTGGCCAGGTTGTAGCGCTGCAGCAGGTTGAGCACCATGCCGTAGCTGGGCGTGAACTGACTCACCAGCGGATCAGCCGGCGCCGTGGCCAGCTGGCCCGCCTCGCGCACCCCCTCGAAGCGGCTCTGCACGGTCACCACATAGCCCTGGGAGTCGAGGCCGCGCCGGCCGGCCCGGCCGGCCATCTGCAGGAACTCACTGCCCATGAGCGGCCGGTGGCCCCGCTCAGTGCGCTTGGAGAGGGCGGAGATCACGGTGGTGCGGGCGGGCATGTTGATGCCGGCGGCCAGGGTTTCGGTGGCGAACACCACCTTGATCAGCCCCTGCTGGAACAGCTCCTCGATCAGCTCCTTCCAGGCGGGCAGCACTCCGGCGTGGTGGGAGGCAATGCCGCGCAGCAGGGGCTCGTCGTGTCCTTCGCGCACCGCCTCCGGGCTTGCGGCCACAAAGGCATCAAGCCGGGCCCTGATCCGGGCCTGCTCGTCTGGCGTCACCAGGCACAGCTTGCCCAGATCGCGCACGCCCTTGTCGCAGCCGCGGCGACTGAAGATGAAATAGATCGCCGGCAGCATGTCGCGCTCGGCCATCTGGGCCACCACGAATCCCATGGGCGGAGCTTCGGGCTGGGGCGGCTTGGGCAGCTTCGGGCCCTTGCGGCGGCTGCCCTTAGGGGCGCGCCACACCTTGGCGTTGGGGTGCAGGTCGGTGCCGGCCTCGTTGAGCAGGGGGTGCAGCCCCTTGGCGCTGCAGAAACTGAAGGCCAGCGGTACCGGCCGGTGGTCGCTGTGCACCAGCCGGGTGGGGCCGTGCACGGCCTCGATCCAGTCGGTGAGCTGGCCAGCATTGGCCACCGTGGCTGAGAGCGCCACCAGCTGAATCGAAGGGGGGCAGTGAATGATCGACTCTTCCCACACCGTGCCGCGCTGGGAATCGTTCATGTAGTGGCACTCATCGAGCACCACCGCCTCCACGCCTTCGAGGGGGTCGTTGTCGGGGTGATCGATCTCCGCGTAGAGCATGTTGCGGAAGATCTCGGTGGTCATCACCACCACCTGGGCCTCGCGGTTGAGGCTGAGATCAC
>JBBASN010000041.1:0-18970 GCA_040399225.1 Prochlorococcaceae cyanobacterium | reverse complement strand
GCAGTTCAGCTAGGTAGGAACCATCTTGGCCGGTGATGCCGGTGATCAGGGCTGTCTTCGCAGAAGTCATGCTGATGGGGGATAGTCGCTTCGGTGCCCGGCGCTATCAGGCTACGCACACGAACGACCTAAGCATGCTCGATCGAATGCCGGGCCCGGGATCCCGGGCGCTGCTGCCACACTGAACCGTGCGCCATCCAGTTGCCGTGCAGGCCTCCAGCGTCAACCCCTGTGCCGCCATCGGCAACCGCATGGACCGCCAGCGCTGTCGTGTCGAGGCAGCCCGCCAGCTGCAGCACGACTGGGTGAGTCGTCTGGCCTTCGGGCCGGAGCGGGGCAGGGCCCGTCTGGTGCAGCTCTGGACCGGAATCTTTGCGGTGAGCTGGCGCCAGCTGCCGCACCCTGCCCTGCTGCGGGGCCAGCTGGCCACGATCGAAGCCCGGCTCACGGGCAGCTACGGCCAGTTGCTCACCGCCATGCTGCTCGACCCGGCGCTGCAGATCTCCCTGAACGGCCCCAGCAACCACCGCATCCGACCCAACGAGAACCTGGCCCGGGAGTTGCTGGAACTCTTCAGCCTGGGGGAGGGCAACTACAGGGAAGCTGACGTGCGCGAGGCGGCCCGTGCCCTGAGCGGCTACCAGCTGTCGGAGGAGGGACGCATGGTGCTCAATCCCCGTCGCCATGACGCCGGCATGAAGACAATCCTGGGTCGCAGCGCCCCCTTCGATGCGGCCAGCCTGGCGGCCTGGCTGGCGGCCCAGCCCGCCACCGCCCGCCACATCTGCGGCCGCCTCTGGCGCGGCCTGGTGGGGCCGCTGCCGCCACCGGCCCGGCTCCAGGCCCTGGCCGACGAGTGGCGGCGTCAGCGGCTCTCGCTGCCCTGGTTGATGCAGGCCCTGCAGGATGCGCCGGAAGCCAGGGCCGCCCGGGGGAAGCGGCTGGAGGATCCGATCCTGGTGGTGAGCCGCAGCCTGGCCCTGCTGGGCAGCCGTCATCCCGACGCCCTGCAGATCGCCCGCAGCGAACTTGCCCGCATGGGCCAGCCGGTGCTCGAGCCCCCCTCGGTTAAGGGCTGGCCAGTGAATGAGGAGTGGATCAATCTGCGCTGGCTGCAGGCCCGGCGCCGCGGTCTGGCTGCCCTGCTGGCCGATGAGGAGGTGTGGGCCTCGGCGGCCCTGCCCCCCCAGCTGCTGCCCACGCTCACGCCGATCCCGCCCCTGGAGATCAACCTGCCGGCCCCGGGGAACCGGGCCCAGCTCGCCCAGCTGTTCGCCGATCCCGTGTGGCAACTTGTATGAAGCGCCGCTCCCTCCTCCAGCTGCTGGCCGCCGCTGCCCTGGCGCCACCCGTCCTCGCCCAGCAGGCCCGGCAGCCACGCCCCGAGCGGGTGCTGCTGCTGCTGGAGCTGCGCGGCGGCAACGACGGCCTGAACACCGTGGTGCCCTGGCGGGATCCCCTCTATCGCCAGGCCCGCTCACGCCTGGCTCTCAACGATGCTTTGCCGCTCAGCGAGGGACTGGGTCTGCACCCTGCCCTGGCCCCGCTTGAGCCCATCTGGCGGCAGGGCCGGCTCAGTTTTGCCCTCGGGGTGGGCTGGCCCGTGCCCAACCGCAGCCATTTCAAGGCGATGGATCAGTGGTCAGCGGGCCTGGCAAGCGGTGAGGGCCCCGGCTGGCTGGCCGCCGCCCTGGATCAGCGCGGCGCCGCCGGCCCCCTGCTGGCCCTCGGCCCCACCGGCTCCACCAGCCTGGAGGGGGGGCGGGCCCTGGCGCTCCAGCTCGCCGCCGACAACCTGCGCAACCCCAGCCCCTGGCTGCTCGACCCCAGCCTGGCGTCAGGCAACCCGGTGCTGCGGCGGATGCTCGAGCTGGAGAGCGCCGGGGCTCGCGAGCTGGCTCGGCTGCAGCAGGGTCTGCAACCCCTGCCGGCAGGCCTCAAGCCACCGGCGGGCTCCCTCGGCCAGCAGATGGCTCTGGCCCTGCGGCTGCTGGCCTCCCCCCAGTGCCCGCCGGTGCTGGCCCTCTCCCATGGGGGCTACGACACCCACGCCAACCAGGGGCCGCGCCACCAGCGCCAGCTCAGCCAGCTGGCGGAGGCGCTGCAGTTGCTCGATGCCGGCCTGGCCCAGCTGCGCCCCCGGCCCCAGGTGCTGCTGCTGGCCGTGAGTGAATTCGGCCGCCGCCTGCAGGAGAACGCCTCCGGCGGCACCGACCATGGCAGCGCCTCGGTGGCGATTCTCTACGGCGATCCTGTGGGCCGCCAGCTGCCCCACCCCTGGCTGGGCCGCTACCCCAGCCTCATCCAGCTCGACAGCCGCGGTGATCTGATCGCCGGCCTCGCGCCGGATGCGCTCTACCGCCAGGTGCTGCAGAGTCTGTGGACCTGATCGCTCCTGCGGATTTCCCTCGGTGTTCACGCTTTCCGCTGCCATCACCCTGGCCGTGCTGGTGGCCGCCATCGCCTGTTTCGTGGGTGGCTGGCTGGCGCCGGAGTTCGTGGCCCTCAGCGCCGCCGGCCTGCTCATCGCCGGCGGCGTGCTCTCCCCCGGCCAGGCGCTGGCCGGCTTCGGCAGCCCGGCCCTGATCACCCTGATGGGCATGTTCGTGCTGGCCGAGGGCCTGCTGCACAGCGGTGCTCTCGACCGGCTGCGGGAGCTGCTGGCCTCGCCGCGCATCCGCACGCCCCAGCAGCTCACCGCCCTGCTGGTGGGGGTGGTGGCGCCGCTCTCGGGGGTGATCCCCAACACGCCGATCGTGGCCATCCTGCTGCCGGTGCTGCAGAGCTGGTGCCGGCGGCGCGGCATCAGCCCCTCGCGGGTGCTGATCCCCCTCTCCTTCGCCACGATCACCGGCGGCACCCTCACCCTGATCGGCACCTCCTCCAACCTGCTGGCCAGTGAGGTGTCGGCCAAGCTGGGCTACGGCGAGTTCCAGCTGTTCTCCTTCACGGCCGTGGGCATCCCGGTGTGGCTGCTCGGTGGGGCCTACCTGTTGCTGGCCTCCCGCTGGCTGCCCCAGCGCGGCCACGACCTCGACACCGCCTTTCTGGATCTCTCCCGCCAGGGCTACCTCACCGAGGTGGTGCTGTCGGAGGGCTCGCCTCTCTGCGAGCGCACCCTGCACGCCAGCCGGCTGCAGCGGCGCTTTGATGTGGACGTGCTGGCGGTGCACCGCGGTGGCCAGAAGCTGCAGCCGCCCCTGGCCGAGCTGCGCCTGCACCAGGGCGACCGGCTGCTGCTGCGCTGCAGCCGCCAGGAGCTGTTGCGCCTCCAGCAGGACCGGATGGTGACCCTGGCCGGCACCCTGCTGGAGGAGTTGCCAGCCAGCGGGATCCGCCACGCCGAGGTGCTGCTGCCCGCCGGGTCCCAGCTCACCGGCACCAGCCTGCGCGAGCTGCGCTTCCGCCAGCGCTTCAACGCCACCGTGCTGGCCGTGAAGCGCGCCAACACCACCCTGCAGGACCGGCTCGGCCAGCTGGTGCTGCGCGAGGGCGACCTGCTGCTGCTGCAGGCGCCCCTCGATGCCATCCGCGGCCTGCAGCAGAACAGTGAGCTGGTGGTGCTCGACGAGCTCGACAGCGATCTGCCCAGCACCCATCGCAAGGGCCTGGCACTGGTCACCATGGCGGCCGTGCTGCTGCTCTCCGGCCTGCAGCTGATCCCGCTGGTGGCGGCGGTGCTGCTGGGAGTGGCGGTGCTGGTGCTGGGCAACTGCCTGGATGCCAGCACCGCCCTGCGGGCGATCCGCTGGGATGTGTTCCTGCTGCTGGGCGGCCTGTTCAGCCTCAGCGCCGCCCTGCAGCAGAGCGGCCTGGCCCAGCTGGCCGCCGACGCCCTGCTCGGTTGGCTGCAGGGCTGGCCGGTGCTGGCGGCCCTGACCGCCGTGTACGTGATCACTCTTCTGGGCACCGAACTGCTCAGCAACGGCGCCACCGTGGTGCTGCTGCTGCCGGTGGTGGCCAAGCTGGCGGTGGGCCTGGGCCAGCCGCCGCTGCTGTTCATCTACGCGGTGGTGTTCGCCGCCAGCCAGAGTTTCCTCTCGCCGATCGGCTATCAGACCAACCTGATGGTGTATGCCCCCGGCAACTACCGCTTCCTCGACTTTCTGCGCTTCGGCTGGCCCCTCTCCCTGCTCTACGCCGTGGTGATTCCCTGGCTGCTGCTGGTGCTCAGTCCGCTGCTGCTGGGCCATGCCAACCTCCCCCCAGCTCCCCTCTCCCCATGACGGTTCTGGTCACCGGCGGCGCCGGCTACATCGGCAGCCACACGGTGCGGGCCCTGCAGCAGGCCGGCGAGGCCGTGCTGGTGCTCGACAACCTGGTGTATGGCCACCGCGCCATCGCCGAAGACGTGCTGGCGGTGCCGCTGGTGGTGGGCCAACTGGGTGACCGCGCCCTGCTCGATGCCCTGCTGCGCGGGGACCATCCCCAGCTGCCCGCCGGACCGGTGCAGGCCGTGCTGCACTTCGCCGCCTACGCCTACGTGGGCGAGAGCGTGAGCGAGCCGGCCAAGTACTACCGCAACAACCTGGGCGACACCCTGGTGCTGCTGGAGGCCCTGCGGCAGGAGAGCCAGCGGCGCGGCACGGCGATTCCGCTGGTGTTCAGCTCCACCTGCGCCACCTACGGCATCCCCTCTGCCGAGCACATCCCCATCCGCGAGAGCACCCCCCAGCAGCCGATCAACCCCTACGGCCGCAGCAAGTGGATGGTGGAGCAGCTGCTGGCCGACTTCGGCGCCGCCTACGGCCAGCCCAGCGTGATCTTCCGCTACTTCAACGCCGCCGGCGCCGACCCCGCCGGTGACATCGGCGAGAACCACGACCCGGAAACCCACCTGATCCCGCTGGTGCTGGAGGCCCTGGCCGGCCGGCGGTCCTCGATCCAGGTGTATGGCCGCGACTATCTCACCGCCGATGGCACCTGCATCCGCGACTACATCCACGTGAGCGACCTGGCCGCCGCCCACGTGCTCGGCCTGGAGCGGCTGCGCAGCAACCCCGGCCAGTGGATCTACAACCTGGGCACCGGCAGCGGCTACTCGGTGCAGCAGGTGATCGAGGCGGCTCGCAGCGTCACCGGCCGGGAGCTCACGGTGGTGGATGCCCCCCGCCGCCCCGGCGACCCGGCCGAGCTGGTGGCCGATGCCGCCCTGGCGCGCACGGAGCTGGGCTGGGGGCCCCAGCGCTCCGAGCTGGCCACGATCCTGGCCGATGCCTGGCGCTGGCACCAGCGCAACTGGGCCAGCGCCTAACGCCCGGCCAGCCGCGCCGCCCCGGCCACCAGCTGGCGCTCGGTGGCGCTGTACACCGCCTGGGCCTCGGCGGCGCTGCGGCCGATGCAGGTCATGCCCAGCTTGCCGAACTCCGAGAGGCAGCCCAGCAGGTGGAACACGCTGCCGCGCAGCTGGGCCGGATCGAAGTGCAGGCCAGCCTCGGCCACGATGTCGATCAGGTCCACCGGCAGCAGGCCGCGCAGGCCTTGATGCTGCAGGGTGTCGGTTGCGCGGTAGTAGAGGGGCGTGCCGGTGGGGGCGCGGTAGAGGCCGTCCTCGCCGTCGCTGGCGCCGCCGGTGATCGCCGCCAGGGCGATGAACGGGTGGGTGGTGCCCCCCTGGCGCAGGTTCACCTCGATCGCCTGCAGGTCCCAGCGGTCGCCGAAGCGGCGGGCGATGAAGTCCACCGCGAAGCGCTCCAGGGCCCCGGCGGCGGCCAGGGCCTCGCCCACCGCGCGGCCATGGCGGAGCAGCTCGGCCCGATAGGCCCCGGCGGCGGGAAAGCTGCAGCCCTGGTAGGTCTGCCCGTCCGGCCCGCCCAGCACCTGCTCGTGGCTGGAGAGCAGTTCCACCGTGCCCGGCCCGGCGGCGCCGGGGTGGATCGTGCCCTGCACACTCGGCGAGCTGAGCGCCTCTCCCCCCTCCAGCCAGGCCTCCGCCAGCGCCCCCTGCTCGGCCACCAGCTCCCGCCAGCGCGGCGCCGGCATCGGCAGTTGCTCCAGGGCCTGGCGCAGCAGCCGGCGCCTTTCAGCAGCCCCGTGCTCCGCCAGCTGCAGCGGCGCCAGCGCCAGGCGGGCATTGCCCTCACCGCTGAAGCCCTCGTTCAGCTTCACCCCCAGCTGTTGCAGCTGGGGGTGGGTCTCCCACAGCTCGGCACAGGCCTCGGCCAGGTCGTCCAGGCTGTGCACCAGGGGGCTGCCGGGGGGATGGGGCACGCCGCAGCGCGCGAACAGCTCGCGGCTGCCCGCCTTGCTCCCCCAGTGGGCCAGGGCCGGGTCGCAGCCCAGCAGCGGCACCTGCAGCCGTTCGCTCAGCTGCCGTTCCAGGTCGCTCACCACAAAGCAGCTGATGAAGCTGCGGCCCGGGCGCAGCAGTTCGCCGATCCGGCTGAGCAGGGCCGGACGCTCCAGCAGCTTGGCGGTGAGCGGCCGGTCGGAGGCGTCGTCGGTGTCGAACAGGTGCAGGCGGCGGCGGGCGTGGGAGGTGGGCACGCCCGGCAGCAGCTCCAGCACCGCATCCACCACCAGTTCGCCGAGGGGTTTGCTACTGGCGTACACCATGCGCACGCCGGGGTGACGCAGGCGCACCAGCGAGAACAGCTGGCGCTCCTCGTAGTGGTGGGCGCCGGTCACCAGTTCCATCTGGCTGCGCTCCAGCGACAGCGAGGGCACCAGCAGCACGTCCACATCCGCCGGCGCCTCGGCGTTCAGCCGCCCCCAGTGCGGCTGTAGCTGGCGCTGCAGGCTGGCAAAGCTCAGCTGGCCCATGCTGGTCAGGCGCTGAAGGCCTTGCGGGCCGGGATCGGGTAGGGGATGCGGCGGTGGCGCATCCGCTTCCACACCCGCACGAAGGCGCGCACCAGCAGCTCCAGTTCTCCGCGGCTGAGGCCGCTGCCCGCCAGCTGGCCGTCCCGCTGGCGGGCCTCGAGGATGCGGCGCACCATCTGGCGGGCCTCCTCCTCGCTCGTGCCCGGTGGCAGGGAGCGCAGGGCCGCCTCGCAGCCGTCGGCCAGCATCAGGATCGCCGTTTCCGGGCTGCGCGGCGCCGGCCCGCGGTAGCGGAAGCGCTCCTCGGCCACGGCCGGGTTGCGCTCCCGGGCCTGGTGCAGGAAGTAGCCCATCTTCAATGTGCCCTGGTGCTCGGGGATGAAGTCGGCCAGGGGGCGGGGCAGGCGGTAGCGGCGCGCCAGGCGCAGACCCTCATCCACATGGGCCTGCAGGATCGCGGCGCTGGCGTCGGGGTCGTCGAGGCTGTCGTGGGGGTTGTGGTCGCCCTCCTGGTTCTCGATGAACCACTGGGGGCCGTGCAGTTTGCCCACGTCGTGATAGAGCGCGCCGGTGCGCACCAGGTCCACGTCCGCCCCCAGACAGCGGGCCCCTTCCTCGGCCAGGCCGGCGATCATCAGGGTGTGCTCAAAGGTGCCCGGCGCTTCGCAGGAGAGCCGCCGCAACAGGGGCCGCTCCAGGTCGGCCAGTTCCAGCAGCCGTGCCTTGGTCACCAGCCCGAAGGAGGTTTCCACCAGCGGCGCCAGCAGCAGCCCCAGCATCATCAGGCCGGCCAGCATCAGCCCCTCACCGAGCAGGTCGAGCTGCCCCGGCAGCCCCCGCCCCTGCAGCAGCAGCCACTGCAGCAGCACCGCCCCCGCCGGCAGCAGCACCGCCAGCTGCAGCAGGCCGGCCCGGCTGCGCTGCCGGTCGGCGGCCATCGCCGCCACCGCCCCGGTGGCCACCGCCAGCAGCAGCCGGGTGCCCACCGCCCCGGTGAGCGGCACCGGCCAGAGCAGGCTGGCGGCCGCCAGCCAGGCCAGGCCGCAGCTGGTGCCCAGTCCCTGGGCCAGCAGCAGGGCCGCCGGCACCAGCAGCAGCAGCGGGCTGGCCAGCGGGCCCAGCCACAGCGTCACCCCCGGCACGATCAACAGAGTGGCCAGGGCCAGCAGCGCCTGGCGGGGCTCCAGGCTCGGCCGCCAGCGGCGCAGCAGCAGGATCAGCACGGCGCTCACCGCCAGGGCCTCCAGGAAGTGGCCCAGCCAGGCCAATGGCGTGGGCCGGCGGTTCACCAGGCCGAAGTAATCGAGCACGTCGAAGGCCTGGGCGCTGATCGGCTCCCCCTGGCGCACCACCAGGTCGTCCTGCTTCACGCTGATGGTGGGCACGCCCTGCTGGTTGATCAGGGCCTCGATCCGCCGCTGGCTCAGGGCGGGGTCGCTGCGCAGGTTCGACTGCCCCTGCAGGGCGTGCACCAGCAGTCGGGCCCCCAGCTCCCGCCCCGGCTCCTCCTGGGTCTCCAGCTGCAGCGTCGCCGCCTGCAGCAGCTGGCCCTCGGCCACGCCGGCCGCCAACCCCTGGCAGAGCATGCGCAGCTGGGCCTGGCGCACCTCCCGCTCCCAGGCCATCCGCTGGTCCGCTGAGAGCTGCCGCAGCCAGGCCCGCTCGCTCAGGCTCAGCTGCACCGGCTTCACCAGCGAGTCGGCCGTGTCGGCCTGCACCTCGATCAGCGCCAGGGCCCCATCGAGACGCTGGCGCAGCAGCCCGCTCGCCTGCTCGTCCACCACCTGCACCGTGGTGCGGGGCAGCATCTGTTCCCGGCGCTGCTCCAGGGCGGTGCTGTCCAGCACCCGCGCGTCCCGGGGTGCCCGCACCGTGAACGGCGCCACCATGCCGGCCCGCAGGTTCGGCTCCACCAGCCAGGGCCAGCTGGCCAGCAGGGCCACCATGGCGCACACCAGCAGCACCGCCAGGGTGTCCTGCGGGCGCCACCAGGCCAGGCTCTGCCGGGGGCGCTCCACCCGCAGCAGGTGCCGCCACTGGGTTCGCAGCCAACGCCACCGCATCGTGCAACGCTAGCCCGCCTGGGCAGAGGGCAAGCTGGAGGTCAGTCCCATCTCACCTGCATGGCCCTCCGCCTCGACGGCAAGCAGCTCGCCGCCGCGATCGAACGGCGCCTGCACGACACCATCGCCCAGCAGCTGCCGGCGATCGGTCGCCCCCCGGGCCTGGCCGTGCTGCGCGTCGGCGACGATCCCGCCAGCGGAGTGTATGTGGCCAACAAGGAGAAGGCCTGCGCTCGGGTGGGCATCACCAGCCTGGGGGCCCACCTGCCCGCCGCCACCCCGGCAGCCGAGGTGCTGGCGGCGGTGCAGCGCCTCAACGCCGACCCCACCTGTGACGGCATCCTGCTGCAGCTGCCCCTGCCCGCCGGTCTCAATGAGGGGCCGCTGCTGCTGGCGATCGATCCGGAGAAGGACGCCGACGGCCTGCACACCCTCAACCTGGGCCGGCTGCTCAAGGGGGAGCCCGGCCCGCGCAGCTGCACCCCCGCCGGCGTGATGGCCCTGCTGGCTGCGGCCGATATCGAACTGGCCGGCAAGCGGGCGGTGGTGGTGGGCCGCAGCATCCTGGTGGGGCAGCCGATGGCCCTGATGCTGCAGGCCGCCAACGCCACCGTGAGCGTGGCCCACTCGCGCACCGCCGATCTGGCTGCCCTCACCCGTCAGGCCGACGTGCTGGTGGTGGCCGCAGGCAGGCCCTGCATGATCGGCGCCGAGCACGTGCAGCCGGGCGCCGTGGTGGTGGATGTGGGGATCCATCGGACAGAAGGCGGTCTCTGCGGCGATGTGCGTTTTGAGGAGGTGGAGCCGATCGCCAGCGCCATCAGTCCGGTGCCCGGGGGCGTGGGCCCGATGACCGTGACCATGCTGATGGTGAACACGGTGGTGGCCTGGTGCCGCCGCCGTGGCGTGGCCCATGGCCTTGACGATCTGGTGGTGTGAGAGTGCCCCTGCCGACCCGCCTGAGAGAATCCCCGCCAGCAATGGCCCCAGGCCCAGCCCCCATGACCGCGGCGGTGACCAGTACAGACAGCGCCTCCGCGGGCGCGCCGGCCAGCTTTGACTTCGCCGCCTACCTGGAGGCCGCCCGGCAGCAGGTGGAGGCGGCCCTGGATGGCTCCCTCGGCCCGGAGCGGCCCGAATCCCTGCGCGAGGCGATGCGCTATTCGCTGCTGGCAGGCGGCAAGCGGCTGCGGCCGATCCTCTGTCTGGCGGCCTGTGAGCTGGCTGGTGGCAGCCGTGAGCAGGCGATGCCCACTGCGGTGGCGCTGGAGATGGTGCACACCATGTCGCTGATCCACGACGATCTTCCGGCGATGGACAACGACGACCTGCGCCGCGGCCGGCCCACCAACCACAAGGTGTATGGCGAGGCCAACGCCATCCTGGCCGGCGATGCCCTGCTCACCCGCGCCTTCGAGATGGTGGCGCTGCGCAGCCCGGGCGTGGCGGCCGAGCGGCTGCTGGCGGTGGTGGCCGAGCTGAGTCTGGCCTCCGGTGCCCCGGGCCTGGTGGGCGGCCAGGTGGTGGATCTGGAGTGCGAGGGCAAGGACGTGGACCTCGACACCCTCGAGTACATCCACCTGCACAAGACCGGTGCCCTGCTGCGGGCCTGCGTGCTCAGCGGTGCCCTGATCGCCGGTGCTTCGGAGGCCCTGCTGGAGGCCCTGCGCGTCTATGCCCGGGGCATCGGTCTGGCCTTCCAGATCATCGACGACATCCTCGACGTGACTGCCAGCAGCGAGGTGCTCGGCAAGACCGCCGGCAAGGACCTCACCGCCGACAAGACCACCTATCCCAAGCTGCTGGGGCTGGAGGAATCGCGCCAGCGGGCGGAGGCCCTGGTGGCCGAGGCCAAGGCGGCCCTGGCCCCCTACGCCGGGGGGGAGGATGGGGGCCTGCGGGCGGCGCCGCTCCTGGCCCTGGCCGATTACATCACCAGTCGCGATCGATGAGCACCCTGGCTTCGCCCGATTCCGGGCATCTGTTGCTGATGATCCGCGACCTGTTCGACAACGCCGCCCTGTGGTGGGGACTGTCCGCCTGCGGCGTGGCCCAGCTCTCCAAGCTGCTGGTGGAGCTGGTGGCGGAGGGCCGCTGGAATCCGCGGGTGCTGCTGGAAACCGGGGGGATGCCCTCCAGTCACTCAGCCCTGATGACCGGCACCGCCGCGGGCCTGGGCTGGCAGCTGGGCTTCGGTGATCCCCTCTTCGCCCTCGCGGCCGCGCTCTGCTTTGTGGTGCTCTACGACGCCTCCGGCGTGCGCCGGGCCGCCGGTCTCACCGCTGAGCGGGTGAACGGTCTGGTGGCCGACGCCGGCGGTCTGGTGGCAGGCCACCTGCCCGAGCGCCCGCTCAAGCAGAACCTGGGCCACACCCGCCTGCAGGTGCTGGTGGGCGCCCTGATCGGTCCGCTGGTGGCCCTGCCCGGCCTGGTGCTGGTGGGCTCTCCCCTGCACCTCGCCCAGGTGTGGGGCTGGATCGCCCCGGTTGCCTGAGCCCGTTCTCACCGCCGACCAGCAGGCGGCGGCCGAGGTCTTCTCGGCCTGGCTGGCGGCTCCGGCCGATGGCACCCCCTTCGTGCTCAGCGGCTACGCCGGCACGGGCAAGACCTTCCTCTCCAGCCAGCTGCTGGCCGAGGTTGAAGCCAGTGGCCTCTGCTGGACCGTGGTGGCCCCCACCCACAAGGCCGTGGGCGTGCTGCGCGGCCAGCTGGCCGCTGCAGGCCTCAGCCCCACCTGGTTCCCCTCCACCATCCACCGCCTGCTGCGGCTGAAGCTGCGCCGCCAGGGGGATCTGGAGCGCTGCGAGGAAACCGAGCAGACGGCCCTGGCCCTTGAGCACCTCGGTCTGGTGCTGGTCGACGAGGCCTCGATGGTGGACTCCCAGCTGCTGGAGATCAGCCTGCGCTGCGCCCATCCCTTCCGCACCCGGCTGGTGTTCGTGGGCGATCCGGCCCAGTTGCCGCCGGTGGGGGAGGCCAGCAGTCCGGTGTTTGCCATGGGCCGGGCCGCCAGGGCCGAGCTGTGCGAGGTGGTGCGCCACCAGGGCCCGGTGCTGCGTCTGGCCCAGGGCATCCGCGAGCAGGTGCTGCCCTGCAAGCCGCCTCCGGCCCTGCCGCCGGTGCATGAGGCCGCCGGCCAGGTGGCCGTGCTGCCCCGGCGCCAGTGGCTGGAGCAGGCCCAGGCAGCCCTGCGCCGCAGCGTCGATACCGACAACCCCGACCTGGCCCGCATTCTCTGCTACACCAACCGCTCCTTGGAGCAGCTGGTGCCGATCGCCCGCCGCGCCCTGCACGGCGCCATGGCCGACCAGCTGGCGGTGCTGCCCGGTGAGGTGCTGATCACCCGGGCGGCGGTGATGGCCCCCGCCTGCCGCCAGGGGGAGGAGCTGGCGGAGGAGCCGGACATGGTGCTCGGCTCCAACCGCGAGCTGGTGGTGCGTGACGTGCAGCCCGAGCGCACCGACCTAGCCGATTTCGGCCTCAGCGCCGGCGATCTGGCCGGCGACCTGCTGCTGCCGGCCATGGCGGTGCCGGTGATCGACACGCTCACGGCCACGGTGGAGGTGGGCGAGGGCAACCTGCAGCTGCGCCTGTTGCCGCCCCTGGGCTCTCCGGCCCGCGCCAGCCTCGACGGCGTGCTGGCCCGCCTGCGCTCCGCCGCCCGCGGCCAGGAGAAGGGCGCCGCCAAGGCCCTGTGGCGGCGATTCTTCCTGCTGCGCGATGCCTTCGCCTCCCTGGGCCCGGCCGCCGTGCTCACCGTGCACCGCAGCCAGGGCAGCACCTTCGGCGAGGTGTTCGTGGATGCCGACGTGTTCTGGCCGAAGGATCCGCTGCTGCGCCGCCAGCTGGTGTACGTGGCCGTGAGCCGGGCCCACACGGCCGTGACCCTGATGGCCGGTCCCGCGGCCGGGGACCTGCAAGAGCTCTGGCGCCGCTGGCTGGCCGATCAGGAGAGCCAGGCCGGGGATGGGCCCTAGAGGTGGCTCGCCTCAGCTGCGCCTGTCGGCAGCGTCAGGCGCCCAGCCCCAGCCGCAGCCCATCGACTCCCTGCCAGCCCAGGTAGAGGGCCAGGCCGATGCTCACCAGGCCCACCAGCAGATCACCGCGGGCGAACAGCCACTGCTTGCCGCCGCGCAGCAGCGGCTGCACCCGCTCCGCTCCCAGCGCCACCAGGGCCAGCAGCGGCAGCAGCAGCAGCAGGCCGCTCACCAGGGTGAACACCGCCGTGGCCAGCAGTTCGCCGCCCAGTCCCAGCCCAGCCTGCAGCAGGCTGCCGGCCGTCTTGGCCAGAAGGAACACATCATCCGGACTGGCCAGTTCCAGGCCGGCACTCACCCCCAGCAGCAGCGGCAGGGGCATGGCGCAGAACTGTTCGAGCTTGTTGGTCCAGCCCGGGGCCTGGCCCTCCTCCTCGCGGCTGAGCAGTTCCTTCAGGCCCAGGCCAAGCAGGGCCCCGGCCGCCAGCAGGTCGAGGCCGGTGCGGTGGCCGCTGCCCTTCTCCATCGTGAGCACCAGGCCATGGCCCACGGTGAGCAGCAGCCCCACGGCGGCGGCGGTGGTGAGCAGCCAGCCCGCCACGAACCAGCCGGCGCGGCGCAGGGGCTGGGGCCCGAGCAACAGCAGCAGCAGCAGGGCGATGTGCAGGGGGGAAAATCCCACCGCCAGGGCGAAGGCGGCCAGTTCGGCCAGAAGGGCACCCATCAGAGAGTGGTGAACAGAGGGGTCATCAGCGCGTGCGCGCGGGAAGGAAGGGCCTGCCTCAGGCGTGAATTTCGAACCAGTCCTGCCCGGTGCTGCCCAGGGTGGTCACTGCCACCCCCGCCACCTGGGCCGCGGCGGGACCCCGCTCGCACCAGAGGCGCAGCTCCGCCAGGTCGCTGGCGGGGCCCTCCGCCTGCACCTCCACCGAACCATCGGCGCGGTTACGCACCCAGCCCCCCAGGCCAAGTTCCCGCGCCCGGCTGCAACAGGCGGCTCTGTAGCCCACCCCCTGCACCTGGCCGCGCACCACCACCTGCCAGCGCTCCGAGGTGCTGGCCAGCCGCGGATCGCTGGGCTGCAGAAAGCGCCGGGCATTGGCCTCAGCCCGCCGGGCCTGGCTGCTGCGGCCGGGTGAGAGGGAATCCCCGGGCATCCAGCCCAGGGGCAGGGCCGTGCGTGGCGATCGTCTGGACGAGCTGGAGGAGGACATGGTGGGCGCCAGTACCGCTGCTCACCTTCCAGGCTGGCACGCGGGGGTTGCGGCAGCGGCAGCGGCCAGGCGGGCAGGGATGGCCGGACAGCCGGCCCAGTGCAGGTGCAGCCAGCTGGCGTGCACGTGGGCGCGGCGCCAGCCCTCTGGCCGCGCCGGGCAGCCCCAGCCCTCCAGTTGCCACAGGGGCTCGGCGGCATCCGGGGCGTCCTGCAGCTGCCAGCGGTGGAATTCATGGCCCCAGAGCCGCTCGCCGCGGCGCAGCAGCAGCCCGTCGCCCAGGGCGGTGGCCTGGCGGTAGCCCAGGCTCAGCTCCCCCCGCCGGGCGCGAAAGGGCAGCACGCCGGCCATCGGCTGGGGCTGGCCCTCGCCGTCGCAAAGCTCCTGGCCCAGCAGCAGCAGGCCGCCGCATTCCGCCACGATCGGCAGTCCCGCCGCCGCCGCCTGGCGCAGGGCCCCCAGGCTGCGGCCGCTGGCCGCCAGCTGGGCGGCGTGCAGCTCGGGGTAGCCGCCCGGCAACAGCACGCCGCGGCAGGCCGGCGGCAGGGGCTCATCGGCCAGGGGGCTCCAGGGCCGGGGCTCGAGGCCGCAGGCCTCCAGCAACTCGCCGGCCTCCGGGTAGCGGAAGTGGAAGGCAGCGTCGCTGGCCACGGCCACCGGAATGGGCGTCCCCTCCAGGGGCCGTGGTGCTGATCCGGGCTCGCTGGCTGCGCTGAGCAGGCTTTGGATCGGATCCTGGGCGTGGCGGCCGGCAGGTGGTTGCAGCAGCGGCCAGAGGAGATCCAGCTCCAGATGCTGCTCCGCCAGTTCGGCCCAGACCTCGCTGCGGGCAGCCAGGTCGGCGATCTCGCCCGGCGGCAGCAGCCCCAGGTGGCGCGAGGGCAGCTCCAGGGCGGGGTGGCTGGGCAACACCCCCAGTAGCGGCACCTCGATCGCCGCCAGGGCCTCGGCCAGCAGGGCGTGGTGGCGGGCGCTGCCCACCCGGTTGAGCACCACTCCCGCCAGGTGCACCGGCGGTGGGCCGTGGTCGCGGAAGCCGCGCACCAGCGCCGCCAGCGATCCGGCCTGGCGCGACGCCTCCACCACCAGCACCACCGGCAGCCCCAGCTGGGCGGCCACCGCCGCCGAGCTGCCGTCACTGCTGGGGCCGCGGCCGTCGAACAGCCCCATCACCCCCTCCACCAGGGCCAGGTCGGCGAGGCTGCCGTGCCAGGCGAAACAGCGCTCCACCCAGGCTTCGCCGCAGAGCAGGGGGTCGAGGTTGCGGCAGGCCAGGCCGCTCACCCGGCTGAGCAGCTGGGGGTCGAGGTAGTCGGGGCCCACCTTGAAGGGCTGCAGGCGCAGCCCCCGCCGGCGGGCCAGGGCCGCCAGGCAGAGGCTGAGCAGGGTCTTACCGCTGCCACTGCAGGGCGCGGCGATCAGGCAGGGCATCGGGGCAGCATGCCAGGCCCTGCCCTGCCGGGGCCGGAACTCACTGGGGCAGCAGCTGGGCGGCCAGGCGGGCGGCCGAGGCCATCAGCGGGTTGGTGGTGTCGTGGCCACCGGACAGCAACCGGGCCAGCTCCTTCTCCTCGCTCTCGTTGGGCAGGGGCACCACGTCCTCGGCCAGCTCCATTGCTGCCATGCCGCCGGCCTCCAGGCGCATGCACCCCCCCGATTCCGAGCAGAGGATCACGCACAGCGGCGGCCGGCCCTCGGGGGCGCACACCAGGCGCAGGCCCACCAGGGCACCGGGGTGGATCTTGGGGCTGCCCACCGGGACCGGCATCAGCCGGAACTGCACCGCTGCCCCATCCGGTCGCATGAAGCTGGCGCCGATGCCGGGGCCGATGCCGTCGGCCTCCACCGGATACGACTCCTGGGGCTGCCAGCCGAGCCGGTCGGCGATCCAGGCCGCCAGCAGCAGCCCCTTGAGCGGGTGGTCGCCCTCCACGTCGATGTCCAGCTGCACCACGTGCTCCAGGGCATCGCGGCGGGCCGGCGGGTCGAACACCATCGCCAGCGATTCGCGCCAGGTGCGCAGCCGCAGCCAGTTCAGGTCGTTCACCGCCTGGCCGGCGGCGATCCGGTCCACCAGCAGGTCGATGCAGCGGCGCGGCTGGCCCAGGGAGCTGTCCACCACCAGCCGCCTGGATGCTGGCGCCAGGGCCTCCAGCAGCTCGGGGGCCTCGTCCAGGCTGCTGTTCCACCACACCCAGCAGGGCAGGTCGGTGGGGATCAGCGGCTGCACCAGCTCCAGGTTGCCGCCCAGGGCCCTGCGGCCGCCGCGCAGCACCACCACGTCACCGCAGGCCGCGCCGCCGCCGCCCTCTTCCGGCAGGGGGCAGTAGGCCGCCACAAGGGTTTCCAGGGGCCGATCAGCATCGAGGGTGGGGGCCAGGGTGATCAGCCGCCGCGGCATGTGGGCGCTGATCGCCGCATCCACGAACTGGCCCCGCTGGTCCTCCGCCGTGGCCGCACCGGGTTGCTGCCCCAGCTCCCAGGCCAGGCGCTGGTCCATCACGGCGGTGCTCAGGGGTAGACCGAGGGCGGGCACGGCCACCTTGGCGGCCTCGATCAGACCGGGGTCGAGCAGACCCGTGAGCGGTCCCTCCGCCCTGCCGGTGCGGATCAACTGCTGCTGCAGCCACGACCCCTCGTACACCACCAGGGTGAAGGTGGCGGCGCCATTGGAGTGCTGCAGGTCTTCGCCCCAGAGCCGCTCGAGGTAGCTGGCCACCTCACGGGGTGGCAGGGCGGTGGGGGCCTGGAGGGTGAGTTGGGCGGACATGGGGGGAGAGCGGGTCGGGGTGCGATCAGTCCTGTCGGAAGCAATGCAGAGCGTTCAGGGGCGGCGCCACCCCAGGCCGTCCTCGGCCAGCATGGAGTCGGAGGCGGCTGGACCCCAGGTGCGGGCCTCGTAGGGCTGCACCGGCAGCTGCCAGGGGGAGTCCTCGATCAGTTCGAGCACGGGGGTGTAGAGGCGCCAGGCGGCCTCCACCTCGTCGCTGCGGGTGAACAGGGTGGGGTCGCCGAGCATGGCGTCGGCCAGGAGGCGCACATAGCCCTCGTCGCTGGGCTCGCCGAAGCTCTCGTCGTAGCTGAAGCCCATGTCCACCGGCCGGCTGCGCATGCCCGAGCCCGGTGCCTTCACTTCGAAGCGGATGTTGGTGCCTTCATCCGGCTGGATCCTGAGGATCAGCTGGTTGGGGGTGGGGGCGCCACCGGCGGCGTCGAACAGGTGCACCGGCGCCTCGCGGAAGGTGAGCACCACCTCGCTGAGGCGCTTGGGCAGGCGCTTGCCGGTGCGGATGTAGAAGGGCACTCCCTGCCAGCGCCAGTTGTCCACGAACAGCTTGGTGGCCACATAGGTTTCCGTGGTGCTGTTCGGGTCCACCCCCGGCTCCTGGCGGTAGCCCGGAATCGGCCGGCCGCTGCTGCCGCCGGCGGTGTACTGGCCGCGGACGCAGCAGGTCCAGGGCTCGTTGTCGTTGGCCAGCCGCGCCGCCTGCAGCACCTTGGCCTTCTCATTGCGGATCGCCTCGGCGTCGAAGCGGCCGGGGGGCTCCATGGCCGTGAGCGCCAGGATCTGGGTGAGGTGGTTCTGCACCATATCGCGCAGGGCGCCACTGCTCTCGTAGTAGCCGGCCCGCTCCTCCACCCCCACCGTTTCGGCGGCGGTGATCTGCACGTTGGCGATGTAGTTGCGGTTCCAGATCGGTTCGAAGATCGTGTTGGCGAAGCGCAGCACCAGGATGTTCTGCACCGTCTCCTTGCCGAGATAGTGGTCGATGCGGAAGATCTGGTTTTCCTTGGCGCAGGCCTGCACCACCTTGTTGAGGGCCTGGGCGCTGGCGTAGTCGGTGCCGAAGGGCTTTTCGATCACCACCCGGCTGCGCTCGCTGTCGGCCAGCAGGCCGGCGGCGGCCAGGGCGCGGCAGCCGCTGCCGTAGAAGGCCGGAGACACCGAGAGATAGAAGGTGCGGTTGCCACGGGTGGCGCGCTGGCGGTCGAGGTGGTCGAGCCGCTCCCCCAGACGCACGATCGAGGCGGGGTCGGAGAGGTCGGCCGGCTCGTAGTAGAGCGCCGCGGCGAAGCCTTCCCAGGCCTCGGGGTCGGCAGCGATGGTGGCGGCCATCGCCTCGGCCATGCGGCTGCGGAAGTCTTCGTCGCTCCAGGGGCGGCGGGCGCAGCCGAGCACGGCGAATTCACTGGGCAGGCGCCGCTGGCGGTAGAGCTCGAACAGCGCAGGCACCAGCTTGCGGTGGGTCAGGTCACCGCTGGCCCCGAAGATCACGATGCACTGGGGCGGAATCACCCGCTCCTGCCGCAGGCCCACCCGCAAGGGGTTGGTGAGAACGGCTTGCATGGGAACTTGCGCTGGTGCCCACGGTTTAACCAGGCCGGCACCTCCAGCCGAGGGGCTGGGATGGTTTGTGACGCTCTTTGTGTGGGAAACAGAAAAAAGCCCGCCGGAGGCGGGCTCTACAGCGGGGCTGCAGGGAACTGCTGCTGGGTTCGGGCAGGAGTGCTGCTCAGTAGGTCTCCACGTGCCAGCGATCGGCCTTCTTGAGAGCGGGGCGCAGTTCGCTCCAGTCGAGGCCTTTGGCGGCGGCGGCAGCGCTCATTGCTTCGTCGATGCCAGGCTCCATGCCCTTCAGACCGCACATGTACACGTGGGTCTTGGGGTTTTCGATCATCGCGAAGATCTCGTCGGCGTACTCCAGCACCCGGTCTTGGATGTACATGCGGCCGCCTTTGGCATTCTGCTGCTCGCGGCTGATCGCCTTTGTGTAGCGGAAGTTCTCGGGGAACGCGCTCTCGTAGTGCTCGAAGTCGGCGTCGTAGAGGAGGTTTGGGGTCTTGGGGGCACCCATGAACAGCCAGGCCTTGCCGCGGAAGGTCCAGCCGTTCTTCTCCCGCTCGGCGGGCTCGAACATGCGGCGCAGGTAGGTGCGCATCGGCGCGATGCCGG
>JBBASN010000040.1:8528-19443 GCA_040399225.1 Prochlorococcaceae cyanobacterium | reverse complement strand
CGAAGCCATCCATCTCGATCAGCGCGGCGGCGGCCTGCTGCTGGAACGCTGGGAAGAGCAGCGCCAGAAGCTCGAAGAGGGGGCGATTGCCGCCGCTCCCGAGCTGCCCATCAGCGACACCGAGGAACCCCTCGACGACAACCGGCGCGATCCTTCCTCCTATCCCTGGCATCGCGGAGTCGGCCCGCTGGAATCACCGATCGCCGCCTTCCGCATGCTCAGCGATCACCTCGGGCTGCCCTTTCGCCGTGAGCTGCTGCGGCGTGTCTTCACCGATCAGGTGAAGCGCCACGGTGAGGCTTCACTGGCCCTCGCCGGGGCCGTGGCGGAATCCATCGGCCTGCAAACCCAGCTGCTGGAAATCCGCGCCGACACCATTAACCGGCTGGATGCTCCCCTGATGGTGCGCTGGGGGAACGGTCTGGCGGTGATCTACCGCACATCAGCCACCAATGTGGTGCTCGGCATCCCCGCTGTGGCCAATCAGGAACTCAGCCTGGATCAGTTCAAGGAGCAATGGGGCGAGGAGGGGGAGGTGCTCACCCTGCGCGTCAATGCGCTCACGCCACAGCGCAAGTTTGGCTTCCGCTGGTTCCTGCCGGCACTGCAACAGCACCGCACCGTGTTGCTGGAGGTGTTGCTGGCCAGCTTCTTTGTGCAGCTGTTCGGCCTGGTCAACCCCCTGCTGATTCAGCAGGTGATCGACAAGGTGATCATCAACAACAGCCCCAGCGCCCTGGGGGTGCTGGGCACGTTGCTGGTGGTGTTTGCCGTCTTCGAAGGTTTGCTGCTGTGCCTGCGCACCTTTCTCTTCGCAGACACCACCAATCGCATTGACCTGGCCCTCGGCACGCAAATTATTGACCATCTGCTGCGCTTACCGCTCAGCTACTTCGACCGCCGTCCAGTTGGAGAGGTCAGCAATCGGATCAGTGAACTTGAGAAGATCCGCTCCTTCCTCACCGGCACGGCCCTCACCACCATTCTCGATGCCGTGTTTGCACTGCTCTATATCATCGTGATGGTGATCTACAGCTGGCAGCTCACTCTGCTCACCCTGGCTGTGATCCCGGTGCTGGTTGTGCTCACCTTGACGGTATCGCCGCTGGTGCGCAATCAGCTGCAAAGCCGTGCCATCGCCAATGGCCGCACCCAGAGCCATCTGGTGGAGGTGCTGAGCAGCATGATGACGGTGAAAGCCCAGAACATCGAATTGCGCAGCCGCTGGAAATGGCAGGATCTCTACACGGATTTCGTGGCCGAGGGTTTTGATAACACCCTGCTCAGCACCACGGCCAACACCTTTAGCGCCTTTCTCAATAAATTATCGAGTCTGCTGGTGATCTGGGGTGGTGCCGCCCTGGTGCTGAACGGAGAACTCAGCCTCGGTGAACTGATCGCCTTCCGGATCATCGCCGGTTACGTCACCGGTCCCTTGCTCAGAATGACCTCCATCTGGCAAACCGTGCAGGAAACGGCCCTCTCGTTGGAACGTCTCAGTGATGTGATCGACCACCCGCAGGAGGCACCCGGAGACAATGCCAGCCGCATCATCATGCCGCCGATCCAGGGGGAGATCGTGTTCCAGAATATTCAGTTCCGCTACAAGCCTTCCTCACCGTTGCTGCTGAAGGGTGTATCGCTGACCATTCCCCAGGGCAAGTTTGTGGCTGTGGTGGGCACGAGCGGTTCGGGCAAAAGCACCCTCACCAAGCTGGTGGCGCGCCTCTATAACCCAGAGGGTGGCACCGTGCTGGTGGATGGCATCGACATCGCCAAGGTGGAGCTCTATTCCCTGCGGCGCCAGATCGGCATCGTTCCCCAAGATACGGTGCTATTTGATGGTTCGGTGGAGGAAAACATCACCCTCACCAACCCGGAAGCCAGCAGCGACGAGATCATCGAGGCCGCCACGATCGCCGCTGCTCACGATTTCATCATGGAGCTGCCCGCCGGCTATTCAACCCAGGTGGGCGAGCGAGGCAGTGGGCTCTCCGGCGGCCAGCGGCAGCGCATCGCCATCGCCCGCACCATCCTGCAGAAGCCGCGCATGCTGATCATGGATGAGGCCACATCCGCCCTCGATTACCAAACCGAGCGTGTGGTGAGCGACAACCTGATGCAAGCCCTGCGCGGTTGCACCGTGCTGTTCATCACCCATCGCCTCTCCTCGATTATCAATGCTGATCTGATTGTCTGCATGGGCAATGGCGCCGTGCTTGAGGTGGGGACCCACCAGGAGTTGATGGCATCCCGGGGCCCTTACTACGTCCTCTTTCGTCAGCAGGGCCGTTCCTCCTCGTCCTCCTCCTCCAGCGGCACTCCCCCCATCGCCAAGGTGGGCCTGCCGATCAAGTACGCCGTCGGCACCTGAGCCGTTCCACCCGTGCCATCGCCTCCTCCCACTCCCGATGCGCTGCTGGCGCCCACCCCCCCCGCTCCCCGTGAGGCTGAAGCTGCTGCGGAACAGCGCCCGCGTGGCTTTCGGCAGCGACGCACCACCCTGCCCCGCAGCACCCGGGGCTGGAGCCGGGGCATTGTCTGGAGCCTGATCGGTCTCACCAGCTTTTCTGTGATCTATGGCCTGATTGCCCGGATCGAAACCTCCGTGAACGCCAACGGCAAGCTGCGGCCCGTGGGGGGCGTCACCTCGATCACCGCACCGTTCAATGCCCCCGTGCAACAGGTGCTGGTCAAGGAGGGCCAGGTTGTGAAGAAGGGCCAGCCCTTGATCCAGCTGCGCGAACAGGCCGTACGCAATCAACGCGTCCACCTCGGCAGCCAGCTCAAGATCTGGGAAACGCAGTCGAATCTGCTGGCCCTGCGGCTGGGGTTGCCGGGCCTGCCACCGGGCACGCCAGCCGCCGACCGTCAGCTCAAAGTGGAACAGCAGGACGTGCAGCTGCGCCTGCAGGCGGCCACGCAGGAGCTCAAACGCAGCCAGATCAATCTGGAGCAGCAGGCCTCGGATCTGCTCTCGTTGCGGCGTCGCCAGGCGATCGAAAACAACATCACCGATCGGATGAAGCGGCTGGTCAAGGAGGGGGCGATGACGCGTCTTGAATTGGACCGCCAGGAGCAGCGAATCGCCGAACTCGAAGGCACCATCTTCCGCACCGAGAAGGAACTCGAATCGGCGCGCTATCGCATCCGCGAAAGCCAGCTCAAACAGCGCCAGATTCCAGCTGCTGAATTCAAACAGCTCTACGCCCAATACGACAACGCCAGGCTGCAGCTCTCCTCCGTGCAGGCCAACCTTGATGAGCTCAATGAACGGGTGCAACTCGGAAAGCTGATCGCCCCCGTTGCTGGCAGGGTCTTCGATCTCACTGTCAAGCCAGGTGAAATCCTCACCCCTGCTCGGGCAGCGCTGCAGATCGTGCCTGGCAACAGTCTGGATGTGGAGCTCTCCGTTTCCAACCGTGATATCGGCTTCCTGCTACCAGGGATGCCGGTGGATATTCGCGTCACCTCGTTTCCCTTCACCGACTACGGCTCGCTCAAGGGAACAATCACCCGCATCGGTGCCGATGCTCTGCCCCCGGATGGTCAGAATCCGCAGGAAACCTTCCCGGTGAAGGTCAAAATCGACACCAATGAGCTCTCACGCAAAGGGCGCACCTACGAGCTTCGTGCCGGCATGGCGGTAACGGCCCTCATTCAGCTGGGCTCCCGTCCGGTGATCTCCCTGATCAGCGATCGAATCGGCGGCTTCATGGAGTCGACCCGCTCGATCCGTTGAGATTCAAGCCTGCAGTGCTCAGGGCACTGGGCAGGTTGGCGAGCACCTGACTGGTGCCGATGCCCTGGCTGCCGAGCAGATGCAGCTGGGACCCAGCCTGGTCATCCCAGGCAATCGCCAGCTGGCGTGTGTCGCTCTCCATGCCGGCCAGTAACTGCTCCAGCGGCGCGATCGGCAGCAGGCGTGCATCACCAACCCCCTCCAGCCCGGATGGCGTCAGCTGCAGCAGGCTCTCCTGGAAGCCCCCGCCGGTGATCGGTTCGGTGCGTAGCCAGCCGATTGAGTCGATGAGGCCGCCGTTGCCATCGAGGTTGGAACTGAGATCGAGATCCACCAGATCGAGCAACCCGCTCTGACCATCCCAGAACGCCGGTATCTGCTGCTCCAGGCCGCTGAACACCACCAGATCGCGACCGCCACCGCCGCTCACCTGAAGCCCCTGGCCATCGCTGCTCAGCCAGGGGCTCCAGCGCAGGAAGAGCAGATCGTCCCCCTCCGAGCCGTCGATGCCAGCGAAGGCTCCCGAGCTGATCAGGGTGTCGGAGCCCAGTCCGCCCACCACCTGCTCGAAGCCCTGCAGGAATCCGCTGCGTCCGCCTGCGATGCCAGTGGCGGCGCCGCGATCGAGATCCACGCTCACCGGCAGTGTCCAGTTGCTGTACTCGAGCCGATCCAGACCGGATCCGCCCAGCAGTTGGCCCGTGAGGCTGGCATCGAAATCCAGCAGCGCCACATCGTTGCCGGATCCGAGGTCCACCGATTCGATGCTCTCAAAGCGAAGACCATCGAGATTCCCCCTGTCGGCGCCACTCATCACCAGCACCTGGCGCCGATCAACAGCCGTGGCCTCCAAGGTGTCGAAGCCCTCACCCCCATCGAGCTCCCCGGCGAGTTCAAGGGCGCTGAGGCTGAAGCGATCATCTCCAGCGCCGCCTTGCACCGTTCCGCCCAGGGCAGCGTTAACGATGATCGTGTTGTTGCCATCACCCATCAGGATGCGGCTGCTGCCGCTCACCTCATCTTCCAGCCACAGGGTGTTGGATCCACTGCCGAGATCAATGATGGAATCGATCACAGCACCATTGATGCGCAGTTGATCATCACCACTGCCCATCCGCACCTCGGAATTGAGCAGCCCCACCCGCTCCAACTTGATGCTGGTGAAGGGATCGTCATACAGAACGCCCAGATCATTGCGGAGATCGGCATCAATCATGGTCAGGATCGACACCCGGTCATTGCCACCGCCGAGATCCAGCAGGCTGTTCTCCAGACCCACCGCCCGGGCATTGAGGCTGAACACCCAGTTGCTGCCATCTTCAGCGCTCACCGGGGTATCCCCGAGATCAAAACTCAGGCCGCTGGATTGCCGGGTCGTGAGGCCGGCCTGATTGGCAACGAGGTAGCCGCTGTTGATGGTGATGGTGTCATTGCCTTCCCCGAGCACAATGCCGGAGTTCCGCAGTGCTGTGGTTAAAAGATCGAAACTGAGCTGGGCCCGCTCACTGCCACCCAGTCCAGTGAAGGTAAGATTGGTGAGCCCTTCAAGGGCCAGAGCATCTTCCCCCGGTTGTCCCTGGATGCTGCTGTCCTGGAGGCCCGTCAGTTCCGACTGCAGCATCACTGAGGCATTGGTGGGAGAGAACACACCCAGTTCCAGCAGATCCCTGGCATTGAGAATCAGCACATTGCTGCCTTCGCCGTTGAGAACCGTGCTGTTGAGCAAGCCGATGTGTTCTGCCACCAGCCTCAGATCGGCGTCATCCAGCTGCGAGAGTGCAAACGATTGCAGCGTTCGATCAGAGTCCACCCTCAGGCCCGGGCTCCCAGCCGCTCCACGTAGATCGAGCAGGGTGTTTTCAATCCCCACCTGGATGGCGTCCTGCGCAGACGCGGCCTCCCCTTCCACCGTGCGGCTGCTGGAGCCGCCATAGGTTCGCACCAGCACAACCACCAGCTGTGGCGCGCCCCTGTCTGGAGTTGGTGGCTCCGGCTCTGGAGTCGGTGGGACTGGCCCTGGAGTCGCTGGGATCGGCTCTGGCGTCGGCGAGAACGGCTCTGGGGGCTCCGGCGGCGTTGGCCCAACGGGATCAGTGCCGCTGGGGGGAGCGGGTTCCGGGATCGGGAGCGGACTGCCCGCGTTCAAGCTGCCGGCGAAGGGCTGCCCGAAGGCTGGCGTGCTGATCGGCAGGCGAGAAGCTTCCGCAGCGCCGGGAATTCCTCGCCCTGAACCAGTGCCCTGTGCTTGTCGCGGTTCGCTGCCGCTGCCGAAAGGCTGGGCGCGGCGCAGCGGCGTGCCGACGTCGATGCCATCGAGGGGGCGGATGGCGATCCTGCCCGCCTTCGCCTGCAGCCCGCCCGGACCCTCCACGCCCGGATCGTCCAGAGGGCCGCCGCGGGGACGCTGGCCGGTGGCGGCCAGCCCTTCCTCCATCAGATACAGCAGCAGCACGCCGAGGGCGCTGCCTGTCAGCACCCCCTCCAGGGAAAGGCGGCGGCCATCCTTCTTGAGGCTTGCCGCATCGGCAAATTCCGTCAGACCTGAAGCGATGGAAGGGACTGAGGTTTTTTCCATTCTCAACCTTGGCCGAACGCCTCACGTGGCGAAAATGCGCATTGACGCTGATGCGTCAGGGCAGGGCTGGGGTGCTCAGGTGGGACGTCTCAGTCATGCGTGAAGATGATCAAAGAGAAGCAGATGAGATCACTGTGCGGCCCTCCCGTCATCATCTCCGCGTCTCCCATCTGCATCGCTGCCATCGCATCGCTGGTGCCGGCCATTGGGCTCCGATCCTGCTCTTTACTGTGGTGCAGGGTCATAAAGTCCCCTGCCAGTGGGCTCACGCCTATGCGTTGGTGGCGGGGCGTGAGCTGCCGATCAGTCGCCACTTCCGCTTCGACAGTGGTGAACTGGAGTCCTATCGGCAGTTGCATACGGATCAGTCGTTGGGCTGGATGGATTCCGAGTTCATGTTTCAACTCGCCCTCGATCAGATTCTGCGCGAAGTTGCAGCCCTTGTGCCGGATCATGCCGAGCTATTGAGCAGCATCGAACTGGTGGACAACAGCCAATTGCTACGGCACTACATCAACAACGACATTCCCCTGCTCGATGCCTTGCTCGCCCTCTGCGGTGAGCACTATCTGCTCCATCGTCAGCTGCAGGACATCAAGGCGTTTCCCACACTGCATAGCGACTGACACCAGGGCCAGGTCATGTTGCCCTTGGCCGATTGAGGGGCGGCGCTGATCAGCTCAACAGCCAGGTCACAAACGCCCCAGGCTGCAGATGGAGAAGCGGGCAACTGTCATTCTCACCTGGACTGAGATCCTCAAGGTCGCGGAACTCGCGTTTCAGCGTTCCGCTCGGATGGCTCAGACGCTGGGCGTCAGGGGCCAGCAGCAGGGAAATCCGCTGGGTTGTGCCCAGCCGCATCAGCGCGCGCAGCGTGGAATCGAGATCGTCGCCATTCAGCAAGCGGCCGTCGGGGCAGCACAGCAGGACCGCCAACGGCGGCTGGTCGAGCAGGGCCAGCAGGCGAGGGTCGTTTTCGCGATCGAGCATCAGACCCCGTTGCTCGGTTCCTTGCTGCAGCGCAGCAAAGGCCTCACTCAAACGGAAGGGATCGTCGCCGCCGGCTCCGTGCCAGCCGAGCACCGCCGTGAGCCCATGGGATTCCACATCGATCAGGTGCCCCAGCTTGGTGCGCTTTGTGCTCAGGTAGGCCGCGTTGTGCAGGCCCGCATCCATCACCAGCGGCACGCGGTCTACCACCTGCAGGCCATAGCCGCCCAGACCGGCGATCTTGCGCGGATTGTTGGTGATCAGCCGCAGCCGGTGCACGCCCAGGTCGCTGAGGATCTGGGCACCCACGCCGTAGTTGCGCAGATCGGCGGGGAAGCCGAGACGCTCGTTGGCCTCCACCGTGTCGAGGCCGCCATCCTGCAGGCTGTAGGCCTTGAGCTTGTTGATCAGGCCGATGCCGCGCCCTTCCTGGCGCAGGTACACCACCACCCCTTCGCCGGCGGCCTCGATCATGCGCAGGGCCGCCTCCAGCTGGGGCCGGCAGTCGCAGCGCAGGGAGCCGAAGGCATCGCCGGTGAGGCACTCGCTGTGCACCCGCACCAACACAGGGGCCGTGGCCTTCTGGGGCTCCCCCTTGATGATGGCCACGTGCTCGCTGCCATCGAGTTCGTTGCGATAGCCGATGGCCCGGAACGTGCCGAAGGCGCTGGGCAGGCTGGCTTCCGCCTGCCGGCGCACGAAGCGCTCGGTATCCAGCCGGTAGCGGATCAGGTCGGCGATGGAGATCAGGCGCAGGCCGTGCTGCCTGGCGTAGCTGGCCAGCTGGGGTAAGCGGGCCATCGAGCCATCGGCGTTCTGGATCTCGCAGATCACCCCGGCTGGATACAAGCCCGCCAGCCGGGCCAGATCCACGGCCGCTTCGGTGTGGCCGGCCCGCTTGAGCACGCCGCCCTGGCGGGCCCGCAGCGGAAAGATGTGGCCGGGGCGCCGCAGGTCCGCAGGCCGGGTGTGGGGGTGGATGGCCACCTGGATGGTGCGGGCCCGGTCCTCGGCGGAGATGCCGGTGCTCACCCCATTTTCCGGCCCCGCGTCCACGCTCACGGTGAAGGCGGTCTGGTTTTCGTCGGTGTTGCGATCCACCATCAGCGGCAGATCGAGGGTATCGAGCCGCTCCCCCTCCATGGCCAGGCAGATCAGGCCCCGGGCCGCGGTGGCCATGAAGTTGATCTGCTCCGGCGTGGCGAATTGGGCCGCACAGATCAGATCGCCCTCGTTTTCCCGGTTTTCGTCGTCGACCACCACGATCGACTCGCCGTTGCGGATGGCGGCCAGGGCATCGGCAATGGCATCGAAGCGGATCCTGTCCCTGTCGCCATCCCGGTCTGGATTCAGACTTGGATCAGGAGCCGGCTTGCTGACCCCTTTGGCCGTGCTGTCGAGGAACGGATCACCCAGGGATGTCAACGGCAGCACAGGCGGCAGCACAGGCCAGAGGACCAGAGCTCAATCATCCTTTATAAAGCCCAGCACGTGTGAACACGGGCCATGGCCAGCTCCCTCACCAGTCAGCGCGTCGCCGTGATCGGTGCCAGTGGCTACGGGGGCCTGCAGACCCTGCGCCTGCTCCAGGGGCACCCCCACCTGCGGGTGACGTTTCTGGGTGGGGAGCGCAGCAGCGGCAAGCGCTGGAGTGAACTCACCCCCTTTCTGCCCCTGGCGGACGACCCGGTGGTGCAGGTGCCCGAGCCGGATGCGATCGCCGCTGCCGCCGACTTCGCGGTGCTCAGCCTGCCCAATGGCCTGGCGGCCCAGTTTGTGCCCCCCCTGCTGGAGCACGGCGTGCGGGTGGTGGACCTCTCGGCCGACTACCGCTACCGCAGCCTGGGCCGCTGGCAGGAGGTGTATGCCGCCGAAGCCCGCGAGCTGGGGCGCGCGGATGCCGAGCTCTGTGCCGAGGCTGTCTATGGCCTGCCGGAGTGGTACGCCGATGAAATCGCTTCCGCCCGGCTGGTGGCCGCCCCTGGCTGTTTCCCCACCGCATCCCTGCTGGGGCTGCTCCCCTTCCTCAAGCAGGGCCTGGTGGAGGCGGGCGGGATCGTGATCGACGCCAAGACCGGCACCAGCGGCGGCGGGCGCGCCGCCAAGGAGAACCTGCTGCTGGCGGAGGCGGCCGAGGCGGTGGCCCCCTATGGCGTGGTGGGCCACCGTCACACCAGCGAGATCGAGCAGATCGCCAGCCAGGTGGCCGGCCAGGAGATCCAGCTGCAGTTCACCCCGCACCTGATGCCGATGGTGCGGGGGCTGCTGGCTACGGTTTATTGCCGCCTGCGCGACCCCGGTCTCACCGCCGAGGACTGCTCGACCCTGCTCTGTTCTGCTTACCGCCAGTCCCCCTGCGTGGAGGTGTTGCCGGTAGGTACCTACCCCTCCACCAAGTGGGTGCGCCAGACCAACCGGGCGCTCTACTCGGTGCAGGTGGATCCACGCACCGGCCAACTGATCGTGATGGGGGCTGTGGACAATCTGGTGAAGGGCCAGGCCGGCCAGGGGGTGCAGTGCCTCAACCTGATGGCCGGGCTGGAGGCCACCACCGGACTGCCCCTGCTGCCGTTCTATCCCTGAGGCACGGTCAGGCCCAGCCGCTCGGCAGCCAGCTGCACGGCCAGGGGCAGGATCCGGTGCTCCTGCTGCTGGATGCGCTGGCTGAGGCTGTCCACGTCGTCGTCCACCAGCACCGGTACCGCCGCCTGCACCAGGATCTGGCCGGCATCCACCTCCTCCGTCACCAGGTGGGCGGTGCAGCCCGCCAGGGTGACGCCGGCCTCCAGGGCCTGGGCCGCCGCGTGCATGCCCCGGAAGCTGGGCAGCAGGGAGGGGTGGATGTTCACCAGCCGCCCGGGAAAGGCGCCGATCAGCACCGGCGTTACCACCCGCATCCAGCCGGCCATCACCACCAGATCGATGGCCTGACGCTGGAACAGATCGATCAGGGCCCGGTCGAGATCCTCCCGGCTGCCTTGGCCACGGTGATCCAGCATCTGCCAGGCCACCCCGAGCCGCTCGGCCCGCGCGATCGCCGCACAGCCAGGGTTGTTCACCACCAGCAATGCCACTGTGCCCCGGGGGCAGCCCGCCCGGCAGGCCCGCACCAGCGCCTCGAAGTTGCTGCCGTTGCCCGAGGCCATCACCGCCAGCCGCAGCTCGTCCTGGTGGCCGGCGGCGGCGGAGGCTCCGGGCTGTGGCAACGGCCACTGGACGGAGCAGTCGGGGTGGCTAGGGTCTGGAAAAGCGGGCATCGGTCCATGTCCCATCTCTCCATCCTGCCCACCGTGCTGCACGACGCCGACGTGCTGGCGGCCAGCCTGGAGGCCCTCGGATTGCAGCCCCTCTGGGGGGGACACCTGGAGGGGTTTGCCGGCGAGCGGGAGCCGGTGCTCCTGCAGGTGCGCTGCGGATCGGGGCACTGTCTGGGCTGGCGCCGTCAGGCCGATGGCTCCCTGGCCCTGGTGGGAGACCTGCAGCGCCTCAGCCGCAGCCAGAACCTGCAGGGGCTCCTGGCTCGTATCACCCGTCGCTATGCGGCCAGCAGCGCCCTGGCCGCTGCCCAGCGGCACCTCCCCACTGCCCAGGTGAGCCTGAGCGCCTGA
>JBBASN010000040.1:0-8428 GCA_040399225.1 Prochlorococcaceae cyanobacterium | reverse complement strand
CCTCGAGCCCGTGACCCTCCGCTACCGGCTGGTGGCCAGCGAACTCACGGTGCGCACCTGCCACCTCACCGCCGAGCACGGTTTTCTCTGCCTGGCTGCCGTGGCCATGGCGGTGGAGGGATTGCGCTGGCAGCCCCACCAGCTGCGCCTCAGCCTGCCGCCGGACTGGCGCGCCTTCGTGCCCCTGCCCCAGGGCGAGGATGGTGTGTGGCTGGCCGCCGACTTCGACCAACTGGTGGACAGTCCCATTGAGGCGGGCCCCCACCGGGAGCATCCCTTCGCGGTGGCGGGCATCCCCCACCGCTGGGTGAGCTGGGGCACCACCCTGGCCGGAGACGATCCGATCACTGCTGACGACCAGCTGCTGGCTGATGTGGAGCGGGTCTGTCTGGCCTGTTGCCGGTTGATGGGGGTGGAGCGGCCCGCCGCGGACCACTACCTGTTTGTGCTCCACCTGACGGAGAGCGGCTATGGCGGCCTCGAGCACGACTGCAGTTGTGTGCTCCAGTACGGCCGCCGCAGACTGGCGGAAGCGGAGGGCCGCCGCAGGTTCCTGCAGCTCGTGGCCCATGAATACCTGCACCAGTGGAACGTGCGCCGGTTGCGGCCCGCCGAGCTGGTGCCCTACGACTACCACCAGCCCGTGGTGGTGCCCAGCCTCTGGTTCGCCGAGGGGGTGACCAGCTACGTGGATCAGCTGCTCCCCCACGCCGCCGGCATCAGCACGCCGGAGGAGGTGCTCAGCGATCTGGGCAGCGACCTCAGCCGCTACCGGCTCACGCCCGGCCGCCAGGTGCAGAGCCTGCGGCTGAGCAGCCAGGAGGCCTGGGTGAAGCTCTACAAGCCCGATGCCTATTCCGCTAACAGCCAGGTGAGCTACTACCTCAAGGGGGCTGTTGTGGCCCTGGTGCTCGATCTGCACCTGCGCCGCGCCGGCAGCTGCCTGCCGGCCGTGCTGCGCCAGCTGTGGCGCAGCCACGGCCGCTGGGGTCGGGGCTATCGCGAAGCCGACCTGCTGCTGGCCTTCTCGACCGCCGCCCCCGATCTGGCCCAGCTTCTGCCCAGCTGGCTGGAGGGCACGGACGACCCCGACCTGGACAGCTATCTGGCGGATGTGGGACTCACCCTCCAGCCCCACCAGGCCGACGCTCCCTGGCTGGGCTGGCAGCTGGAACTCACGGCGACGGGCCTGCTGCTGCAGCGGGTGCTGCGGGGCGGACCGGCGGAGTCGGCCGGTTTGCTGGTGGGTGATGAGCTGATCGCCCTGGCGGGCCAGCGGCTGCGGCGGCCGGAGGATCTGCCCCCCCTGCTGGCGACTCAGAAAAGTGGAACACCACTGCCGTTACATTTCGTACGGGATGGCAGGCTGCATTCCACCAGCGTCGAACCAGGGTCTCCCCAGGTTGAACGCTGGAGTCTGGAACCTTGTCCCGAGGTCACCGACGCCATGCTTCAGCGCCGTGGACGCTGGCTTGCCCTGGAGGGCCCCTGACTGTGCCGACCCAGCCCCTGCTCCTTGCCGGCCTGGCCGCAGCTGTGACCGGCCTGGGCAGCATCGGCTGGATGGCCTTCGATCTCACCAGTCAAGCGGGCGCAGGCGAGCGGCCGTCCCTGCTGGATCTGCTTGATGACATCGGCAAACCCGGCGCGGATGCCCCTCCTTCCCCCGCCACCACCACGGCACCACCACCAGCCCAGGTCGCCTGGCAGTCCCCCCTGCGCGAGCAGTGCACCGCCCCGCAGACCGTCCAGCGCCAGCACCTGCTCTCCCGCCTGAACGAGCTGCGAACCGCCCCGCGCCAGGTGAGCATCGACCCCACCAACTTCGGGGAGCGCTTCAGCCGCGACGCCTTCGGCAATCCCCTGGACCCCACCCCCCGGCTGGTGGTGCTCCACGAAACGGTGTACAGCCTGGAGTCGGCGATCAGCACCTTCCGCACACCCCACCCCCGCGATGAGGACCAGGTGAGCTACCACGCCCTCGTGGGCCGTGATGGTGAGGTGGTGTTTCTGCTCGATCCCCGCAAGCGGGCCTTCGGAGCCGGGAATTCGGCCTTCCGCGGCCAGTGGGCGATCACCAACCCGAAGGTGGGTGGCTCGGTGAACAACTTCGCCCTGCACGTGAGCCTGGAGAGTCCCATGGACGGTGAGGGAGGCGGTCTGCACCACAGCGGCTACACCTCGGCCCAGTACGACGGACTGGCCGCCCTGCTGGCCCTGTGGATGCAGGCCTTTCCGATTCCCGCAGACCAGATCACCACCCACCGGGCAGTGGATCTGGGCGGCGAGCGCGCCGACCCCCGCAGTTTCGACTGGTCAGCCCTGCAGGCCCGGCTCGGCCAGCTGGGCCTGCTCTGCTGAGCGATCAGTCCCTGGATTGCCATCAGGTCCTGAGCGGATCACGACAGGGAACTCTCGGCTGGGAACTCAGATCAGCGGCGAGAGCACCGTCTTGCGCTGGCCATAGAGCAGCACATGCAGCACTGGATCCTGCATGGAGCTCAGGATGCGGCGGGGATAGTCGAGCTTGCCGTTGTGCAGATAGGCCAGGGTGGCGAGCACCTTGGCATCCTTGACGCTGCCGCTGGCCTGCAGCACCCGCTGGGGCGGCACGTTGAGCTGGCGCTTCAGCCGCGCGAACTTGCCCACCAGCAGTTCGATGTTGCGCATGGGATCGAGCAGTTGGTCCCGGGCCCAGCTCACCTCTTCAGGGGTGGGGTCGGCGGGCAGCAGACCCTGATGCTGCATTTCACTGATTCCCAGCTGGGCCAGCCCATGGGTGCTGAACAGGCCGGAGTGGGCCGCAATCGGGTGGTTTTCCCCGGGCTTGGCGTGGCGCATCTCGTCGAACAGCACCGCGGTGACGAGCATCGGATTGATGTGCTGTTCCCTGCTCAGGCTGAGGATCACCGGCCTCAGTTCCTCCAGCCGGCTGAGGGCATGGCTGCGCAGGGGTTGGAACTGGTCCACGCCGTCACTGAACAACTGGGCCAGCCGTGGCTGCGGGCCGTGAACGCCGAAGCGTCGGCGGAGTTCCTGCAGTTCGTCGGCGCTGAAGGCCAGCGGGTCGGGCTGGCCGTGACCGGGATGGATCACCATCGGTTGGCCGATCCAGGGGCGGGGAGCCGGGGCGCTGTAGGGAACCAGGCCGCCCAATGCCAGGGTGCAGCCAGCAAGACGCAGCAGCCGGTGGGTGCGCCTGCCTATTGAGGGGAACCTGAACCTGGGGAATGTTGACAGCTTGGGTTGGCGCCGAAACCGCCTGAATCGACGAACTGCGCTGGGAGGGATCACGGGGTCAGTCGCCGGTTGGCAGAGGGAAAGGGGCGGTCTGAGCAGACAGAACTTCCCCGGTCGCAACGGCCGGGGAGGTCCGGTACGCAACCGCAGAAAACCTGAAGATCCATGAACCAATCTTAAGGACCCTATGCAACGCTCCTGCCAGGCTGAAAGGGTCTGCTGACCGCAGCCTGAACCGCCAGCACGATTTCAGGCCTTCGGTTCCCAGATCTAGGTTTCCCCCAACGCCCCCGCTGCCGCTGTCCGGACCATGACCGCCGACCTTGATCGGACCAATCCCGCCAGCCAATGGCAGCGCTTCTGCGACCGCCTCTGGTTCGACGCCGGCCTGCAGATCTGGCTGGACGTGAGCCGGATGGCTCTCAACGATCGCGATCTCGAGGAGCTTGCCCCGCGCTTCAGCCAGGCCTTCACGGCGATGGAGGCCCTGGAGGCCGGCGCGATCGCCAATGCCTCCGAGCAGCGCATGGTGGGTCACTACTGGCTGCGCACCCCCCAGCTCGCCCCGGATGCCGCCACGGCCGACCACATCCGCTCGGAGATCGACCGGATTGAGCAGTTCGGCCGCGACCAGCTCGGCAGTGGCCGCTTCAGCGACGTGCTCTGGATCGGCATCGGCGGCTCCGGCCTGGGACCCCTGCTGATGGTGCGGGCCCTGGGGGGCCTGGACGGCGGATTGCCCTTTCACTTCATCGACAATGTCGACCCAGAGGGCATCAGTCACACGCTGGAGCGCCTCGGCGAGGGCCTGCGCCACACCTTGGTGGTGGTGGTGAGCAAATCGGGGGGCACACCCGAGCCCCGCATCGGCATGGAGCAGGTGCGCGCGCGGCTGGAAAGCCTGGGCGGCAGCTGGCAGGAGCAGGCTGTGGCCGTGACCATGCTGGGCAGCCGCCTCGACCAGCTCGCCGAGCGGGAGGGCTGGCTGGCCCGCTTCGACATGTTCGACTGGGTGGGCGGTCGCACAAGCATCACCAGCGCGGTGGGTCTGCTGCCCGGTGTGCTGGTGGGCGCCGACATCCGCGCTTTTCTCGATGGGGCAGCCGCCATGGATGCCTGCACGCGGGTGGCGGATCTGCGCCGCAATCCCGCGGCCCTGATGGCCGCCGCCTGGTACGTGGCCGGAAACGGACGCGGGCAGCGCGACATGGTGGTGCTTCCCTATCGTGATCGGTTGGAGCTGTTCAGCCGCTACCTGCAACAGCTGGTGATGGAGAGCCTCGGCAAGCACAGCGACCGCCAGGGCCGGGTGGTGAACCAGGGCATCGCCGTGTACGGCAACAAGGGTTCCACGGATCAGCACGCCTACGTCCAGCAGCTGCGCGATGGTGTGGACAACTTTTTCGTGACCTTCATCGAGGTGCTCGCTGATCCCGGTGACATCCCGGCCCTCCAGGGCGAGCGCCCTGGGGATTTTCTCGATGGCTTCCTCCAGGGCACCCGCTCGGCCCTGCTGGAAGGGGGGCGCCAGAGCATGACTATCACCCTGGCCGGCTTCGATGAGCGGCGGCTCGGGGCGCTGGTGGCCCTTTTTGAGCGGGCGGTGGGCCTCTATGCCGAACTGGTGGACGTGAACGCCTACGACCAGCCGGGCGTCGAGGCCGGCAAGCTGGCGGCCGCCGCCGTGCTCGACCTACAGGTCCGCATCGAGAGCCTGCTGGCCGATGGCCAGTCGCACTCCCTGGAGCAGATGGCCGAGGAGCTGGGAACCGACAGCCCGGAACCGGTGTTCTGGATCCTGCGCCACCTCTGCGCCAACGACTCCGCCTACGCGGTGCAGGGCAGCTGGGGCCAGCCCGCCAGCCTCACGGTGGCCCGGGCGGTCTGACGCCCCGCACCAGCGTTCAATTTTCCCAGCTGAGGCTGCAGCGAAGTATGGCCAGGGCCTCACTGGGCAGACCCAGAAAGCGGTCGAACCAGCGGTCACCGGACGGTGCCACCGGCGCGACACCCACCAGGGTGAGCCTTCCGTCCGCCCCTGGGGCCTGCCCTGATGGCTGCCCCCAGCGGGCTGGTACCGCCACCTGGGGCGCGGCCGTGGTGAGCAGGGTGTCCACCCACAGGGGCGGCGCCTGGTAGACGCCTGCCGCGCTGAACACAAAATTGGCCTGGAATTGCAGCTGCACGGCTCCACTGGCTGGCTCCAGCCAACCCTCCAGCTTCGCTGGCAGAATCCGCACCTCCAGACCGGGGGGCAGGGGCAGGCCCAACCAGCGCCCCGTGCGCCGGTTCAGGGGCGGAATCACCAGCTGCTCCAGCGGAACCTGCAGCCGCCGCCGACCCTGGGGGTCGCTGGCGTCCAGTACCCCCAGCCCCCCACCGCCACTGGCGTCGTAGTGAAAGCGGGGATAGGCACCAATCGCCAGGCTGCAGCGGGCCGCCGTGCTCAGACGCACCGGTGTCGGGGTCGCTGTCATGGGAATCAGCCTGCCACGGGTGGGGGCCGTCAGCCCTGGCGCAGCTCCTGCAGCCGGCCGCTGGCCTGCAGATCCATGAGGGCGTCGTAGCCGCCGATCAGCTCGCCGTCGATCCAGATGCGCGGCACCGGCCCGGCCTCGCGGGCCTCGCTGATCTGGTGATCGATCCCCTGGCTGTGCAGGAGGCGCAGGGCCCGCCGGCACCAGGGACATCCCTGCCGCACCAGGATCTGCACCCGGCTGGACGTTTCGGCGAAGGCAGGAGCGTCGCCGCTGCCGGCGGACCCGCCAGGTTGCGGGGCCTCGATCAGGCCCACGAGCAGATCCACTCCCTTCTGCACCAGGGTCCCGGGTTCCAGGTGACCGCCCCACACCTGGCAGGTGCCATCCGACACGCACAGATGCAGATGGATACCGCCGGGGGCCAGGGTGCCCTGCAGGGTGATCAGCTCCAGATCCCCCCCGCGCAGCAGTGTGGGCTGGGCCTGCCCGGGACACTGAAAGGCGGCCTGACTGAGGTTGCCGACCACACTCAGCACAAACCCTGAACCGCCTTGCTGGGCAGCGAAGGCACTCAGGCTCTGGTGCAGATCGCTGCCGGCATCGAGATGGAGCTGCACGGCATGCATGCGGGCACTGGCGAATTGCCTGTGAAGCTACGGCTTGGCGGGCTCAGGGCACCAGATTCACCAGGCGCCCGGGCACCACGATCACCCGACTGGGTGCCTTGCCCTCCAGCCACTTGACGGCGATCTCGCTCTCCAGGGCCAGCTTCTCCAGGGTGGCCCGGTCGGCATTGGCCGGCACCTCCAGGCTGCCGCGCACCTTGCCCTTCACCTGGATCACCAGCGCCACGGTGTCCCGCACCAGAGCCTCAGGATCGGCGATGGGCCAGCGCTGGCGGTGCACGCTGCCGCTGCTCTCGCCGCCGAGGCGGCTCCAGAGCTCCTCCGCCAGATGGGGGGCAAATGGCGCCAGCAACAGAGGCAGGGTGCGCAGGGCTTCACAGGCCACCGGGTCGCCGGCGTTGGCCAGGTGGTCGCCCATCGCATTGCTGAGCTTCATCAGTTCCGACACGGCCGTGTTGAACTGCAGCTCGCCCTCCAGGTCGTCGCTCACGGCGGTGATGGCGGTGTGCACGGCGCGGCGTAGCTCCTTCTCGGCCGTGTTCAGAGAGCCTGCTTCGGGCAGAACCTGGGCAGTGGCGCTGGCATCGAGGCTGAGCCCCCGCTCCATGGCCCCATCCACCAGGCGCCAGAGACGTTGCAGGAAGCGGAACTGCCCCTCCACATCGGCGTCATCCCACTCCAGATCCTTCTCGGGGGGGGCCTTGAACAGGATGAACATGCGGGCCGTGTCGGCCCCGTACCTGTCGATCACCACGGCGGGATCCACGCCGTTGTACTTCGACTTCGACATCTTTTCGTAGAACACCTCCAGCACCTCGCCCGTGACCGGATCGCGGGGATCGCTGGGGTCGGCCACGTCCGCCGGCGGGATGTATCGGCTGCTGTGGGGGTTCTTGTAGGTGATGCCCTGCACCATTCCCTGGGTGAGCAGGCGGGCGAAGGGCTCATCGAAACTGAGCAGACCGCGATCGCGCAGCACCTTGGTGAAGAAGCGCGCGTACAACAGGTGCAGGATGGCGTGTTCAATGCCGCCCACGTACTGGTCCACCGGCAGCCAGGAATCCACCGCCTCCCTGGAAAACGGCAGGGCCGTGTTGTGGGGATCGCTGTAACGCAGGAAATACCAGCTGGAGCACATGAAGGTGTCCATGGTGTCGGTTTCCCGCCGGGCGGATTGGCCGCAGCAGGGGCACGCCACCTGCCACCAGCTCTCGAGCTGGGCCAGGGGCGACCCCCCCTTGCCCGAAAACGCCACATCGCGGGGCAGCTCCACCGGCAGCTGCTCGGTGGGCACGGGCACCACGCCGCAGCTGTCGCAGTGGATCACCGGGATCGGGCAGCCCCAGTAGCGCTGGCGGGAAATCAGCCAGTCGCGCAGGCGGTAGGTGGTGCGGGCCTGGCCCCAGCCCTCCTGCTCCGCGGCGGCCGTGATCGCCGTCTTGGCTTCGCCGCTGGCCAGGCCATCGAAGCGGCCTGAGTGGATCATCACGCCAGGCTCGGTCCAGGCACCGCCCTCATAGGCGTGCTCGTCGCTGCCCTCGGGGATGATCACCTGGCGCACCGGCAGCTCGTACTGGCGGGCAAAAACAAAATCCCGCTGGTCGTGGGCGGGCACGCCCATCACCGCTCCCGTGCCGTACTCGGCCAGCACGTAGTCGGCGATCCAGAGGGGGATCAGCTCGCCGTTGGCGGGATTGCGCACCTGTGCACCGATGGGCACGCCGCGCTTCGGTTTGTCGTCGGCCGTGCGCTCCTGCTCGCTCTGGCGGCTCACCAGGTCACAGAAGGCCTCCACATGGATCGCCTGCTCGGCGCTGGTGAGCTCGGCCACCAGTGGATGCTCCGGTGCCAGCACCACATAGGAGACGCCGAAAATCGTGTCGGGCCGGGTGGTGAACACCGTGATCGCCTCGCCGCTGTCCCTGCCGTCGGCGCCGATCACCGGAAACGTAAGTTCGGCACCGCTGCTGCGACCGATCCAGTTGGCCTGCATCGTGCGCACCCGCTCTGGCCAGCCCTCGAGCTGGGGCAGGTCGTCGAGCAGCTGGTCGGCGTAGGCGGTGATCTTCAGGAACCACTGGC
>JBBASN010000039.1:0-19474 GCA_040399225.1 Prochlorococcaceae cyanobacterium | reverse complement strand
GGGCCTTGGCGCGGCTGTCGTCGTCATCGGCTTCCAGCTGCTGGGCCAGCTGGCCAATGACGGTGGTGAGCTCCTGGGCCTCGATGCCCAAGCTGCCAGAGAGAGCCGGAGCGCTGGATCGAGCAGGAGGGGTCGGATGCCGAGGGTGCTGCCGCAGGCTTGGAGCAGAGATGGCACCGCAGCCGCGGGCGTGCCCTTTTTGCCCACCTTCCCTCATTGCCGACCGGAGCCCCGTTGGGTTCCTGGTGCTTGATTCCCGGGCCCAGAGGAAGCCACAGGCCCGCTCTGCAGGGTGTCAAGCCAACTTCATCGTCCTTGTGCGCAGTAGCGCCCTGCCTTGCGTGGATGCCAGCAGGCCGGTGTTTCACTCCTTCTCTGCATGCCAGAGAGGGAGTGGAAGCGAGCGGGATTCGACAAGAGAGCCGTCTCGGCTGTCTCAGATCGTGTCTTGCGGTCGAGCTTCTGCCTGGTGGCAGGGATGCGTGTCCTGCGTGGGAAGGCGTGGCGGGCATGAAACCTTCTCACGTTTCTTCTCACATGCCAGGCATTGCCAATTCAAGAAGTCCTGCACCGCAAGGCTTTTGGCTCGGTTAATGCTTTGCCTTTCAAGCAGGATGTCGCTGGTTCGAACCCGGCATCGCGCATCTCAGGCGGAGCCTGGACCATTCGCCGAAAGCCTCGCATGGAAGCCATTGGCGCCCAGGTGCATCGGATCGCCGCCGAGACGTTCCTGTTTGCCCTACCGCAGGTCTGCGTGCAGCTGGACGAGGACCTGGGCCGGCAGGTCGCCTGATCGGGCGGTTCAGGTGCCTGAGCTGGCCCCGCTGCTCTGCTGCACCGGCAGGGGCACCGGTCCGCTGCCGCAGAGGCCGGTGCGCACGGAGCAGCGTCCATGGGGCATCAGGCCCAGCTCGATCAATCCGGCCTCCAGCACCCGGGCGGCGATCCGCTCAGCCGGCAGCCCCTCGGTGCCGGCCTGATGCTCAAGGACGTCGAGCAGCGCCGCCGGCAACTGCCACTGCACAGACCTGAGATCAGAGGTTTCCATCACTGCTGCTGAGTTCACGTGCGGTGTTGTGGATGATCGATCTGGCGATGGGGGTAAGGGCTGATGTCAGCCGCGGGTTGTGGTTTGCGCCATCAGCGCCGGATCACGCTTGAGGTGGAGATAGAGCTGTTCCGGATCGCGGTACTGCCGCGGCAGGGAGCGGTGCAGCAGATCCAGCCGCTGCCAGCAGACGGTGCGGCGTGCCTGGTTGAGGGTTACCCCATCGCGCACCAGGATGCGCATGGCCTTGCAACAGAGGGGGTACTGGCCTTCCAGTTCCCCCACACTCAGGGCACCGTCGCTCATCCGCTCGCCGCAATGGGGAGATAGCTCCCATCCAACGATTGACGGGTCCCCGTGCCGGTAAACAGCACACAAGCCTTCATGGGGAAAGACGGGACGGCTCTTCTGTGGATCGCGGGGATGGTCTGTGTCCGCTCACACGGATGGGGCCCAATCGACGGGCCTTCCAGGCGCTGGAGGTTGTCTGTCCCTGGCAGAGCTGCCAACTCGCACGACAGCCTGATCCCAGGTGATCCCGCTGCATCCTTATCTGCTGACAGAAAGTCGGCTGCGGACTCGGATCAGGCGAAAATCTAATGAGTATTTCTGCGCTGCCATGGGTTCTGCTGCTGCCAATCCGTTGTTGTCCCTGGCCGGCCGCACCATGGCCCAGTTGCGCGAGTTGGCCCGCAATACACCGCTCGCCGGCGTCTACAGCCGCTTCAGCCGCTCGCAGTTGATCGACGCCCTGCAAGAGGTGCTCCCCGAACAGAGTCCAGCCGTTGAGGATCACGCACCTGTGGCTGCGGTTGCCAGCGCTACAGATGGCGGCAGCGAGGTGACGTTTCTGCCCCGGGATCCCCAGTGGGCCTATGTGTTCTGGGAGCTGGGCAGCGCCGATCAGCAGCGCGCCGCCGCCGCCGGTGCCAGCCAGCTCTGCCTGCGGGTGAGTGATGTGACTGGGCTGCAACCCGGCGCCAGCCATCCCCACGCCCTGCAGGAGGTGGTGGTCGATGCCCACAGCAGCGAGTGGTACCTGGCCCTGCCGCTGAGCGACCGCGACTACCGCGTGGAACTGGGCTACCGCCTGCTCTCCGGTGGCTGGCTGCATCTGGCCTTCTCCTCGGTGGCGCGGATGCCGGCCAGCGGCCCGAGCGACGTGGTGGCCGATCTGTTCGTGCCCTTCTCCCTCGACGTGCTGCCCCAGGTGCTGGCCACCATGGCGCCGGCCCAGGGTGGCGGCGGTGTGGAGCACGAGCGGATGTACCGGCAGGCCATCGCGGCCAGTCCGCGCCGCCTGCGCCTGGGTTCGGAGGTGTGGCACGAGCAGGGTGAGGCGGATCAGCTGGGGGATCAGCAGCTGGGCTCGGCTTCCGGGGCGGGACTGTGGGCTAGTGGCCGCAGCGAATCGGGCCGTGGCCTGGCCCAGCCCCGCTCCTTCTGGCTGGTGGCCGATGCCGAACTGATCGTGTACGGGGCCACCGAGCCCAGCGCCAGCCTGTTCATCGGTGATGCGCCGGTGCCGCTGAACAGCGATGGCACCTTCCGGGTGCAGGTGCCCTTCCGCGATGGCCAGCAGGTGTATCCGATCCGGGCGGTGGCCGCCGATGGGGAGCAGGAGCGCGCCATCCGCCTGGAGTTCCAGCGCAGCACGCCCGAGGCGCGGGTGAACAGCAAGCAGGAGGCGCTGCTGGAGTGGTTCTGAGCTGAACGAATGGCTCAGCCCCTCCAGTTCAGCTGAGGCTGCGGCCAAGTAGCAGATCCCGCGCCCCATTCACCAGTTGCATGGTGTGATGTTCACCGCCGCGATCGGGATGGTGTTCAGCGGCGCAACGTTTCCAGGCCTGGTTGACCTCGGCTTCTGTCAGCCGGCCGGACCGCGGCAGATGCAGTCGCTGGCGAGCGAGGACCGCATCGAGATCGGGGTGCTTACCCATCGGTGCCCAGTCGTCCTTGCTCAGCTTCTGGCTGCGCTTGGTGCTGCTGGCCTTGCGCTTGCCGCCTCGGCCCGCTTTGCCCCCGCCAAAGCCCTTTTGCCCACTGCCCACCTGCTGGCGAGGCTCTTCTGGCTGGGGGCTGCTGGTGACCAGCAGGGCGGTTGGCCCCTCAAGGGTGGACTGGGGCATCAAGTGCTCTCTCTGGTCTCCAGCATGGAGGAGCGGCTGCCCCGCCTTGCGCTGGGGGAGCTTGTTGAGCAGGCTCGCGCCCGGTAGCCCTCGCATCCCAGTGGATGGACGATGGCGGCGATCGATTGCAGTCCACCATGGCTATGTGTGAAGGGCTTTTCATGGGCTGAGCAACCAGTTGCCGCAGCCCTGGATGTCCCCCATCCTCTATGCAGGACTCGCATCATTCCTGTATGGCCAGGCCCAGAGATCCATGGGGCCCTTCCGGGAACATCTCTACATCCTCTCCCTGATCACACTGATCGACAGGCACATTCTTCAGGCGTTGCCGCAAGGTCATCAAGGACCACCAGAACCATCCCAGGCCAGCAGCCCGCTGGGCGCCTCCACCAGCTCCGCCCAGCGAGCCACCTTTCCTGGCGCTGCCAATCTCCCAGGACCTGCTCCGACCCTGGACCAGACTCTTGAAATCGTGCGAGTCCACAGCTAGCTCCCCGGGAAGCTGGACTCGCTGTTCGACATCCTGGACACCACCCCTCTGAAGTTGGCCGAGGGGTCTGAACTGCAGCCAGCCAGACCCATCCAGCAAGGGTTGTCTCGGCTGATGCCGGGAGGCATTCGCCTGTGCCTTCGCGGATGCCGTCGCTTCGTATTCGTCACCTTTCCTGCATGGTTCGCCGGTGCCGCTGGCTCTGGCATCAGGGAAGCACCTCCAGTTGCAGGAGTTGGGCCGCCTGGTTGAGGCGGCGGTCGTCGCTGGCGAAGATCACGGGCTGCCCGCCCTTGTCGTGCAGTTCGTGGGCGGCGGCGAGCTGCACACTGTCGTAGCCCCGTAGGGCAAACACGTCGGCAAAGTACCCAGCCCTCTCCACCACGCGCTGGGAGACCTCGACGATCAGAAAGGATGGCCAGGCCTCGATCAGGTGCTGCCGGGCCTGGTCGAGATCGTCGCCGCTGATCGGGTCTTCCCTCTGGCGGCGCGCCAGAACGGCCATCGCCTCGGCCCAGCAGATCCGGCACACCCCGATGGCTTCCGCCCTGGTGCTGATCTGCAGCAGCTGATCGGTCTGGTCTTCGTGGACAAGCAGCTTCACCAGGGCACTGGTGTCACAGAACAGGATCACCAGGTCAACCCCGATCGTCGATCACGATCTCACTCAGGCGTTGACCTTCCTCGCGCAAGGTCACGGGAGGCGGAAGGGTGGGCTTCTGGCCATTCCAGCTGATGACGCCGGTCTTCAGCGCTGCCTGCAGCGGGCTGGTTGGGGCCTCATCTTGAGTCTTCACCCCTGTGATGCGGGCAATGGGCTTGCGATGGCAGGTGACCTCCACCACCTCACCGGTCTGGACCCGGCCCAGCCATGCGGAGAGGTGGGTCTTGAGATCGCGCACCGAGACCTGGCTGGCGCAAGCCTCCCTTGAAAAGTCACCACTTGAGACTACATCTTGCACGCTTTGCTCGTCATTTGCGACTACATTAGCCGCCTTCTTCCCCGCAGCCCGGCCGGGTTTGGCCATAGGGTCGTGCCTGCAGACAGCAGCATCCCTTGGCCGACCCATCCACCGCTTCCAGCAGGGAACCAGTCGAACAGCAGGCCTTCCGTTACGAGCCCCTGGAGCGCTTCGGCGAGGGGCTCACCACCAGCCGGCCCTGGAACACCACGGCCCTGGCCGGGGTGGAGCGGCTCAATGGCCGGGTGGCGATGGTGGGCTTCGCCGCGGCCGTGGTCGGCGAGTTGCTCACCGGCCATGGGCCGGCCGGCCAGCTGCTGGCGCTGCTGCGCTGGTATCTGGGCTGAGCCGGCCGCCCGTTTGCTGGCCATGGTTCGGGGGTGGTTGGCTGAAGCCGTCGTGTCCTCCCCGTTCGATCGCTCCGCCCAGCCCGCGCCCCCGCTGGTGCTGGTGCATGGCCTACTAGATACACCGGCCGTGTTCAACGGCCTCAAGCGGGAGCTGGCCGGTCGCCGCCAGCCCCTGCTGATACCGGCCCTGCCCCTGCGGCTGGGGCGCACGCCCGCCCTGGAGGCCGCCGAGCTGCTGGGCGGCCACATCGAGGCGGCCTTCGGCGGCGATCAGCCCATCGACCTGCTCGGCTTCTCGATGGGCGGCGTGATCGCCCGCGCCTGGCTGCAGCTGCTGGGGGGGCTGGGGCGTACCCGCCGTTTCCTCAGCGTGGGCAGCCCCCAGCAGGGCACCCTCACCGCCCGGCCCTGGCCGTCGCGGCTGTTCCGTGGCATCGCCGATCTGCGCCACGGCAGCGCCCTGCTGGAGCGGCTCAACGGCGACCTGGACGGGCTGAGCCGGATCGAGTGCCACAGCTTCTACTCGGCGATTGATCTGGCCGTGCTGCCGGGTTGGCGCGCCGTGTTGCCGGTGGGGGCCCGCACCATGCTGCCGGTGCTCACCCATCCCCAGCTGCTGCGCGACCGGGCCGCCATTGCCCCATTGGTGCGGGAGTTGCTGCGGCCCTGAGCTCCTCTGTTGCGCCCTGCCTAGCCTGAGGCAAGGCAGTGGGGCGCCGCCGTTGATGGGTTGGCTCGAGATCTCCCTGCTGGTGCGCTGGCTGCTGGGCTGGGCGCTGGGGCTGCGGCTGCCGTTGCTGCCGGCGGGTGCGGGTGCCCCCGATGGGGCGTCCGCCTGCAGTGTGCTGATCCCCGCCCGCAACGAGGCCGCCACCCTGCCGCGCCTGCTGGCCGCCCTGGGCCGGCAACGGCTGCGGCTCCAGGAGGTGATCGTGATCGACGACGACTCCAGCGATGGCACCGCCGCCGTCGCCCGCCAGGCCGCCGGGACCCTGCCCCTGCGGGTGATTCAACCGCCGCCCTTGCCGGCGGGCTGGTGCGGCAAGACCTGGGCCCTGCACCAGGGCGTGCGGGCCAGCACGGGCGAGCTGCTGGTGTTCCTCGATGCCGACACCGAGCCGGGCCCCGAGTGCCTCGAGCGCCTGCTGGCCCAGCGGCAGCATCTGGGCGGCCTGGTGTCGGTGCAGCCCTGGCACCGCACGGAGCGGCCCTACGAGCAGCTCTCGGTGCTGTTCAACCTGGTGGGGCTGATGGCGGTGCCGCTGGGTCCCCGCTGTGGCGTGGCCTTCGGGCCGGTGCTGGCCACCAGCCGGGCCGACTACCAGCGGGCCGGAGGCCATGCCGCCGTGGCCGGCAAGGTGGTGGAGGACTGGTTCCTGGCGCATCACTACGAACAGGCCGGCCTGCCGGTGAGTGCCTTCATCGGTGACGGCCAGATCGCCTACCGCATGTACCCCGGGGGCCTGGGCGAGCTGGTGACCGGCTTTGACAAGAACTTTGCCACCGCCGCCGGCGAGGTGCGCTGGCCCTGGATGCTGGCCGTGCTGCTGTGGCTGTCGGGGCTGTTCTGGGCCGCCTGGTGCCTGCCGGCCTCCCTGCTGGGCTGGCCGCTGATGGGCAGCCCCGATCCCCTGCCCCACGCCCTGGTGTACGCCGCCTATGCCCTGCAGCTGCTGCTGCTCACCAGGAGGGTGGGCCGCTTCAGCTGGATCAACCTGGTGTTTCCCCTGCCGGTGCTGTTCTTTCTGGCGGTGTTCCTGCTGGCGATCGTCAACCTGGAGCGGGGCCGGGTGCGCTGGAAGGGCCGCAGCGTCAGCACCCGTTGATGTCCGTCCCTGCCCTGCCGGTTGGAGTGCCGGATTCCGGCTGGCTGGTGCTCAGTTCGGCGGCCTTTTGGCTGCTGGCCTCCCTGCTGGTGGGGGGCCTGGCGAACCGGCTGCCCCCGAGCTGGTTGGAGGAATCTCGAGCCCAGGCTCAGCTCCTATCTTCCGGCCAGGCCCATCTGTCTCCCCCCTGGCCGGGCCTGGGGATCCGCCGCTGGAAGCGCTGGATCCCCGATGCCGGCGGCGCTCTGCCCGGCGGTGTCGGCAAGGCCAGCCTGGTACGGCGCGATCGCCGGGCCCTGGAGCGGCTGCTGCTCGAGACCCGCCGGGCGGAGCTGGTGCACGCCCTGCTCTGGCCGGCGGGGCTGCTCACCGCCCTCTGGCAGCCAGCGGCGGCCGTGCTGGTGAATCTGGGCTTCGCCACCCTGTTCAACCTGCCTTGTCTGCTCCTGCAGCGCCACAACCGCCGCCGGCTGTACCGCTGCCTGACCCGGCTCGACCGCCCCGCCGTCAGCTGCTGATGAAGACAGCCTCCAGCTCCAGCTCCCAGGCCTGGCCGGGGTCGTCGGCGTGGCGGGCCAGCACCAGCCGGTGGCGGCCCGCCTCCAGCACGAAGCCATCGCGGGCTGCGTCGAAGCAGGCCAGCTGCCTCGCTGGGATCAGCAGGCTCAGCTGGCGCTCCTCGCCCGGCTGCAGCTCCAGCCGCTGGAAGGCCACCAACGTGCGCGGCGGCCGTTCCATCAGCCGGCCCGGGGGCTCCAGATACACCTGCACCACCTCGGCGGCGGCCATGGCCCCGGCATTGGTCACCGCCACTGTGAGCCCCACCCCGGCGGGTGCCTTGCCACGCCCTGGCAGCGGTTGCATGGGCCCAGGGCGCAGGGCAAAGCAGCTGTAGGAGAGGCCGTAGCCGAACGGCCAGGCGGCGGTAGCCGTGCCAGAGGTCGTAGGTGACCACAGGCGCCCGCGGCTCGAAGGGGGGCAGCTGGGCGAGGTCGCTGGGAATGGTGAACGGCAGCCGCCCCGAGGGCGACACGGAGCCGAACAGCACCTCGGCCAGGGCGTGGCCGCCCTGCTCCCCCGGATACCAGAGCAGCAGCAGACCCGGCACCAGCTGGTGCCAGGGGTGGCTGAGGATGGCGCCACCGCCCATCAGCACCACCACCGTGCGCCGGTTGGCGGCGGCCACGGCCCGGATCAGCTGCACCTGGGGGGCGGGCAGCTGCAGATCGGTGCGATCGCCGGCGGCGAAGGCGCCCCGCAACGGCGGCGAGGCGTGGCTGGTGAGCCAGGCGATCAGGCCGGTGAAGCGCCGCCACAGCGGCCGCAGCCGCGGCCACAGCTGCAAGGGCAGCAGCCAGAGCGGCGGTGGGATCAACGCCAGCACCGGCGCGATGTCGCCGGGGTGGATGTGCTCTCCCTCCAGCTGCCAGTCCAGCCCGGCCACCACCACGGCCGCATCACAACCGGCGGCCAGGGCGGCGGCTGCGCTGGGGTCGCGGCCGTCGTGGTGGCGGATCGGCAGATCGGGCCGGGCCGCCTGCAGGCCCTGCAGTGGCGTCACCACAGCCCCGGCGGGGGGGCGGGTGTCCGAGGAGCCGCGATCGCCCAGGTTCACCGCCGCCGCCAGCGGGCCGATCAGCGCCAGCGAGCCCAGATCCCCCAGCGGAAGCACCGGCGGGCTACCGCCCAGCGGGGGTTCGTTGCGCAGCAGCACGATCGCCTGCCGCGCCGCCTCCCGGGCCAGCTCCCGGTGCTCCCGGCAGCGGCGCAGGGTTCGGGGGTAGGCCCCGGCCGGCCGCCGCAGCTGCAGCCGCAGCTGGCGCAGCACGGCGTCGTCGACGCGGGCCTGGGGCAGCGCACCGCAGGCCAGGGCCGCGCCGGCCCTCTCCGGCAGGGCGAGCGGGAAGGGCATCTCCAGGTCCAGGCCCGCCAGCAGGGCGGCCGGGCCGTCGCGCAGCCCGAAGATGAAGTCGCTCACCACCAGGCCCGTGAAGCCCCAGCGCCGTTTGAGGATCTGCGTGAGCAGCTCGGGGTGCTGGCCGCACCAGATCCCGTTCACCCGGTTGTAGGCGCTCATCACCGAGCCGGCGCCGGCCTCCACGCAGGCGCGGAACTGGGGCAGGTAGAGCTCGTGCAGCACCCGCGGGCTGGCCCGCACATCCACCAGAAAGCGGGAGCTGTCGATCGAGTTGAGGGCAAGGTGCTTGACGCAGGCGATGGCGTGGCGCCCGATGCCGCGGCAGCAGGCCGCGCCCAGGACGCCCACGTGCACGGGGTCTTCGCCGTAGGTCTCCTGGGCCCGGCCCCAGCCGGGGTGGCGCAGCAGGTTCACGCACACCGCCGCCAGCCAGTCGGCGCCGAAGCTGCGCGCCTCGCGGGCGATCGCCGCGCCGATGCGCTCCTCCAGCTCAGGGTTCCAGCTGGCGCCGCGGGCGATCGGCACCGGAAAGGTGGTGGCACCGCCTTCCAGCACCACCCCCCGCGGCCCATCCACGAACTGCAGCCCCCCAATCCCCAGGCGGGGCACGGCCCGCGTGGGCCAGGGGCGGCGGTGGGAGGCGTCGGCCAGGGCGATGGCGGCCATGCCCGACCAGAAGGGGGTGGCGCCGCTCAACAGAGCCAGCTTCTCGGCCGCCGTGAGCTGGTGGAGCAGGGCTTCGGCCCGATCTGGCTCAGGCCACTGGCCTGGCTCAGGGGGGGTGGGAGATCGCTGATGCACGGTCCACCGTGGCCGGGGCTGGTTCCCGGGGGGCATCCAAAACCAGCGTGGTGATCCAGCGCGTGTTCGGGCTTGGATGGGTGGATCTGCAGCGGATGGGCCTCGAGCCGGCCATGGGGGAAAAACTGCTGCTCACCGCTCTGTTTTCCGCCCTGGCTGGCCTGCTGCTCGACCAGGAGCAGGCGCCCCTGATACTGGAGCCGCTGCGGCAGGCCATCAGCTGGGCCAGTGACCTCTGGCCGGCCCTGCGGGAGCTGGATTTTGAACCGCTGCTGGCAGCCCTGCCGGAGGGACTGGCGATCGGCCTGATGCTGCTGATTCCCGTGATCTGGCTCAAGCCCACCTGAGCAGGGCTCAGGGGCCGGCTTGCCCCGTGGTGGGATCGCAGCGCTCGGCCAGCACGGCCACCGGCGCCATCACCAGCAGGGACACGGCGCAGATCAGCCACTCCTCCGCCGCCAGGGGCGCGGTGGCGAAGAAGCGATTCATCCAGCCCAGCTGGCTGAAGGCCAGCTGCAGCACCACCGCCGTGCCGATGCCCGCCAGCAGGATCGGGTTGCGCTGCCAGTGCCGCCAGCCCCGTTTGCTCACCTGGCTGATGCTCACCAGATACACGATCTGGGCCAGCACCAGCGACTGGATCGCCATCGTGCGCGCCAGGGGCAGGCTGCTGCCATGGGAGCGGGCCCAGAGAAACACCCCGAAAATGAAGCACCAGTAGAAGGCCGACACCAGCAGCACCTTGCGCACCAGACCCCGGTTGAGCAGGGGCTGGGCGGGCGGCCTCGGCGGTTGGGCCATCAGCCCGGGCGGGCGGGGCTCGAAGGCCAGCGGCACCGACAGGCTGAGGGAGCACACCATGTTCAGCCAGAGCACCTGCAGGGCGGTGACCGGCAGCTCCAGCCCCAGCACCGCCCCCAACAGGATCGTCATCGAGGCGCCGCCGTTCACCGGCAGCACGAAGGCCATCGCTTTGCGCAGGTTGAGGTACACGGCCCGGCCTTCCTCCACCGCGGCCTCGATCGTGGCGAAGTTGTCGTCGGTGAGCAGCATGTCGGCCGCCTCGCGGGCCACCTCCGTGCCGCCTTGGCCCATGGCGATGCCGATGTCGGCCTGCTTCAGGGCTGGTGCGTCGTTAACGCCATCACCGGTCATCGCCACCACGTCCCCCTGGGCCTGCAGGGCCCGCACCAGGGCCAGTTTCTGGGCCGGTGCCACCCGGGCGAACACATCGGTGTCGCGGGCGATGCGGGCCAGGTCGGTGGCGGAGCTCTGTTCCAGTTCCCAGCCTTCCAGGGCCCGCACCCCGTTCTTGTGTCCCAGGCCGAGCTGGCTGGCGATCGAGCGGGCCGTTTCCAGATGGTCGCCGGTGATCATCTTCACCCGGATGCCCGCCTGCTGGCAGGCGGTCACAGCTGCCAGGGCTTCAGGCCGCGGCGGATCGAGCATGCCCTGCAGACCCAGAAACTCCAGGTCGCCGGCGAGATGGTGGGGTTGCAGTTCCACCTGACTGGGTTCGGCATTGCCGATGGCGAATGCCAGCACCCGCTCCCCCTGGCGGGCCATGGCGGTCACCGCTGCTTCGATGGCGGGGCGATCGAGCGGAGTGCTGCTGCCATCGGCCTCCAGCTGGCGGCTGCAGCGGGCCAGCACCGCCTCCACCGACCCCTTCATCAAGATCCGCTGGCTGCCGTGCAGGGTGGCCATGAACTGTTGCTCGGAAGCAAAGGGGATCGCGTCCCGCCTGGGGTGCTGGTCGAGGGCCTTCTCCCGGTCGAGACCCATGGTCTGGGCAGATTGCAGCAGGGCGGTTTCGGTGGGGTCGCCCACCAGGCCTTCGACCTGACTGGGGCGGGCGTCGTTGCAGAGCAGGCCCGCCAGCAGCGTCTCGCGCAGGGCCACGTTGCGGGTGAGGGGGTCATCGCCAGCCCCAACACCATCGGCGAGGCCAGCCTCCCCCTGGCCGCCGCCATTGGGCCACAGCCGATCCAGGCTCAGCAGCTCCCCGCCGGCGTGGATGTGCTGCACCGTCATGCGGTTCTGGGTGAGCGTGCCCGTCTTGTCGGAGCAGATCACCGTGGTGCTTCCCAGGGCCTCCACCGCTGGCAGCTTGCGGATGATGGCGTTGCGGCGGGCCATGCGGTTCACGCCGATGGCCAGGGTGATCGTGACAATCGCCGGCAGTTCCTCTGGAATGGCCCCCACCGCCAGCGCCACGGCGCCGTCGAACATCTCGGTGGCCTCCCGGCCCCGGGCCAGGCCCACCAGGAAGGTGAGCCCGGCCAGCACCAGCACCAGCTTCAGCAGGGTGTGGCTGAAACCGCGTAATTTGCGCGTGAGCGGCGTGCTCAGCACGGCCTGTTCGGCCATTGAGCGGGAGATGTCACCCACCTCGGTGGCACTGCCGGTGGCCACCACCAGTCCGCGCGCCTGGCCTGCCGTGACCAGGCTGCCGGCATAGGCCATCCCTAGGCGTTCGGCCAGGGGCGCGCCGCTCTCCACCGAGGTGGTGCCCTTGCGCACCGGCAGCGACTCGCCGGTGAGGGCCGATTCGTCCACGGCGAACTGGCGGCAATCCAGCAGACGCAGGTCGGCCGGCACCTTGTTTCCTGCCTCCAGCAGCACCACATCGCCTGGCACCAGCTGCTGGGAATCCAGCCGTCGGGGCTGGCCGTCGCGCACCACCTCCACTTCGGTGCGCACGCTGCGGGCCAGGGCGGCGATGGCTGTTTCGGCCTTGCTTTCTTGGAAGAAACCGATCACGGCGTTGATCAGGGTCACGCTCCAGATCACCCAGGCATCGTTGGCCTTGCCGATCAGCACCTTCACCAGGCCCACGGCCAGCAGGGTGTAGAGCAGCGGGTCGTGGAACTGGCCCAGGAAGCGCAGCCAGCCTGGTTTGCCTCGGTGCTGGGGCAGGCTGTTGCCCCCCCACTGCTGCAGCCGCCGTTCGGCTTCGCCGGCCGCCAGTCCCTGGTCGCGCCGGCTGCCGAGCAGGGCCAGCAGCTCGGCGGCCGGGAGGGCATGGGGCGCCTCGCTCCAGGCTGGAGTCGCCAAAGGGGGCGTGGTGCTGGGGGGGTTGGCGGTGGGCCCGGCCATGGGGGATGGGACGGACACGGCAGCTCAAGTCTGCGGGGATCCATCCTGGTCGGGCGGACCGGGCAGGGTGTATTGCACCCGCTGGGGGAAGGGGATCTCGATGCCCTGCTGGCGGAAGGCCTGCCACACGGCCGTGTTCACGGCACTGCAGATGCTGATGTTGTTCATCGGGTTGGCGATCCAGAAGCGCAGGGCGTACTGGATTGCCGAGTCGCCGTAGCTGAGCACCAGAGCCCGGGGGGCCGGCTCGGCCAGCACCCCCGGCACGCCGCTGGCCGTGGCCTCCAGCAGGGCCACCACGGTGGCGGGGTCATGGCGGTAGGCGGCCCCCACCAGCACCTGGCTGCGCCGCAGCCGGTCGCTGCCGGTGTAGGTGGTGGTGGGGGCGGTGAAGAAGGTCTGGTTGGGGATCACCAGTTCGGCGTTGTCGCGGTCGCGCCAGAGCACGGCGGCCCGCAGGCCCAGGCTGCGCACCTCGCAGGGGTCGCCGTCCACGAACAGCACGTCGCCGGGCCGCACCGACCCCTCCAGCAGCAGCCAGAGGCCGCTGATGAAATTGGAGAACACCTCCTTGATGCCGAAGCCGAGGCCCACCGAGAGCCCGCCGGCCACCGCCAGCAGGGCCGTGGCGTTGAAGCCGAGGTGGTTGGCCACCCAGAGCAGGCCGAGCCCCACCGTGAGGTAGCGCAGGATCACCGCCACCGCCCGGTGGGTGCCGTCACTCATGACCAGAGCCCGCTGCAGCAGCCAGGCCATGCCCCGGGCCGGTGGGCCGGAGCCCACGATCACCAGGTACACAACCACGGCGGCCCTGAACACCCGCCCCAGGCTGAGGGGCACGCCGAACCATTCCCCCACGGGGATGGCCGCCAGATCCTGCACGCTGTCGAGCCAGTTGATGATCGTCAGGCCCACCAGCAGCAGGTAGGCCGGGCGCAGCAGGCGGCTGTCCACCTGGCGGATGGCTGCCACCGGCAACCAGCGCCCCAGCAGATCGGGCAGCAGGGCCAGGCCCTGCCAGCCGAGATAGAGCATCCCCAGGGAGAGGGCGAAGCGCCAGGGATAGCCGCCCTGGGCCAGCAGGACGCTGCCCATGGCGATCGTTCCCAGCGCCAGGGGGCGCAGCCAGGGGCGCAGGGGCGACCGCGCCGGCAGCCGGCGGTGGAGGGTGGTGGCCACCAGCCCCGGCACAGCCACCAGCAGCAGTTGGCTCACTACCGAGGCCCGCTGCAGATAGCCCAGCCAGCCGATCACCTCATGCAGAAACTGATCCATGGCAGGGCTCAGGGGGGAGATCCGTGCAGGGCGGCGCGCAGGTTGGCCGGCAGGATCGCGGCGGCCTGGCGGGGGCTGAGTTCCCCGAACAGCACCCGGTTCAGCACGGCGCTGAGGGCCTTCTCGGCTTTGCTGTTGCCGATCAGCCCCTGAATCACCGGGGTGCTGCGTTCCGACTGCTCCGCCGAGCGCACCATGGCCGCCAGCACGGCGGAGCTGGCCACCGGCGCCGGCACGAAGCGGTTCACCGGCAGCAGGATCAAGGTGGAGAGGGTGAGATTGCGCTGCACCAGGGGATTGACGCTGAAGCTGGCCACCTCCCGGGCGATGCGCTGCTGGGCCGGACTGGAATTGCGCCCGAACACCAGCACCCGTTCCCGGTTGATCGGCGTGGGCTCGCCCCAGGGGCCGCCGGGCAGGCTGGCGACCCCCAGGGCCGCGCCGAGCGTCTCGCGCAGCAGGGTGATGTTGGAGCTACGGCAACTGATCCAGTCCAGATCCCCCTTCGCCAGCTGGCGGACCAGCTCATCCTGCTTCTCGTGGAAGGTGATGCTCTGGTGCAGGGAGGCGTTCTGCAGCCAGGCCAGCCAGCGCTCCAGGCTCTGGTTCTGCTCCGCGCTGAGCGGTGCCTCGTCCTGGGCCGCCAGCAGGGCTTCGGTGGCCCCCAGGCCCCCCGCGGTCCAGAACAGGTGGATCGGGTTGGTGCTCAGGCCCACCCGCAGGCCGCGGCTGCTGAGCTGCAGCAGGCCATCGAGGCTGTCCGGGCTGCCCGCGGGCAGGCGCTCGCGGTTGAAGCAGGCGAGCTGGGGCAGCTGCAGCACCGGCAGCCCCACCAGGGAGCCGTCGCCCAGCCGCACCCGCTGGAGCATGTCGGGATCGATCTGCTCCAGCAGCTCCGGCGGGAAACGCACGCTCTGCACCAGCTGCCTGCGGTACAGCTCCAGGGCCGTGCGCGAATTCACCAGCAGCAGATCCGGCCCTAGGCCCCCCTGCTGGCGGAAGCGCAGCTGGCGCGCCAGGGTGTCCTCGGGGAAGGTCATCAGCTGGATCACCACCCCGGGGTGGAGTTCGCGGAAATCGCGGCTGAAGTGATCCAGGGCTTCCGCGGCCCGCTGGCGCAGGCCGCTGTCCAGCTGCTCGTCGCTGTTGATGCCCACGGCCATGTACACCGTGCCCCACAGGCGCGAGCCGCTGCTGTCCTGGGTCTGCACCAGCCGCAGGGCCGTCCAGCCCGCCAGGGCCGTGAGTCCTGCAAGCAGGGCCGGCAGCACTGCCCTGGGCGGGGAGAATCGCCGGCCCCCCCGCGGTCTCACTCCTCCGGATAGAGCAGGCCGGCCAGCTCCTCGGCGTCCACGTCGTACACCCGGGCCAGGGTGGTTTCGATGGCGCTGGTCACCACATCGGGCAGGAAGCGCATGGCGTTGAGGGCGTCATCGACGATCTCCTCGCTGAGCAGCGGGTCGCCGCCCAGTTTTTCGTCGTTGATCACGGCCATCACCCAGCTCTGGTAAGCGGTGACCAGATCGGCAAATTCGAGCTCCGGGTCGTTCAGATCCAGGGCCATGGGCGTCTCCAGGGACGTTGCCTCTGCAGTTTGCCCACTGGCGAGGCTCTGGGAACAGCGCTGGGGAGAACGGCGGGCCGGCTGGAGAGGATGGCTGGCTGTGTTGTGTGCTGCCATGGCCGATTCCACACCGGAGGCGTCCCGCCTGCAGGCCACCCTGGTGGACTTCGCCCTGGGCGAACTGGTGCGTCAGCACCGCGGCAGTTTCCAGCCGCTGTGGACGGCTGACAGCTGGGCCAAGCTGCTGATCTGGCTGGCGCTCAACTGCGGCTGCAGCGGCGAGAAGGCCGCGCTGCAGCGCTTTGCCGAGGCGCTTGGTCCGGCCCTGGGGGCGCGGCTGCGGCGACTCTTCTTCCAGCGTGAGCTGGAGGATCTGCAGCTGCAGCTGCTGGCCGATCCCGCAGAGCCCCAGGTGCTGGCGCTGCCCCTGGGGGCCGAGGAAGCCGGGCTCAGCCCGGAGCGGATTGCCCAGGCCCTGGAGCGGGTGGGTCTGGCGCCGCGGGTGGTGCTGGAGCCGGCGCGCTGGAGCAGGCTGGAGCGGGCCGTGGTGATTCCCTGGCGGCCCCATCCATGAACCTGATCGCCGCCTACCGCAACGCCGGCTTCGAGGCCCTGGCCGATGGGGTGATGGCCTTCTTCGACCGCCGCCCCGACCTGCAGCGCCCAGGCGTGGCCTTTGGGCCTGAAGGCCAGGGGAAGCCCGGGGAGCCGCTCACCGAGCCCGCGAAGGTGTCCACCGACATCAGCCTGGTGGCGATCGACCGCAGCGACCCGGAGGCCTTCGCCCTGGCTGAGGTGATCCTGCGCGGGGTGAACGCGGCCCTGGGCCAGTACCTGAAGGAGCGGCCGCTGCTGCGCGACTGCTGCCCCGAGCAGAGCCTGTTCGTGAACCCGATCTTCAACCTGCAGCGCTACGCGCCTGGGGAGGGCTTCAAGCGCTGGCACTGCGACTGGACGATCAGCGCTGAGGCCACCGAACCCCAGGCGCGGGTGCTGGCCTGGATCCTGTACTGCAATTCCCTGCCCGAGGGCGGCACCGAGTTCCACTGGCAGGAGCACCACGAGCAGGCGGAGCGGGGCAAGCTGCTGCTCTTTCCGGCGGGGGTGTCGCACATCCACCGCGGCCGGGTGAGCTGCGAGCACAGCAAGACCATCGCCACGGGCTGGATCAATGCCGGCACGCTGGACGCTTACATCGGCCGATTGGCGGAGCCCGTGAACAGCCCAGGCGAGTGAGCTTGGGTTGAACCTGGGTAGCTGACGCCACGGATGCTTCCGGCACCGCGCCGGGCCGGGCCGGCTCGCATCTGTGAATCCTCACAATTGTTTCCAGCGAGAGGTGGATGGTTTAATTCATGGTGACCCTCACTGTCTTTTGTCTTTTGCTCATGGCTGTGCCTGCACCGGAATTCCTGGCGACCCTGATTGTTCCTTTCCTGTTCAAGCTGCTCGGGGCCATCGCCCTGTGGGTTGTGGGCGGCTGGCTGATAGCCCTCGCCATGCGGTTGCTGCGCCGCATTTTCAATCGCGGCACGCTCGATCCAGTGCTGGTTGGCTATCTGCTCAGCATTCTCGCAGTTGTCCTGCGCGTGATTCTGGTTGTCGCCATTCTTGGTTACTTCGGCGTTGAAACCGCCAGCTTCGCCGCTCTGCTTGCTGGTGCAGGCCTGGCGATCGGTGCGGCCTGGAGCGGCATGCTCGGCAACTTTGCCGCCGGCCTTTTTCTGCAGATCTTTCGGCCGGTCAGCCCTGGAGATTATGTGGAAGCCGGTGGGGTGGAAGGCACTGTCGAGGAGGTGGGCATCTTCGTGACGGCGATCACGTCTCCGGACAATGTTCGCAATTACGTGGGAAATGCCAAACTTTTCGGTGACAACATCAAGAACTATTCCGCAACTCCCTACCGCCGCGTTGAGCTGGTGGCTCAGCTGGACAACAGCGCCGATGTGGGCAAGGCCATCAGCCTGCTGAAGGAGGGGATCAAGCAGGTGCCCAACCAGGTGGAGGGCATGGCGGCCGATGTGGAAGTGCTCGAATTCAGCGAGCGCGGACCGCGACTGGCGGTGCGCCCCTACACCCACACCGCCAACTACTGGCAGGTGTACTTCGACACCAACCGCATGATCGTGGAGGTGCTCGGAAAGGCCGGCTTCCCGGTGCCCCGCATCCCGGTGGCCATGCAGGGCAATTCTGCCAACTGAGACAGGCCCTGGTGCTTTGAGACGATGGGGCCCCGCCAGCCCCATCGTCGTGCCCGAGGCCAACCTGCCCAAGACCTACGACCCAGCGGGCACCGAAGCCCGCTGGCAGCAGGCCTGGGAAACCAGCGGGGCGTTCCACCCCGACCCGGCGGCGCCCTGCGAGCCGTTCTCGGTGGTGATCCCGCCGCCGAACGTCACCGGCAGCCTGCACATGGGCCATGCCTTCAACACGGCCCTGATCGACACGATCGTGCGCTTCCAGCGCCTGCAGGGCAAGAACGTGCTGTGCCTGCCCGGCACCGACCACGCCTCGATCGCCGTGCAGACGATCCTCGAGAAGCAGCTCAAGGCCGAGGGCCAGCGCAAGGAGGATCTGGGCCGTGAGGCGTTTCTGGAGAAGGCCTGGGAATGGAAGGCCGCCAGCGGCGGCACGATCGTGGGCCAGCTGCGTCGCCTGGGCTACTCGGTGGACTGGCAGCGCGAGCGCTTCACGCTTGATGCCGGCTGCAGCGCCGCGGTGATCGAGGCCTTCAACCGCCTGCATGAGCAGGGGCTGATCTACCGGGGCGAATACCTGGTGAACTGGTGCCCCGCCTCCGGCTCGGCGGTGAGCGACCTGGAGGTGGAGATGAAGGAGGTGGACGGCCACCTCTGGCACTTCCGCTACCCCTTGAGCGCCGGCTCCGCTGCCGATGGCCGCACCCACCTGGAGGTGGCCACCACCCGCCCGGAAACCCTGCTGGGCGACTCCGCCGTGGCGGTGAATCCCAAAGATCCCCGCTACGCCGATCTTGTGGGCCAGACCCTCACCCTGCCGCTGGTGGGCCGCCAGATCCCGATCGTGGCCGACGACCACGTGGAGGCCGAGTTCGGCACGGGGTGCGTGAAGGTGACCCCCGCCCACGACCCCAACGACTTCGCGATCGGCCAGCGCCACGACCTGCCGCTGATCACGGTGATGGCCAAGGACGGCACGATGAACGAAGCGGCCGGCTGCTTCGCTGGTCTGGATCGCTTTGAGGCCCGCAAAGCCGTGGTGGCCGCCATGGAGGCGGAAGGATTTCTGGTGAAGGTGGAGCCCTACCGGCACAGCGTGCCGTTCTCCGATCGCGGCAAGGTGCCGGTGGAGCCGCTGCTCTCCACCCAGTGGTTTGTGCGCACCGAGCCCTTGGCCGCCCGCTGCCGTGAAGCGCTCGAGAACGCCGAGCCGCGCTTCGTGCCGGAGCGCTGGGCCAAGGTGTATCGCGACTGGCTCACCGACATCCGCGACTGGTGCATCTCCCGTCAGCTGTGGTGGGGTCACCGCATCCCCGCCTGGTTCGTGGTGAGCGAGACCGGCGGCGCCATCACCGACAGCACCCCCTATGTGGTGGCCCGCAACGAAGCAGAAGCCCGCGCCAAGGCCGAGGTGCAGTTTGCCGGTGGCGTGCACGCCCACCCCGTGGTGCTCGAGCAGGACCCCGACGCTCTCGATACCTGGTTCTCCAGTGGCCTCTGGCCCTTCTCCACCCTGGGCTGGCCGGGTGAGGCCGATCAGGAGGCTGCCGATCTGGCCCGCTGGTATCCCACGAGCGTGCTGGTGACGGGCTTCGACATCATCTTTTTCTGGGTGGCCCGGATGACGATGATGGCCGGCGCCTTCCTGCAGGAGGGCGAGCAGCCGGTTGGCGGCCGCGACACCTGGATTCCCTTCCGTGACGTGTACATCCACGGCCTGGTGCGGGATGAGAACAACCGCAAGATGAGCAAATCGGCCGGCAACGGCATCGACCCGCTGCTGCTGATCGAGCGCTACGGCGCCGATGCCCTGC
>JBBASN010000038.1:0-20605 GCA_040399225.1 Prochlorococcaceae cyanobacterium | reverse complement strand
GGCGACATCCAGCAGGTGGCCTCGATCGCCCGCCAGATGGTGACCCGCTTCGGCATGAGCGAGATCGGCCAGTTCTCCCTGGAGGCCGGCAACCAGGAGGTGTTCCTGGGCCGCGACCTGATGACTCGCAGCGACGCCTCCAACAAGATGGCCAGCCGCATCGATGAGGCCGTGCGCCAGATCGTGCAGAGCTGCTACACCGACACCGTGAAACTGGTGGCAGCCCACCGCGAGGCGATGGATCGGGTTGTGGACGTGCTGATCGAGAAGGAGAGCCTCGACGGCGAGGAGTTCCGGGCGATCGTGGCGGAGTTCACGGCGATTCCTGAAAAGGAGCGCTTCTCACCCCTATTGAGTGCTGAACAACCGGTCCAGGTTCAGGGCTGATCGCACGCTTCTCACACCCAACGGCCCGGGGTTGGAAACCCTGGGCCTTTTGCTGGGAACACGCCTCTTTGCTTGGGGGTCAGATCGGGATCAGACGGGGCGCACACGCCTCTTTTCGATCACCTTGTCGATCAGGCCGTACTCCACGGCCTCCGCGGGCGACATGAAGAAATCGCGGTCGGTGTCCTCAACCACGCGCTCCATGGGCTGACCGGTGCGCTCGGCCAGTTCCTGATTGAGCTTTTTCTTGAGGTACAGGATCTCATCGGCCTGGATGCGGATGTCGCTGGCCTGGCCGCGAGCTCCACCGAGGGGCTGGTGGATCATGATGCGCGAATGGGTGAGGCTGCTGCGCTTGCCCCTGGTGCCGGCACAGAGCAGAAAGGCCCCCATAGAGGCGGCCAGGCCCACGCACACCGTGTGCACGTCGGGCTTGATGTGCTGCATGGTGTCGAAGATGCCGAGGCCGTCGTAGACGGAGCCCCCTGGCGAGTTGATGTAGAGGTAGATGTCCTTCTCGGGATCCTCAGCTTCGAGGAAGAGCAATTGCGCCACGATCCGGTTGGCCGACTCAGCCGTGACCGGTTCGCCGAGAAACACGATCCGCTCGCGCAGAAGACGGGAATAGATGTCGAACGCACGTTCACCCCGTCCCGACTCTTCAATCACAATCGGGATCGTCGTCACAGGCGGAAAGGGTTGCTGGGGTCGATCCTACTGAGCTCAGGCCGCTAGGGTCGCACCACTCCGGACCGTGCAGCGTGAGCGCCGCCCTCACCGTTTCAGACAGCAAGCGCGCCTTCCACAGCGCCTTCCCCCACGTAATCGCGCCGCTGTACCGGCGCCTGGTCGATGAACTGCTGGTGGAGCTGCACCTGCTGAGCCGTCAGCGGGGATTCCAGGGCGATTCCCTGTTCGCCTCCGGGCTGATCCAGGTGTTCGACAGCTTTGCCCGCGGCTATCGGCCCGAACAGCAGCGCGACGAGCTGCTGGCGGCCCTGTGCAGCGCCTCCGGGTTTGATGCCAGCGCTCTGCGCAGCCAGCGCGACGCCGCCGTGGCCGCGATCGGCCAGCACAGCGTGAGCGACGTGGAGCGCTGGATCCAGGAGCAGGGCCAGGGGGCCCCCGAGCCGCTGGCCTCGGCCCTGGCCAACATCCGCCGCCCGGACTTCCACTACTCGCGCCTGGTGGCGGTGGGTCTGTTGAGCCTGCTGGAGCAGGCCCAGGGTGCCGACGGCATGGATCCTGCCAACCTGCGCCGCTCTGCCCACGACCTGGGCGAGGCCATGGGGCTGCTGCGCGACCGACTGGACAAGGACCTGAGCCTCTACGCGGGCAATCTCGAAAAGATGGCCCAGGCGGTGGAACTGATGGAGGAAACGGTGGCGGCTGAGCGGCGCAAGCGCGAGCGTCAACAGGCGGCGACGGAAGGGGGTGAGGAGGCTGTCGCTAAGGAGCCAGAGGCAGGGGAGCCTGCGCAGGACGGGGAGCCGGCAGCGGCTGCCGGGGAACCGACGGCCGGGGCTTGATCGCCAGCCGGCCCACCAGCCTGCTGGGACCATCCTTGCTGCTGCCGGGGGACTCCGCCAGCAGCTCCAGCTGATCGGCCTGCTGCAGAGGCATCGGCAGCTGCAGGGGCAGCAGGGCCGCATCCGCCAGCGCCCCAGGGCGAGCCTGCAGCTGCAGGGTGGGCAGGGCCTGCCACTGCTCTGGCCTGGCCAGGGACGTGCGGAACGGTGGGGGCTCCGGGCCCAGGAACAGCTGCAGCAGGGGCTGTTTGCCGGTGTTGGGCAACCAGCGCCAGCCCCCCACGATGCGCTCATCGCCATCGCGCCAGCTGGTGGCGGTCTCGGCGACAGTCTGCAGGCCCCGCTCGAAGAGCCGCTCGGAGATGCCATCGAGCATGCGGGTCCACTGGCGGCGGTCTCCGCGGGGGGCGAGCACCAGTTCGAGACCGGCCTGGAAGGGGCCGCTGGCCAGCGGCCGCAGGCTGAGCTGGAAGGGGCTGTCCTTGAGCAGCTTGATGTCAGCGTCGCTGAGGCCGTAGGCCGTGATCAGCGGTTCGCGGATCAGCTCCCGGCTCAGCAATCCAGCCAACAGCGGCTGCAGGGAGCCTCCACTCACCTGCAGCAGCAGACTGCTGGGCAGGGGCTGGGGCAGGTTGCTTGGTCCCAGGGACGGGGTTGGGTTGCCTGGGCTGGCGGCCGGTGCGACCGGCCCCAGCAGGCCGGCAATGGCGGCGGCTTCTCCCTCGAACTGAAGGGCGCCATCGGCCAGTTGCAGCTCCACACAGCCTTCCTGGAAGGCCTGCAGCAGGGGTGCCAGGGCCCCCGCCATGGCGTTGAGCCCGTCCAGGCTCCAGTAGGCCGATTGCCGGCTCTCCAGCAGCTCCAGGCAGCGCTGCTGCAGGCCCCGTTGCTGGCGCGGCGCCGTGCGCAGCTTCTGGCTGAGCAGATTGAGCGACAGCGGGTTGGCTGCCACCACCAGCAGCCCATCCACCTCAACGCTGTTGGGGGGTCGGCGCTGGGCACCGATCCGGATCGGGCGCGGGGTGGGCATCACCAGGTAGGCGCCCAGGCTGCCGTCCTGGCCCCAGAGCTGCCACCACAGCTGCCGCTGCTGACGCCAGAACTGGTCGGCGAGGGCACCGGGCAGGCGCTGCTGCCAGAGCTGGGGCGCGGACCGCTCCGGGGCCCCGGGGAAACTCTGCAGCAGGGCGGCATGGGGCAGCAGGCGACCCAGGCCCTCGGCGCGGGGCCTGGGCAGGCGCAGCAGCAGCGCCGTGGGCAGCGCCAGCAGTGCCGCCGTGGCCAGCAGGGTGCAGCGCAGGGGCAGGCGGCGCGTCCAGGGCTTGGGGGGAGTCCCCGATGGGGCGCTGGCTGGGCGGCGGGGGAGAAGGCGGAGAGGCATCAGACCCAGCCGTAGAGGGTGGTGCGCTGGCGCACCGGGCGGTGCAGCCGAGCGGCGGCACGACGCAGATCGGCCGGGGACTGCGACGTGCCTCCCCGGGCTCCGGCCATGGTGGTGATGTGCTCCTCCATCAGGGTTCCGCCCAGATCATTGCAGCCCCAGGTGAGGGCTTCCGTGGCCCCGTGGAGGCCCAGTTTCACCCAGCTGGGTTGGTGGGCCGGGATCCAGGCCCCCAGCAGCAGCCGGGCCAGGGCCGTGAGCCGCAGCATGGCCAGCTGGTCGGGTTGGTCGCGGCCCACCTGCTGACGCAGGACGGCAGGAGCCGCCTCACCGATGAACGGCAGCAGCACGAACTCGCTGAAGCCCGGCCAGCCCGCGCGGCGGGCCCGGGCCTGAATCGCCACCAGGGTGAGCAGGTGGGCCGCCTGATCGGCGGGCTGCTCGATGTGGCCGGCCATCAGGGTGCTGGTGCTGGCCAGTCCTGCGCGATGCACCTCCAGCATCACCGCCACCCAGGCCCGGGCGCTCAGTTTTTCGGGACAGAGGCGGCGGCGCAGTCGCTCGGACAGCACCTCAGCGGCGGTGCCAGGGACCGACCCCAGACCAGCCCGCTGCAGGCGCTGCAGCACGATCTCGAGCTGCAGCCCATCCCGCTCGGCAAAGAACAGCAGCTCCTGGGGGGAGAAGGCGTGCAGGTGGATGCCGGGCGCAGCCTGCTGCAAGGCCTCGAGCAGCTGCTCCGCATAGGCGAGATGGCTCCCGTTCACGCGGGCGAGGGGGTTGAGTCCGCCCTGGACACACAGTTCGGTGGCCCCGGCGGCCTGGGCCTGGCGGGCTCGCGCCTGCAGCTCCGGTGTGGAGAGCCAGTAGGCGCCTGGTTGATCGGCGTCGCGGCGGAAGGCGCAGAACGTACAGCGCTGAACGCAGATGTTGGAGGCATTGAGATTGCGGTTCACCACGTAGGTGACCGTGTCCCCCACCAGGCGGCGGCGCAGGCCGTCGGCCCTGCTGCGCAGCAGCTGGAGATCGGCGCCCTGCCAGGGGTGCTCCAGAAGGGCAAGGGCCAACCCGGAATTCGGCTGGGCCGGAGGCTGCAGCGCCACGATCCGGTCCAGCAACTCGTCGGCAGCGAGCTGCCGGTAGGGAATGGCCAGCTCGTCAGCGGGGGGACTGACCAACAGCTCCCCCGCTTCACGCCAGGACCAGTCGGCCAGTGGGGGCTGAACGGCTGCTGCGCTCACTTGCTGCGGCCGGTCCGGGATGAGGTGTCCGCTCTGGCACGACGGCGCCGATCGCGCCATTCCACGGCGGAGAGATAGATCACACCGCCGCTCACGAACAGCAGCAGGGCTGCGGCTACGGCACCCAGCAGCTGGTTTGCTGTGAACAGGGGGGTGGCTGTGATCGTGTCCACAGAGCCCGGATCAACTGGGGTGGGCTCAGAAGTTGATGCTGCCGTCGCCGTGACGACCCCACACCACCATGGCGATCGAGAAGCTGAACAGAGCAGCCAGAGAGGCCCAACCCAGGGTGATCAGCATGGGAGCAGAGAAAAGCTATGGCGGCACTGTACTTAGGCTCGATGCCAGGCGTTGAATTCGAATGGGACGCACCATGAGCAGGGTGGGAATGGCCGCCAGCGCGCCGCAGGTCCTGCAGAAGAGCCAGCGGATCCGAGCGCCCTACCCCAACTTCAGGGTGGTGGTGCTGGATGACGACGTGAACACCTTTCAGCACGTGGTGGAGTGCCTAGTGCGCTACATCCCGGGGATGCAACCGGACAAGGCCTGGGAGCTGGCCCAGCGCATCGACGGCGAGGGCTCGGCCGTGGTGTGGTGTGGCCCCCAGGAGCAGGCGGAGCTCTACCACCAGCAGCTCGCGGCCGAGGGCCTCACCATGGCGCCATTGCAGCCCGACTGATGGGACGACTGGTGGTCACCCACAGCACCTATCTGGAGGGACTGATCCCCCTGTTGAAGCGGCTGGCAGCACTGCCGGGCGTCGATACGGTGACCCCGGCGGTGATCAGCCGGGTGCGGGGCCGCAGCCCAGGACTGCGGCTGCGGATCTCTACACCGATCAGCGGTGGCCACAAACTGCTGGCCCGCCGGGGAGGCAGCGCCCAGGAGGTGTTCGTGGTTACGGCGTGGACTCGGGATCAGCTTCAACGGGAGCTGGATCAGCTCCTGGGAGGGTGACGCGCACCCAGGCCCCGCCCTCGCGGAACCAGCTCTCCTCCATCGCCTCCAGACTGGCGGGCTCCAGCTGCCAGCGCTGGCGCAGGTAGTCGAGCACGTCCTGACGGGGAGCCTGGTTCAGCGCATGCCAGTGCACCAGGGCCAACTCATGCAGCTTGGGGGCCGGAGCTGCTGCCCTGGCGGCAGGCCGCTCCGGAGGATCTGGCTGGCTGAGGGTCTCGCGCAGCACGAAGGTGCGGAATGCAGCGGGGGTGGCAGCCTGATCCAACTCCTGCGGATGCCCCTCCAGGGGGTATTTGTCGAAGTAAAGGCGGCGCGCCCGGGGGAACAGGCCGGCAGGTGCACGCTCAAGCAGCGGCACCAGAGCCAGGAGCAACGGATCCGGCAGGATTAGCAGCTGGGCCGAGCCGGCCAGGGGGTTTTGGGAAGCAACCATGGCAGAGGGGAGCCTCGGCAATCGCCAGCCCACGCCGGCAGCTGGGGGGAAATGGGTGGACCACCGTGCCGTCTTGCCCCAGTGTTCGACCTGGTGGAACCAGAAGGGGGTCAAGGGCGGGGCGCCGTTTCCAGCTCAAAGGCCGGCCTACTTTGCTTCCGCTGCAGACCCCCATGTCGAAAGGGGAGTCAGATCAGAAAACTGTAGAAGGCAGTCACCAACACAGCAGTCCGCCACCAGCTTACGGCTGCTGGCTCGATTCCGGCGGAAGGGGCCAGATCGCGCGCACGGCAGCCAGTCGCTTGCTGGCCTGGGCCTGCCGCTGCTCGGCGGAGGGCGCGTCGAGCAGCAGGGTGACATGGCCCAGCTTGCGCCCTGGACTGGCCTCCTGCTTGCCGTACCAGTGCACCCTGGCGCCAGGCAGGGCCGCCAGCTGGCCGCGTTGCTCGGCGTAGTCGTGGCTGGCGTGCTCAAAGCCGAGCAGGTTCACCATCAGGGCACCCGGCACCTGGAGGTGCGCATCGCCGAGGGGCAGGCCGGCCACAATGCGGGCCTGCTGGGCAAACTGACTGGTGCGGCAGGCCTCGATGGTGACGTGGCCGGAGTTGTGGGTGCGGGGCGCGATCTCATTCACCTGCAGGCCATCGGGCCCATAGAACAATTCGATCGAGAGCACGCCCACGTAATCGATGGCCGTGAGCAGGGAAACCGCCATGTTGCGGGCAAAGGCCTGCACGGCGTGGGGCACGGCCGCAGGGGTCAGCACCCAGTCACACACCTGCCGGTGCTGCTGGGTCTGCACCAGGGGATAGCAGACCACCCTGCCGCTGCGGTCCCGGCACACGAGCTGGGAGAGCTCCAGCTTGAAGGCCACAAAGGCCTCCAGCAACCACAGCTGCGGGTTCACCTCGTCCAGCAGCCGCTGCAGGTCGTCGCTGCCGGTGATGAGCCGGGTGCCCTTGCCGTCGTAGCCGCCGGTGGCGGCCTTGGCCATCAGCGGGAAGGTCCATCCAGGAGGCAGGCTCGGCGGGCCGGCAGCCCCGGCTGGCGGCGGGGCCGGCTGAACCTCCGTCGAAGGCAGGCATGGCTGCAGGCAGGGCAGATCGGCCAGCAGCATCCAGCGGGGGCTGGGAATGCCGAGGCGCTGCAGGAGCTGGCGTTGGCGGTGTTTGCTCACCAGGGGCTGCAGGGCCGCCAGGGAGGGCAGAAAGGCCACCCCCTCGGCGGCCAGCTGGGCCAACCCATCCAGGTCGATCCACTCATTCTCGAAGGTCACTGCCGTGCAGCGCCGCGCCAGGTCGCGGGTGGCCTGCAGATCGTGCAGGGGGGCCTGCACCACTGCGCTGGCCAGACTGGTGGCGGGATCGTCGGGCCGGGGCGTCTGCACCACCACTGGCAGATCCAGCTCCCGGGCGGCCGAGGCCAGCATCCAGGCGAGCTGCCCGCCACCCACCACCCCGATCACCGCCGGGGCGGAGGGTCCGGCCGTGGGGTCAACAGCGGACGGGGCTGGAATCTCAACCATGGACAGTCCCGGCACGGCGGCGGCCAAGGGGCAAGGTTAGGTGGAACCCAGGAGCGTCCCTGTTCGCCTGGACAGTTCAACTGAAGCCTTTGTCGCCGGCGAAGGCATAGCGCAACAGGCTGAGCAGCAACACCGCCAGAAACAGGGCCAGGCCCACGGTGCAGGCGTAGCTGATCTCCAGTTCGGCGAAGGCCTGGTCGTACACGTAGTACACCACCGTGCGGGTGGCATCGGCCGGGCCGCCCTGGGTCATCAGGAACACCTCCTCGAACACCTTGGTGGAGGCGATCGCGGAAATCACGGCCACCAGGGTGAGATAGGGCCGCAGCAGGGGCAGGGTGATATCGAGGTGTTTGCGCCAGCCCTCGCTGCCGTCGAGGGCGGCGGCCTCGTAGAGGTCGGGGGAGATCCCCTGCAACCCTGCCAGGAAGATCACCATGTAGTACCCCAGGCCCTTCCAGAGGGTGACGAGCATCACCGAGGGCAGGGCCAGCAGGGGCGAGGTGAGGAAGCCGATCGGGCTGAAGCGATCGCCCAGCAGGGCCACCAGCCAGCCATTCACCAGGCCGTTTTCGGCGTAGAGCCAGCGGAAGGCGATGGCCGCCACCACGATCGACACCAGCACCGGCGTATAGAGGGCACCGCGGAACCAGTGAATGCCGGGCAGTTTGCGGTTCACCAGCACCGCCAGAGCCAGGGAGCCCAGCACCATGGGGGGCACCACGCCCAGCAGATAGAGAAAGGTGGTGAAGCTCACCCGGGCGAACATCGGGTCGGCCAGCAGGCGGCGGATGTTGGCCAGGCCGATGAAGCGCAGCGGTTCGCTCACATCGAGGCCGCTCTGGGTGAAGCTGATCACCAGGGCCATGGCCGCGGGGATCAGCACCGAGAGCCCGAGCAGGAGCAGGCCCGGGCTGAGGAAGCCCCAGGCGATCGCCGTGCGGGGGGCGGAACTGGACATCGGCGTGCACCGGTTGGCGCCATTGTGGGGGGTCTTCGTGCCAGCCATCGCGGCGTGACCAGCCCACCCGTGCCTGCCCCCGCCGAACACCTGGCCGTGCTGCGCCAGGTGTTCGGCTACGGGGCCTTCCGCGGTCCCCAGGAGGCGATCGTGCGCCACGTGATCGGCGGTGGATCAGGCCTGGTGTTGATGCCCACCGGTGGCGGCAAGTCGCTCTGCTATCAGGTGCCGGCCCTGTGCCGCCCGGGGCTGGCGGTGGTGGTGTCACCGCTGATCGCCCTGATGCAGGATCAGGTGGAGGCCCTGCTGCAGCTGGGGGTGGCAGCGGCAGCCCTGCATTCGGGCCTGGAGGCCAGGGAGACGGCGGCGGTGTGGCGGCAGCTGCAGGCCGGAACCCTGCAGCTCCTCTATGTGTCGCCGGAGCGGCTGCTGGGGGGCGACCTGCTGGAGCGGCTGGCGGCCCTGCCTGGCCCGCAGCCCCTCGCCCTGTTCGCCATCGACGAGGCCCACTGCGTGTCGCAGTGGGGCCACGACTTCCGGCCGGAGTACATCCAGTTGGGGCTGCTGGCGGAGCGCTTTCCCCTGGTGCCCCGGCTGGCGCTCACGGCCACGGCCGATCCGCGCACCCGCACGGAGATCGTGGAGCGGTTGCGGCTGAAGGACGGCCAGGTGTTCCTGGCCAGCTTCGACCGGCCCAACATCCGCTACCTGCTGCGGGCCAAGGACCAGCCCAGCCGCCAGTTGCTCGCCTTCCTGACCGAACACCGCCAGGAGGCGGGAATCGTGTATGCCCGCTCCCGCAGCCGGGTGGATCAGCTCGCCAGGGAACTGCAGGGGGCCGGCTACGACGCCATCGCCTATCACGCGGGGCTGACCGCGGAGCAGCGCAGCCGCGCACTGCAGCGCTTCCGCCAGGACGCGGCGGTGGTGGTGGTGGCCACGATCGCCTTCGGCATGGGCATCGACAAGCCGGACGTGCGCTTCGTCGCCCACGTGGATCTGCCCAAGAGCCTGGAGGCCTACTACCAGGAGACCGGCCGCGCCGGCCGAGACGGCCTGCCGGCCGTGGCCTGGATGGTGCACGGTCCTGGGGACATCCCCCAGCTGCGCCGCTTCATCGACGACTCCACGGCCAGCGAGGAGCAGAAGCGGATCGAGCGGGGAAAACTGGACACCCTGATCGGCTTCACCGAGGCCTCGGGCTGCCGCCGCCAGGTGTTGCTGCGCCATTTCGGCGAGGAGCTGGCGGAGCCTTGCGGCAACTGCGATGGCTGCCTGGAGCCGCAGGCGTTGGTGGACGTGTCGTTGCCGGTGCAGAAATTGCTCTCGGCGGTGTACCGCACCGGCCAGCGCTTCGGCGCCGCCCACGTGGTGGACGTGCTGCTGGGGGGCAGCACCGAGAAGATCCGCCAGCTGGGCCACGACCAGCTGAGTGTGTACGGCATCGGCCGGGAACTCGACAGGGGCCAGTGGCGGGCCCTGGTGCGCCAGCTGCTCAGCCGGGAGGTGCTGCAGGCCCCGGCGGAGAACCGGGGGGGCCTCTGCTTCGGCGCGGAGGAGCGGGTGCGGCCGCTGTTGCGGGGAGAACAACGGCTGGAGCTGGCGCTGCCGGCCCCGCGACGGGAGAAGAAGCGGAGCATGGCGGAGAGCGCCGCCCTGGCGGTGGATGGTGAGGTGGACGGCCCCCTGCTGGCCCGGCTGAAGGAGTGGCGGCGCGAGCAGGCCCGGCTGCAGGGGGTGCCGCCGTACGTGGTGTTCCACGACCGCACCCTGGTGGAGCTGGCGGCACGCCAGCCGCCCAACCTGGATGCCCTGGCCCAGGTGAGCGGCATCGGCGCCGCCAAGCTGGAGCGCTATGGCGACGCGGTGCTGGCGGTGATCACCACTTCTTGTAGGGAAGAAACTTGCCGCACATCGTGACTTTCACCCGATTGCCGGCCGGGTCCTCCACTTTGTCGACATCCATGGTGAAGTCGATGGCGCTCATGATGCCGTCGCCAAACTTCTCCTGAATCACATCTTTGAGTGGCAGGCCATACACCTGCATGATCTCGTAAAAGCGATAGATCAGGGGATCGGTGGGAATCACTGGGTCGAGGCAACCCTTCACCGGCGGCGTCATCAGCTCAGCCTTAAGAGCAGGATCAAGACCCAGCACGTCAACCAGTTTGTCGGCCTCCTCGGCCGAGGCGGTGGACTGGCCATAGAACAGGCTGGCGATCCACACCTCATCGTGACCGAGCAGGCTTTCCAGGGCCGCGAAGGTGATGCCCTTGCTGCGCTTGGCGGCCAGCAGGGTGGTGCTCAGGGGAGAGAGGCTCATGATCAGGAACTTTGAGAAAGAAATAAAAAAGAATGGATCCGTGGCTCAAAGGCCAGCGTGGAAAGACAGCGCCCTCAGGCGCGCTCCTCCACCGCCCGGGTTTCGTTGAGCAGGTGCTCTTCAAGGCGCAACTTGATTGCCAGAAAGTCAGGGTGTTGCTCAATCACGCTGCGCTGGCGGGGGCGGACCGCTGGCACGTCAATCACATCGGCGATCGTGGCCGCCGGGCCGCGGGACATCAGCACGATCTGATCAGACAACAACAGCGCCTCCTCGATGCTGTGGGTGATCAGCACCACGGTGATCCGGTTGTTTTCCCAGATCCGCAGCACCTCCTCCTGCAGATACGCCCTGGTGAGAGCATCCAAGGCACCGAAGGGCTCGTCCATCAACAGGATGTTGGGGTTGATGGACAGAGCGCGGGCAATGGCCACCCGCTGCTTCATGCCCCCTGAGATCTCCTTGGGGTAGCGATGCGTGGCACGCTCCAGCCCCACCATCGTCAGGTAGTGGCGGGCCCGTTCCTTGGCCTGACCACGGCTGAGCTCGGGACACGCCGTTTCCACGGCATACTCCACGTTTCCCAACGCCGTGAGCCAGGGCATCAAGGCGTAGTTCTGAAAGATGATGCCCCGATCGGGACCAGGACCCTTAATGCGCTCGCCTTCCATCAGGATCTGACCGCTGCTGGGGCGATCGAGACCAGCGATCAGGTTGAGCAGAGTGGATTTACCGCAACCTGATGGACCAATGATCGAGACAAAGGTGTTCTTGTTGATTGCAAGGTTCACATCCTCCAGGGCCACATAGCGATCAACTGGCTTGGAGCGGAGACGGGAGAACAGGCTTCTCTCAGCCTGAAAGACCTTGCTGACACCTTCAACAGCCACCTGTGCTTCAGGGAAGCGACGAACAGCAGAGACGGTGGCTGGAGGTGAAACCATTGTGGGTGGCATTGAATCCAGTGATAATCGAACGAGTGAGAAGCAAAGGAAACGTATTCAGGTTTGGTAATCGAAGCGTTTCTGCAACCAGCCAAAGATCTGATCAAGCAGCAAACCAGCCATACCGATCACAATAATGGCAGCGAAAATGTTCGGCAATGACAGGTTATTCCACTCATTCCAGATAAAATAGCCGATTCCACTGCCCAACAACATTTCTGCAGCCACGATTACAAGCCAGGCAGTACCCATTGAGATACGCATACCTGCAAGGATGTTCGGCATGACAGCAGGGAGTACAACCTTAAGGATGGTGCGGAACTTGGATGCACCGAGGGAGCGCGACACCTTCAGAAAGTCGGGGTTGATCGAAGACACCCCAAAAGCAGTGTTGATGAGTGTGGGCCAAACGCTGGAGATGAAGATCACGAAGATGCCGGTGAGTTCCGAATCTCGGAAAACAAAAAGGCCGATCGGCAACCAGGCCAAAGGCGAAACGGGCTTCAACAGCTGAACGAAGGGATTCACCGACGACTCGGCAATCCGGGAGACGCCCACCAGCAGGCCGAGGGGCACCGCCACCAACACAGCCAAGCCATAACCAATCAGCACGCGGCGCAGACTGATCAGCAAATTTGTACCGATACCCAGGTCATTTGGACCATTATTGAAGAACGGGTCGGAGAGCCACCAGACCAGCTCTTGCAATGTTTTGAGCGAGCCCGGGAAATTCTTGCCCAGCCAACCCTGGCTGGCAAGAATCTGCCACACAATCAGGGCAAGCAAAATGCTGAGACAAGAAATGGCAATCGCAAGAGGCTTTGAGAGCCTGTTTTCAAGCATGGGAAAGAAAACAGATAGAATTAGAAGTAAGCAATATCTCGATCGTGACGGCCAATCAATAGAAGCTGATCAGAGCCATGCTTCAGATGCCATCGCGCTTCTTCTGTTCGGCGATGTACTTCATCGGGTCCTTGGGATTGAAGGTGTCGAAGGCCAGCATTTCCACCCTGGAGGTTTGAGAGGGCGGATTCAGGCCCATGGATCGCTCAAGCTCCTGGGCTTCAGTGGTGAGGAAGATCGAGGCACTGTTGGCATCAAAATCTCCGGCCTGAATAGCACTTGCGGCCTTGCCGAGATCCCAGCGCACAAGCTGGGACTGGATCCAGCTGGCGAAGCTCTGCCAGGGATAGGGATTGAAATCAATCCGATCGGGCACATTGAAGCTCTCGCCAAGACCATTCTCAAACTTGCCGGTGAGCACGGCCTCCACCACTTCAGGTGGCTGGTTTAGATAGGCGCGACCGGAGATGGCTTTGGCGATCTCCACCCGATTTTCCTGTTTGTGCGCATAATTGGCGGCATCGATAATCGACTTATTCAGGGCTCGGAAGGTATTGGGGTGCTCCTGGATCCAGGGCTCTCCAGTGGCGAAGGCGCAGCAGGGGTGACCATTCCAGAGCTCCTTAGTGAGCAGATGAATGAAGCCGGCATCCTCATACACGGCCCGCTGGTTGAAAGGATCGGGCATGAGCATGGCGTCGAGATCTCCAGCCACCAACTGGGCGATGCGGTGCGGCGGGGGGACAGGACGGATCTGCACGTCAGTATCGGGATTCAAGCCGCCCTGGGCCAGGTAGTAACGCAGCAACAGGTTGTGCATTGAGAAGGGGAAAGGCACCCCGATCACAAAACCCTTGAAATCTTTGGGCTCCTTCACCTTGCCGGCGTGACGCTTGGCAACGGTGATCGCCTGGCCATTGATGTTCTCAATGCTCGCCAACTTCACACTGAAGGGAGCTGTGCCGAGGCCCAGGGTCATGGCGATGGGCATCGGCGCCAGCATGTGGTAGGCATCGAGCTCACCGGCGATAGCCGAATCACGCACGGCTCCCCAGCTGGGCATTTTCACCACTTCCACGTTCATGCCGTAGCGCTCGTAGAAGCCCATCGGCTTGGCCATGATGATCGGAGTGGCGCAGGTGATGGGAATGAAACCCACCTTGAGCGACTTCTTCTCCAGATCACCGATCGCCCCAGTACCGCCGCCGGCTTCCTCCTTTTTCACGCCGCAGTTTGTAAGGGTGACCAGGGCTGCCCCGGCCGCCAGCCCCTTGAGAAAGGTGCGCCTGCCCAGGGGACTGGAGCTGCTCACCTTGCTGAAGAAGCGGCCGGCCTGGGGGCCAAAGGCTGCTGCGAAAGCCTGATCAAGGCCACCAGCCTCGGCGGCCAGCTCGCGCAGCAGGGTTTCCACCTGGGGATTGCCGCAGGAGGCATGGCGAAAGAACAGGGCCTGGCGCAGCTCTGCCGATGAGATCGCCTCGGCAATGGGTACTGCGGCGGGATTCACAAGCCCCATCCGCCACAGATCATCCATCACAGCTTCAGGCTCCTGGGGCATATCCGCCAGGAACGACTCATGGCTGCTGCACGGTTGGAGACAATCGGTGCAGGCACATCCAGCCAGATGTCCGCTGATCTGCGTCGCCAAATCCGGACTGAGCCGAGGCGCATCTGTCGACTTGAGAGAACGCAGAGACGTGGCAGATGTCACCGTAAAAAAGCGAAACCGGCAGAACAGTAGGGACCAGCCGAAGACCAACCGGTAGCAGTTGCTACCAGAGTTGATCCAGAATGTCGCCTGGGCTCTGGCCGTAGATCGACCAGCCATGCAGCATCAGATGGCGCATGAACCGCGAGGCATCATCACGGGCCGGAAACTGGCGTTCCTGCACCACTGTTGATTGATCCGCTTCCTTCGCCGCATCGTGGAGCGCCCAGAAATGCCCCTCGCAATCAACGCAGATCAGCCACTTGCCGCGATAAGGTGCCCGCTCGTCGCGCAGGGCGATGTACTGCTCGGCTAGGTGTAGAGCAGAATTTGCCTCCAGGGGTCTCTCGAGTGTGGTCATGCCCGTTCTCAGCGCGTGGTCTCAGGCAACTGTCGATTTGGCCGGTCGATCACGTCAAGGGAGCAGCATGCCGAAAGGAAGATTTGTCATGGGCGAACAGTAATGATCGCTACAGAAAAAAGGCTCCACCTGAAAGAATGAGCATATCTGCTCAATCCAGGAGAGGACATTCAGGGTTTCTCATTCTTGAGGAAGCGACCGGCGGGCCGCACGGCCAGCACCAGCGAGGCCACGCCGTAGGAGGCAAAGGTGATCGCCTGACCGTCGCTGCCGGCGGTGTAGGCCTCCCGCTCCAGCAGCACGAAATCGGCCAGGGAAGAGGCTGTGCCCCAGAACAGCACCCACACACTCACGTAGGCAACGCCCCTGAGGGTCCTGTCCATGGCCGCCAGTCGTCGAGAGGTCGACCCTACCGGAGCTGGGCGGACCGGGCAGAGATGGGTCAGGCTGCAGAGGCCCTAAACCGGTTGCGCATGTTCGCCGCTGTGACGATCGTGCTGGTGATGGTGGCGGTGGGACTGCTGCTCAACCCCAGCCGCGAGGACTTCGCCTGGTTCCTACGCCTGCGGCGGCCGGCCTGGCTCACCTTTGAACGGATGATCCCGCTGATCTGGATCAGCATCTACGCCTGTTTCTGGGGGTCGGCGCTGCTGAGCTGGCGGGGCAGCGGCAGCTGGACCCTGATGCTGGGTTATCTGGGCCTGCTGCTGCTAGTGCAGAGCTACACGCTGGTGATCTGTCGCACCCGGCGACTGGCGGCCGGCACCTGGATCGGCTTCGGCGGCTGGCTCTGGGGGATGGCCCTGGCCGTGGTGCTGGCCCGCCAGGTGCCGCTGGCGGCATTGCTGCTGGTTCCCTACCTGCTGTGGAGTCCCCTGGGCACGCTGGTGACCTGGCAGATGCAGCGCCTCAACCGCTGAACAGCAGACGCGCCACATTGGCAACAGCTGATGAGTTCATGCCCATGTCGCCAACCCGTGAACAGATCCTGGCGGCCTCGGCCGGCTGGGTGGCGGTGCTGCTGAATGTGCTGCCCGGCCTGGGAGCCGGCTATCTCTACCAGCGCCGCTGGAAGGCCTACTGGCTCACCAGCGCCCTGGCCACTGCCTGGTTTGCCGCCGGCGCCGTGCTGGGCCGCGATGCGGATCCCGCCAGCCTGGGGCCGAACCAGCTGGTGGGCCTGGCAGGGCTCCTGCTGCTGGCCGGCGTGACCGCCGCGGAGGCAGGCATTGCCGTGAAGCGGGTGCGCGCCTCCAGCTGCGATCCGCAGCAAAAGCGGGAGATTTAATCACTGCGCAACCAGCCCTGCCCGACCATCGCCTAAGATCTGTAAAGATCCTTAAACATTCGCCGATGTTCACGCTTGAGAAGGCTGCCCAGATCTTTCCTGACACCCTCTCGGCGGACGTGGTGCCCGCAATCACGGCACGCTTCCGTCTGCTCAGCGCTGAGGACCAACTGGCCCTGATCTGGTACGCCTACCTGGAGATGGGCAACACGATCACCGTGGCCGCTCCCGGCGCCGCGCGGATGCAGTTCGCCGAGCCGGTGCTCAACCAGATCAAGGCGATGGACTTCGCCCAGCAGAGCCAGGTGATGTGCGACCTGGCCAACCGCAGCGACACACCGATCGGCCGCACCTATGCGCTGTGGTCGGTGAACATCAAGCTGGGGTTCTGGTATCAGCTGGGTGAATGGATGGCCGCCGGCCTGGTGGCGCCGATCCCCGAGGGCTACCAACTGTCCTCCAACGCGGCCTCGGTGCTGAGCTCGGTGAAGGGGGTGGAGCAGGGTCAGCAGATCACCCTGCTGCGCAACTTTGTGGTGGACATGGGCTTCGACCCGGCCAAGGGCGAAGGTCAGCGGGTGGCCGAGCCGATCGTGGCGCCCACGCCCGAGGAGCAGCGCAAGCGGGTGTTCATCGAGGGGGTGCTCAACCCCACGGTGAACAGCTACATGGATCTGCTCAACGCCAACGACTTCGACAACCTGATCCAGTTGTTCCTGCAGGACGGCGCCCTGCAGCCGCCCTTCCAGAAACCGATCGTGGGCAGCGACAAGATTCTGCGCTTCTTCCGCGAGGATTGCCAGAACCTCAGGCTTCTCCCCGAGCGCGGCTACGCCGAACCCACCGAAGGCGACTTCACCCAGATCAAGGTCACCGGCAAGGTGCAGACCCCCTGGTTCGGAGCCGGCATCGGCATGAACGTGGCCTGGCGTTTTCTGCTCAACCCCGAGGGCAAGATCTATTTCGTAGCCATCGACCTGCTGGCATCCCCCGCTGAACTGCTGAAGTTCCAGCGTTGAGGTTGGCCGCTGATCAGGGTCTGGCACTGGCGGCCCTGATCCTCCTCCTCTGGTTCGCATCCCTGGGGGGCGTGCTGGCGCTGGACCTGTCCACCCTGGCCGCTCCCATTGGCCTGGCTGCGGTCCTGCTCCGCACCCTGCTGCACACGGGCCTGTTCATCGTGGCCCACGACGCCATGCACGGTCTGCTGCTGCCGCGCTGGCCCCGGGCGAACCACCAACTGGGCGCCCTGGCCTTGGCTCTGTATGGCGCTCTGGGCTATGGGCGTTGCAGGCGCAATCACGCCTTGCACCACCAGCGCCCCGCCTCTGCCAGCGATCCCGATTTCCATCGCGACCCTGGCGACGGGGCCCTGCGCTGGTATGTGGATTTCATGGGCGGCTACCTCAGCCCGCTCCAGATGGCCCTGTTGCTGGCTGGTTGGGGAGCGCTGGCCACTGGGCTCTGGCTGACGCAGGCCATCCCCTGGCAGGAGGCCGGCCTGCGGGTGCTGATCGGTTGCACACTGCCGCTGCTGCTCAGTTCCGTGCAGCTGTTCGTGGTGGGCACCTACCTGCCCCATCGCCGGCACGGAACCGACGGACCGATCAGCCTGGCCTGGCCCAGCTGGCTCTCGCTGCTGGCCTGTTATCACTTCGGCTACCACAGGGAACACCATGAGCAGCCTGGCCTGGCCTGGTTTGAGCTGCCCCAGGCCCATCGACGTAACAAAACACTCGCATTGCCCTGAAGAGATCGGTAGCGTCTCAACACAGAACTGTGGGGAGCGCAGCAGTGATCGACACCATGCTCGAGGGCTGGACGGAAACGGAACAGGCCGTTGCCCGCTCCGCCTTCAGTCGGGCCTATGAGCGCGCCGTCGGGCAACTGGTGCAGCAGGTGCAGAGCCAGGCGGCATCCCTGCATTCAGCCGAAACCCTCTGGCAGTTGCACGACTACCTGAGCATCCAGCGCCACACAATGGAAGGCCGCTTCGATTTTCGGCTGGATGGCATCCTGTTCGTGTTTGCCAGCCTGGTGAAGGACAGCCTGCTGCAGATGGATGAACTGGTGGGCCTGGATGATGACAAGCTGGCCAAGATCGCAGCGATGTCCCGCTTCTGAGCTCAGCCTGCGGACACCTGCACACCCTTCCAGAAGGCAACCCTGCCCTTGATCTCGGCCGCAGCATCCTTGGGCTCAGGGTAGTACCAGGCGGCATTGGCATTCACCGCGCCATCCACCACCACGTCGTAGTAGTGCGCCTCACCTTTCCAGCCGCACACGCTGCGGTGGCTGGAGGGGCGGAAGGCTTCTGGCCGAAGGGCGTCCGGCGGAAAATAGGCATTGCCCTCAACGGTGACGATGTCATCGCTGCTGGCGATGACCGTGCCATTCCACAGGGCTTGCATGGGGATCAGAAGCAGAAGGGCAGAAACTGGATGCGGCAAGCTGCTGTGCCTTCCATCAGGGTACCGGGGGCGACGCGGAAGCTGATCTGGCGGGCGAAGCCGGAGCCGGTGAAGGCCCCGCTGAGGATGCCGATCACCAGGCTGACCATGGCGGCACCGCCGTTGACAGCTGGGCCCCGCGCAGCTTGAGAGGAAGGACTGGGTCATGGAGATTGCAACCCGTTGCAGAGGTTGTAACGGGTTGGCACAGTTCGACCCCTCACCTCTGGAACGGGCAAAGGACAGGGCGAAGAAGCCACAGGCCTGGGCTGGGGAGGCCAGCCCAGGTCGACGGCACGAAACAGGGCATAGGGGGAGGAGACAGGCATGGACGTCGTCCTAGGTACACCTGTACTAAGAGGCGTCGTGGCTGCTGTCAAGTACCCATCCCTGGCGATGTTCTGGATGACTGCCCGTTGCTTGCCGGGCCCTGCGGTGACCGTTTGTAACGGTGCGCTGGCCTTGACGGCCCCGGCGCCGCGCTTGTGTGGTGCTGTTGGGTAGAAACGGCGGGTTGGAACCCTCCCCCATGCGCTTCACCTGGGCCCAGCACCAGCAAGCCGCACGCACCATCAGTGCCGTGCAGCAGCAGAACAGTGGTACGGCCCTGGCCCTGATGGGAATCGCCCTGCTCCTGCTGCTCCAGGACCTGGAGGACGCCGATTGATCCGGCGATCGGTTGCAACAGCAAGGCTGGTTGAACAGCAAACCTTGACAGAAGCCAATCCCGGTGGCGTTTGTTACGCCCGGCCCATGTCCCTGTCCATACCTTGCGTCCAGCCATCAATCCAGAGCGATGACTTCCCAGATTGAACTGAGCGTTGGTCAGCAATTCGAGATCGAACGCTTCAGCCGGGCCATCGATGCCCACACCGACGCCGAGCAGCTGCGCAGCCTGGCCAAACAGCTCCTGCAGGCCTGGCACACCCAGAAGGCGGCCACCAACTGGGTGATACAGCAGCAGATGGGCGCTGCGCCTCCCCAGTGAGTTAGAGCAGAGCTGTTCACACCCATCCCGCGACGGGAGGCACCCTGATCGATTCCGCCTTGCCACCGATCGCCGGCCGTGAGGCGGAGATCCAGGCGCTCATGCACGGCAGCCAGCTGCCCTCCCCCAGAAGGGAATGGGAGCCGAGATCCGCGGCGATCCGCTCGGCCTTCGCCTGTGCCCTGCACATGCACCAGCCCACGATTCCAGCCGGGCCGGATGGTGGGCTGATCAGCCATCTGCAGTGGATGTTTGAGCACCCCGCTGAGGGCGACAACCACAACGCCGAGCCCTTCGCCCAGTGCTACAGGCGTCTGGCTGACCTACTTCCCCAGCTGATCGCCGAGGGCTGCAATCCACGGGTGATGCTCGATTACTCGGGCAATCTGCTCTGGGGCTTTGAGCAGATGGGCCGCCACGACATCCTCGACGCCCTGCGTTTTCTCACCTGCGACATCCGCATGCAGCGGCACGTGGAGTGGCTGGGCACCTTCTGGAGCCACGCCGTGGCCCCCTCCACCCCCATCCCCGACCTGAAGCTGCAGATCCAGGCCTGGCAGCAGCACTTCGCCGCCCTGTTCGGCGATGGGGCCCTGCAGCGGGTGAGGGGCTTCTCCCTGCCGGAGATGGCCCTGCCCAACCATCCCGACACCCTGTTCGCGCTGGTGCAGGCCCTGCGGGACTGCGGCTACCGCTGGCTGCTGCTGCAGGAGCACAGCGTGGAGAACACGGACGGCACACCGCTCAGCCGCGAGCAGGCCCTGGTGCCCAACCGGCTGGAGGCCCGCAGTTCCAGCGGCGAGGTGGCCACCATCACCGCCCTGATCAAGACCCAGGGCTCAGACACCAAGCTGGTGGGCCAGATGCAGCCCTGCTACCAGGCCCTGGGATTGGACCGCGTGCCGTTGGCAGGCCGCTCCATCCCGCCGCTGGTGAGCCAGATCGCCGACGGTGAAAACGGCGGCGTGATGATGAACGAATTCCCCTCAGCCTTCCTCCAGGCCCACCGGCGCCTGGCCGAGGGCGGTTGTGGCGGGACCGTGGCCCTCAACGGCAGTGAGTACCTCGACCTGCTGGCAGCCACCGGTCTCGGCGAGGCCGACTTTGCGCCGATCCAGGCGGTGCAGCAACAGCGGCTCTGGTCGCAGGTGAGCGACACCGCGCCAGATGGGCTCACCCCCGAAGCGGTGGAGGCGGCGATCACCGCGCTGCAGGCGAGCGATGGGTCCTTCTCGATGGCCGGCGCCTCCTGGACCAACAACCTCAGCTGGGTGGAGGGCTAC